>JAZLLE010000088.1:0-51635 GCA_045597985.1 Bacteroidaceae bacterium | reverse complement strand
ATTCAGCGAATTGTCATCCTGAGTGAATGACAGTTCCATACCCTCCACTCCATTGGTGTAATCGGCCAGTACTTCGGTAAGGAGATCCGGTGTCAGGAGCGATGCCTTGGACAGCTGGATCTTCATCGTGGCAGTGTTCTCACCCTGGAAATCCATGTTCTGTGACGATGCGCCGGGACCGATGTGCGTGTAGATGACACAGGCAGTATCCTCAGTCATATCGAAGACCAGATTCTCAAGGCTCTCCAACGTGGACGATGTACGCTCCAGGCTGGTACCTTCGGCCAGACGCACCTTCACGTTGATGGTATTGTCATCGGCCTTGGGCATGAACTCGGTGCCGATGAACGGCAGCAGGAACACCGTACCCGTCACAAGCGCGAGCGAGCAGGCAATAACCAGCCAGCGTTTCTGGACAAGTTTCTTCAGGAATGAGCCGTAGCCCTTTATGTTCAGCGAGTTAACATTCGTCATAGGAGCAGCCTTCCTGCGTCCGAACAAGCGTTCGTAAAGCGTGGGAATGACCAGTATGGCCACGAAGAGCGACGAGATAAGCGAGAACGTGACGGTCCAGGCCTCGTCCTTGAACAGCTCGCCCGTAGCGCCGTGCAGATATACAATGGGCAGGAACACAACTATGGTAGTCAGGGTAGATGCCGTGACGGCACCAGCCACCTCGGACGTGCCGGTAACCGCCGCATCGCGGACGGAAAGCCCACGTTCCTGATTACGGAAGATGCTCTCTATGACCACGATCGAGTTGTCCACCAGCATACCGGCACCCAGGGCAAGTCCTCCCAGAGTCAGTATGTTGACAGTCAGTCCGCCGAAGTACATCAGGCTGAACGTGGCGATTATGGACACGGGGATGGACACAGCCACAATGAGCGTGGTCCCTACCCTGCGCAGGAACACGAACAGTACGACCACAGCCAGCAGGATACCCAGAAGGGCACTGTTCTTGACCTCGCCGATTGAGTTATTGATAAAGGTTGCCTGGTCGCTGATTACCCTGATCTCATATCCGGGCAGCGACTTGCGTATCTTTTCTATGCTGGTCTGGACGCCTTCCACCGCCTTCACTGTATTGTAGTCCATTTCCTTGAACACCGAAATGCCGATGCTGCGCTTGCCGTTCACCCTGACGATGTTTTCCGGCTCGCGGTTCTCGAAGTGGATTACAGCGACATCACGCAGGTATATGGGAGCCATGCTGGCAGACTGGAACTCGCTGACCTGACCGGCCTCAGCCTCGGTGTTGCGGTATCCGACGATGATATTGCCGAAGGCGGTCTCATCGGTCAGGGTATTTGAGCCGGTTACCAGATACTGGGCGCCCTGCTCGGTAATCCTGCCGCCGGTAACCCTCTGGTTGCTCTCCTGGATGCGTGACGAGATGTTGTCTATGGTGATGTTGAAGGCCTCCAGCTTGTAAGGATCGGCCTCGATGACCAGGTTTGTGAACTCGTCACCTGCAAGTGACACGTCGGCTATGCCATCAACCCTCATCAGTTCGTTGCACACGTACGAATCAGCCACCTTGCGCAACTCGGCCATGTCTGTGATGTCCGGGTTGGAGAAGCCCAGAATCATGATGGGAGCCGTGGTGGGATCCTTCTGGGAAATGCGCAGGTCCGTTACGCGGCTGTCCTGGGCAAAGCTGCTCATAGCCTTCTCCAAGTCCAGGTACGCCTCGTCCATGTCCTTGCGCCATGCATACTCGACCGTGATGCGGGCCGTACCGACCTTGACTACGGACGACACTGAGGTCACGTCGCTCTGACGGGCAATCTGCGACTCCATGTTGCTTACGAATTGTTTCTCTATCTCCTCGGGCGGACGTTCGCCGGCGTCTATCTCGACAAACAGACGGGGGCTGTTCATACTGGGGAGCAGCTCCACGCTCAGCCTGTCATACGATATCTTTCCGAGCAGCAGTATGGCCAGCACCGTCATGGTGACGGTAACCGGATGTCTGACTGCCCAACTGACCAGTTTCTTCATTGCTTCCTAGCGTGCAGTTTATCTTTGTACCTTGACTTTCGAGCCGTCTCTCAGTGTCTCGAAACCGCGGACTATCAGCTGATCGTCTTTCTCCAGACCGCTCAGTACCTCCACATTGTTCTTCTCTTCGAGACCCAGATTGATGTAACGGGCACGCGCTATGCCCTGATCA
Source organism: Bacteroidaceae bacterium (assembly GCA_045597985.1). Taxonomy (GTDB): domain Bacteria; phylum Bacteroidota; class Bacteroidia; order Bacteroidales; family Bacteroidaceae; genus Colenecus. Next base: position 49,459 of record JAZLLE010000088.1, on the reverse strand, counting down.
ACCACGAAGACCAGGCGGCGACGGTTCTCGTTGCGGACAATGTTCTTGGGGATGACGATGGTCTGATTGTGACTTTCCATGATGATGTCGGCCTTTACGAACATACCCGGACGGATGAGCAGCTTGCCGTTATCAACCTGTACCTTACCCTTGAACGTACGGGTCTCGGTGCTTATGGCAGGCGAGAGCTCGGTTACCTTGCCAATGATGGTGTCCCCGGGAAGCGTGTAGTGGGTGATGTAAGCCTTCTGGCCCACTACAACCTCGTTGATAGCGCTCTCTGGCAGGTTGATCTCAAGCAGCATGGAGCTATAGTCCATGATGGTGGCTATGTCCGCACCGCTGCTGACCTTGGCCTCCCTGGAATAATGCGGCAGGTCCACTATTACGCCATCGAACGGAGCCCTGATGTTCATCTTCTCAAGGTTCATCTCGGCATTCTCGTACTCCAGACGCGAGTTCATGATCTTGATGTCGGAGTTCTTGACCTCGGTCAGGGTGGCTCCGCCCTTGTCGTAGAGCGACTTGGTCTTGACCTGCTCCTGTTCGGCCAGTTCCAGGTTCAGACGCTTTGTCTCTATGGATATGCCGTTCTCGTACGCCTTGTCTTCGATGCGCACGATCAATGCGCCCTTGCGTACCCTGTCACCCAGTTTGTAGGGCTGACCCGTCGACGGGTTCTTCTGAAGGATATACTTGCCGGCCATCTCGGTCGTCAGCTGAGCCTCCGAGCTGGATACGGCGGTGCTGTTGGTGGTGAAGATCCTGCTGACGGTGCCGTAGGTTATGTCGGAGACCGATACCGGTGTCGGTATCTCGTTACGGCTCATTGTATTCTCCTGCTTGCACCCTGCGATGAGAAGCGTAAGCACAGTCAGTGAAAGTGCGCTGATTCCTGATTTCATATGCTGTATCATTTCTTTTGTTTCTTATCTGTTTTCTGCTCGTATGTCATGGGGACCACAGGCTCATCCTTCTCGAAATCGTAGAGTGTCAGAATCTTGATGTTGAGAAGCTGGATCTTGTAGTTGATTATTACCTGAGTGTACGATACCTTGCTGCTGGACAGCTGGCTCTGGATCTGGTTCATCTGCAGGCCGGTCAGCTCGCCGTTGCGGTAACGCTCCTCGTTGAGGTCGTAGGTCAGCTGGGCGTTCTGACGGCTCTGCTCGGCTATGGATATCTGGTTAAGCAGGTTATCCAGGCTGCGGCAGGTGCTGCGCAGATCCATCTCAATGCCCTTCAGCTCCTCCTCGGCACTCAGCTCAAACATCTCGCGCTCAATCTCGGCAGCCTTGATACGGGCCTTTCTGGCACCCCAGTCAAAGATAGGCACGCTGAATGAGACAGCCACACGCGGGTTGTTTGTGGGGCTGTCATAGACATGCGGGAATTCAGGGTTATCACCCATGATACCCAGCGAGAGCGATATGTTGCCGCTGAAACTGTCGTTGTCCTTGACCTGAATCAAGGACATCTCCTGCTGCTCGCGGGAAATCTCGCGCTGGCGGAGTTCCAGACGGGTGGCCATGGCGCTCTGCAGGGCCTTGTCGAAATCGACCATTACCGGCTCGGCCGCAATCTCGCATACCACCATGATGTCCTCGTCCAGGGGAATGCCCAGCGACTGCTTGAAATTGTCCTTGGCATTCTCCAGGCTCACGCGCTGGTTCTCAAGGCTTGAGCGCGACTGGGCAAGGTTCAGCTCGGCCTGATAGTACTCGTCCTTGGTGGCCATGTCGGCATCGACCTTGTCCTTTATTATACGGAAGTTCTTCTCGGCGTTCTCAAGCTCAGACTCGCTGATCTCCAGGTTCTGCTGCGACATAAAAAGGCTGTAGAACTGGTTGGTGATGTTGCGCTCCACGTTCAGCATCTGCAAGGCATAGCTGATGCGGGCATTCTCGTAGTTCATCTCGATCTGCCGCATGTTCATCTTGGTCCTGTTGTAGGTGAAGATTGGCTGGTTCAGACTCAGGTACAAACGGTTGCTGAATGCCCGGTTCCTGTTGGTGGAACCGCCTATCGTTGACTCGTTGTCCTGCCATGACAGGCTGTTGTTGAGCGAGAGCGTGGCATCGGTCCAGATGATGGGCTGGGTGATGGTGAACGTTCCCGACGAGGAGAGCGAGCGGTTGGTGTACCAGTCCGAGTAACGGCTGTCGAACTGACGCGACTGCGAATACGATATGGGCTCCAGGTTCAGCGAGAAGCGTGACTTGAGCGATGCCCGCTGTGCTATCAGGTTCTGCTCGTAACGCGCCATGCTCATACGGGAGTTTATCAGGTCGGGGTTATGCTCGGCACTGTACTGGAGAGCCTGCTCCATGGTCATGAGGATCTGAGCCCGCGCCCCGTTCCCGAAGAGCGGTGCCAGTGCAATCAGTGCAGTGATCAGCAGAGGTTTCTTTGTCATATCTTCTTGATTGTATTTATCTTTCTCTTTTAACCATTCTTACGGCATCGGCCACTATTACCCTGACGCCGGACTTGTTGTTCAAGGTGACCCTGACGGTGTCGGCCTCGAAGCGGAAGGTTCCCAGCAGGTTCCAGCCCTCATCGGCGCGGTTCATATTCATCGATACGCGGTCCACCGTCTCAAACTGAGCTATCTCGAAGTTGTAGTCATTGGTCTGGCGTCGGCCGTTGTTGTTATTGTTGTTCCACCTGCGGTTCCGGTTGTTGTTATACATTCTGGGAGCAGCATAGTAGTAAACATCGTACGTGCCGGCATCCGTCAGTGGGACACTCCAGCGTGCATACTGCGAGCCATCGCCCTGCGATATCACGTAAGCCGAGCGAACGTAATCGCCGTACAGTGCCTGATCGGTAACTGGAATCCACTGGGGATAGGTGTTCCAATCCTGGAAGCCCTCATAGACAAACTCGTTATCCTTTTCCCTGGCCTTGTCCAGCCACTTGGACAGATATCCCGTCCTGATGGGCCTTGACAGGGAGAACAGTGCGGCATCCTCATTGTCCACTATAATCTCGCCAGGCTCGGTATTGCGCACCCCTGTGCGGACGTCATAGACACCCTCGGGGGTCAGGACCTCACCGTCATATGTACTCCAGTCGGAGCCGTCAAGCTCCACATCGTGCGGCAGGTTGGACGACATCATGGTGTTGATCCGTATGCGGTTAGGCGTATTAAGCCAGTGAGTCACCAGTTTACGGGTCTCATGCGCTCCTATGCCCACCATAAAGGTCTTGGGCTTTTCCTCGTCACCGGCATTCTCCATGTTCCAGAACTCTAACTGCACGGTCACATATCCAGGATTGTCCGATATGTTCTCTACTGCGATTTCAGCCTGATACACATCAGCCGTGTCGGTAATCACTTTGGTTATGGTGGGCGAGCCGATCTTGTAGCAGGCCAGCCGCGCCAGTCCGTTCCACTCTTCCTTTCTGGCCTGCAGGTCAATTCCAGAATAGTCCTCAACCCAGCTCAGGACGGAATCAAACGACATATTGGCAAACTCGCGTTCCCTGGTGTGGGCAATAATAGAGTCTATCAGTGTCTCGTAGCCCACCGCAGCCGATGCCGGAGCGAAGAAGTCCCTTGTCTTGAGCGACAATGCGTTGTCAGCCAGATCCTCCCAGTCGGGATCGGACATCACGCGGTCAAAACCGTACCTTCCCATCAGGAACAAGGCCTTCTCATCCTCGGTCATGCCGTTCATTCTTCTTATCCAGCCTCCGCCATCGGACGTATTTCCGTTTGTCACTGCCTCAACCATCCTGTTGGCCATAGGCCAGTCGGACGAATAGACATTGTACCTGAAGTTTATGAACAGAGGCCGCATATAGTATGGATTATCCACAGCAGTCATCGTGAAACTACCGTTTCTGCCACTGCCAGTGTAGTCCTGCTCTCCTGACATGAAATAGAGTGCCTCTCGCAGAATGGTTATCTGGACCTCCTTTTCGCTCATGTTTCTGTTCCTGTTCCATTCACGCGAGTACATATTCTTCCTCTCATTAAGCTGAAACGATCCGATATCGTATGCTCTCTCGTGAATCAGCGCGAGTTCGGGCTGCAGCTGCTCGTAAGCCGATGTCCAAACCCGTTTGAATGTCTTGAAATGCGCGGGAACCTCCACCAGCGAGAAACGTTGGAACGGATAAGCCATGTCCATATTCCACTCCATATCCCTGCGCACATCACGGATTATCTGAGGAATGGTGTCGCTTATCGAGTCCAGGGCATGGAAGCCATCGTCCCAACGGCCCAGTTCCCATACGGTGTATGTAGTGGAATCAACGGTAATGGACTTGGATATGTAGTCGCCTATGGCAAGCGTTACCGACGGCAGACGGGATTCTGGCTGGAAGGTGTACTCCGTGGAATCGGCGCTGGCAGTGCAGGCACCCTGCGATATGGGCGTCAGTCCCGGATTGGGCGTCACGCTGAGGGTGAAATCAGTGAAGTATGATTTCTGCCACTCGGGACTGGCATCGCTGTATGCGACACCCGGACGCGGATACCAGTAACTCTCGGGGGTGAGAAGTGTGTAATTACGGTCCTGAAACAGATACTGCCTGCCTGTGTTGAGCATATTCAGCACCTTTGTATTCTCGAGCATCTTGTCTGACGATATGTCCAGATAGCAGATGCGCTCATCTGCCACTCCGCCATACTCCATGATGATGTCCACCGGTTCTGACTCAGCCAGTGCATCATCGAAATCCATTACGATGAGATGCTTGAGACGCTGATACTGCATAGGATGCCCCGGAGAACTGACGCTGTTCAGGACAAATCCCGGATTGAGGGTGAACACCAACTGATTGGTTTCAGACTCGGGACTTACGGTCAGTGTGGCCTTCACGCCGAGCATATCACCGTTCTGGGTCACGTCGAGCCTGCATGTCTCAGCCACGGCACCTACTGTGTGGACGTAACTGTTGTCCAGCTGGATCATGTCGGCTCTGAACTTCTCGTCCACCTTATATAAATGCACGTGCCTGTAGCCGGCATACAGTCCGCCTGCCAGGAACAGCACCGCGGCAATGCGCCACGGCAGCAGGCTGTACCTGGAGTTGGAAAGCCGGTGGAAGAGCGACACATCGGTCAGAATCAGGCCGATACCCAGCATCAGGTAACACAAGCGGTGATTTATGAGTCTGCCCAGTCCGCTGAAACCGGTGACTACCGACTTGAGCAGAGGCAGGTTGAAGCCTATGTAATCGAACAGGTAATAGTACAGATCGTCAATGTAGAACAGCGTGGCGCCTATGTACGCCAGCAGTATGACCATGGTTATGGCCTGATTATTCAGGACCAGCATCAGTGTGGTTGACAGGCCCACTATGAACACCAGCGTAGGCACTATCAGCAGCAGGAAGTACCAGATACAGCTCAGGTAGTCCAGGTTGGACCCGTACTTGATCATGCCCATTATCAGTGCCATCGCCATGACCACTGCATCCAATATGAAGAAAACCTTCAATGTGGCCCACATCTTGCCCAGAAGGTACTCGGCATTGCTGAGCGGCCGGGTGTAGAACACTTCCGACGTGTCCAGCTGCTTGTCGCGCTTCAGATACTCCGATGCCAGAAACACCGACACCACGGCTTGCCCGACGTTCATGACCAGCATGAACATATATGGGATGACCGAGCGGTTGACCATTACGGAATTCTGGAAAGGTTGGAATATGTAAATGGATCCGAGTATGACTGCCGCAATGATCGCCAGGAATGCAAAGACCTTGAAGAACCAGCCTCTGACAAGGAGTTTCGTCTCATATTTCGAGACGGTCAGGATGTCATTTATGCCCAGTCTCATCTGTCATTATCCCTAATTTCAGTGAAATACACGTATGCATGCTCCAGGTTGGGCGGATAGCTCACGGCATCGTATCCGGGAAGGCTGTCTGCCACCACCTGTATGTCCCAGCCAAGTCCGTGCGGAATGGTTGAGATGACCGCATACTTCTGATTAATCTCGGCATACTGCTCGTTGGTGACCCTCAGACGCCAGACCTTGCCCTCTGTTTCCTTGAGCATGCCGGCGGGTGACCCCCTGAACATGACATGACCCTGGTTGAGCATGGCCATTTCAGTACACGAGCTGGAGATGTCACCAACTATATGGGTTGACAGTATGATTGTGGTATCCTTTGTGCTGGCCTCAGAAAGAAGATTCCTGAAGCGGATGCGCTCCTCGGGATCGAGTCCGGTGGTAGGCTCATCCACCACCAGGATCATAGGCTTGTGTATCAGCGCCTGGGCTATGCCGAGACGTCTTTTCATGCCGCCAGACAGATTCTGCGCATAGCGGTCACGCACCTCGTACAGGCCAACCTGTTCCAGCATAGCATCGACAGCCTTGCCGCGTGCCTGCGAATTTGTCATTCCTGTAAGTGCTGCCGCATAATCCAGGAACTCACGTACCTTGTACTTGGCAAAGAAGCGAAAGTCCTGCGGCAGATATCCAAGGATGCGGCGGACCTCCCTGCGCTGAGTGCGGATGTCATAACCGCACACATCAATCTGGCCCTCGCTGGGTTCCAGCAGAGTTACAAGGATACGCATCAGCGTTGACTTGCCGGCGCCGTTAGGGCCCAGGAGTCCGAACATACCTGAGGGAATCTCCAGACTGATGTCGTCCAGAGCTTTCTTTCCGTTTGGATAGTAATGACTTAAGCCTTTTATTGATATTGACATGACTATTTTCCTTTACTGACGTTCACTTTCCCTTGTTCTTCGGGAAGCAAGGAGCATGGACGTTCTCTGTGGTTCCGGAATCGACAATATCCGTCTCATAACCGATATATGTCATAGTCTCGTCTGCAAATATAAGTCTTTTCTTTCAAATATCCTATAAAAAGAGCTGTCTGGACTCCACGCACGAGGGTCTGAGCTTCTGCTGCCAACGAAGCATTACGCCTGCGAATGTGAGTCGCCCCATTTCGTCATTTGAGTCAACCCGATCGACGCTTTGAGTCGACTCAATCGATGGTTTGGGAATACATTTTCCTGACAACTTTTTCAAATGAGCCTATATTATGTGGACTATTAATTATATGTTTGCATAGCATTTGGATACAGACAATGGAAATCCGCAAGACAACAGAGGCCGACATTCCACGGCTGCAGGAGATTTTCGCGCACGCCCGCAGGTTTATGGCTGAGACAGGCAATCCCAGTCAGTGGACCGACGGCTACCCCAGCTTGGCACAGATTATGGAGGACATCAGCCGTGACGAGAGTTTTGTATGCCTGTATGGCGGACAGATTGTGGGCACATTCGTAATGCGTACGGAAAAAGACCCGACATACGATGTAATCTACGATGGAGCCTGGAGGAACGACAACCCCTACGCCACCATCCACCGCATTGCCACCTCGGGACAGGTGAAAGGTCTGTTCAACGAGGTTATGCGTTTTGCACTGCAGACTCTCGGCACCGTGCGCATTGACACTCACCGCGACAACAAAGTAATGAGGCACATAGTTGAGAAAGCCGGATTCAAGTATTGCGGCATCATTCATTGCTGGAATGGCGACGAGCGGCTGGCTTATCAGTATAATTAATCCTTTTGACAATATATTATGAGACATTTTACCTATAATTCAAGATTACTCCCGTTTCTGACATTGCTGATTGCGCAGGCGGCAATGCTGAATGTGATGGCCGCTACCGCAGAGCCGAATGTTGAGGGCAACCTCATTGAGACCACATCGTACAACTTCAACAGCAGTCTTGGCAAATGGCACGGCTGGGGCGATGGCACCACTATGAGACGGGCCACACCAGGATATGATGGAAGCGCAGGATGTATGTCCCTGAAGAACACCAAGCCGCAGGAGTTCTGGCAGGCACAGGCGCAATACGATTTCGGCAAGAAACTTGCTCCCGGCAGATATCGTCTGGAGTTTTATGCAAAATCACGCAAACAAGGCTCACAACTGCAGATTTGCTGCCAGCAGGAAAACTACGAGGACGGACAATGCTGGCCTGCGGTCTTTGACATCAGCCCTGAATGGTCAAGATACGCCGTTGAGTTTGACATTGATATGGAGCATCTGGCACGACTGATACTTGATTACGGCCAGAGTGTGGATGAGTTTTTTCTGGACCGAATAGCACTGACACCGGTCAAGAGACCAGACCCGATTCCCTACCCTGGTCCAGATTTCACGGACAAGGTTGTGCTGGAGGATTTTAATGCCCGCGACCTGGGAAGCACCATGCAGTTATACGATGGCGGGAAAAAGAGCAGCAACGGTACCGCGACAGTAGAGACGGACCCGACTGACAGTGCGAACAAAGTATTGCACGTAAAGACTACGGGCGGGAATACCAGGATACGCATCCTTATGGATATGACAGGCACTGAGGCAAGCGCGTTCGATATGGTATCGGTCAGATTTTTCCGCCCGGCTAAAGATGGCGACAACTCATCTCTCTACAAGACTTTTAATCTGAATCTGGGCCGTCACTCTTCCGTATCAGAGAGTCTGAACATCGGCGAGACAGGCTACTGGGTGCTGAAGACATATTTTCTGAAAAACGTCTCCAACAGCGACAGGTACATAGACCTTGGATTCAACGGACAATTTGAGTATTACATTGATGACATTACTCTCTGCCAGCCCGACTATGTGATTGACGACGCGACCGAGACTCTGCGCTATTACGCCGACGCATTGGGATTTCATATAGGGGCCGCCACGTCATCGGGTTTAGTGACATCCAAGACTCAGGGACAGAGAGTCATTGAGCAGAACATGAATGCCTTGGTAGCTGAGAATCAGATGAAATTCGATGCATTGGAGCCGTACAAGGGACAGTTTGATTTCAAAGAGGCTGACAAGCTGGTACAGTTTGCCAAAGACAACGGGATAACAATACGCGGGCATAACCTTTGCTGGCACACACAGGTTCCAAGCTGGATCAGCGAGGATGGTTTCAAGAACAACAGGAACCTGACCAAAGAGCAGCTGCAGCAAATTCTCAAAAACCATATCATAACTGTTGTATCGCACTACAAAGGGCAGATAGCGGAATGGGATGTGGTGAACGAGTGTCTGGACGACAATCAGAGCATCCTCAGCTCAAATCCAGATGGATACTCTCTCAGACACACCGTCTGGTACGATGTGATTGGCGAGTCGTACCTTGACTCGGCATTCGTCTGGGCACGTCAGGCAGATCCGAACCTGCTTCTTATTCTGAACGAGTATGGGAGCCACCATTGGAATAAATCCAAGGCAAAAGCTTTGTTCAACCTGGCAAAAAGGATGAAGGAGAGCGGCACGCCTATTGATGGCGTAGGTCTTCAGTGTCATCTGGCTACCGGCGATATTGACTCTACGCAATTGGTTGAGACATACAGACATTTCGCCGGGATAGGTCTGAAATGCGAGATCACCGAGCTGGACATTACACTTGGAAGCTCGTTGTGGGGTGACCTCAACGGCTACATAAGACAGGCTGATGACTACAGGACACTTGTGAATATCGCGCTTCAGGAGGAGAACTCACTTGGAATGATAATGTGGGGAGTGTCTGACGACCGTAGTTGGATTGAGTATCGCCAGAAAGCCGAGCCACTGATTTTTGACAAATACTACACGCCTAAACCGGCCTTCTACTACATTAGGAACGCCTTGGCTGAAGCCTGTAGAAACAGAGGAATAGACCCGGCACAAACCGCAGGTTTTGATTCTACGCCAGACTCTGCCAAAGATAAAAATGTATATGATATAAGCGGCAAGCAGGTAGCACATCCATCTGACAATAGAATCTATATAGCAGACGGACAGAAGCGTATATTTCCGAGATAGGATTATCGGTCTGTCAATTCCAGCGCGTCTGGAGTGAGATACTCTCTGATCTGCTCATACGGAACGGTAAAAGTGGGCATTCCCACCGCGTATGGCGCTATCTCGTACTGCTGATACACGAACACCACTCCGCTGTCACAGAGGCTTGGCTCCCACACGGGAAGCGGGATTGAATCGGCATCTACGAACAGATACTCCATTCCCTGCTCATCTCCACACTCCTCAAAATACGATTTGAGTCCATTATGGAGCAGTTTCTGCATAGACATCCATTCATTTCTGTCAATCACAGAGCGCAGTAACTTGCCGTCGGACTTCCGGAATGTCATACTTCCACCGCCCGACACACCGCCGTGCGCTCCACCCATATATATATAGTTGGACTGCTCGAACACTATGTATTTACCGCCAACGGCAACCTTGTTTATACTTGCATCGTATTCCCACATTGGGGCAAACGATGTATATTGCAGGCGCTCTTCCCTATCCTGTGAGGATATGGAATCAAGATAGGCCAATACCTGACCGGCATAATAAGACACATAGTCTGCGTATCTGCCCTTGCCGGCATATGGCCGCAGCTTGTGTGGTTCCTCCTGCATTCCGAAATTCTCGAACTGCCTTACCAGCTCAGCCAGAAGAGTATCCCTTATGATTGCATCCGCCCCCTTGCCGGCCCGTGGAAGCTGGGCATCGACCGTGAGTCTGACACATTCCGTAGAATCCGCATAGTGTATGCTCCTCAGGCCATCGTTTCTTGTTCCGCAGCCTGCAAGCATCACCACAGTATATATTACTGCCATTAAATTCAAAAAAGTCCTGCTCATATAATTCCAGTTTCCTGCAAAGATAGTAATCTTCGGGCTTTCTTACCAACTTATTTTTTACACTTACTTAGTATTTGGCTTGCAAATAAAGAGACCTGTTGATATAAAATTTCTGTGACCTTTGGTAATAAGGATACGAAAGCATAATTTTGCCTTAAATAATGCAATTACTGTCAACCGGATTATGAGCAAGCAGATTTCAAGGCGCGATGCCATAAAGACAATGAGCGTCATAGCGGCCGGAAGCGCTGCAATGGGCGTATTCCCGTCCTGCGCCAACACAAGCGGTGACCGAGATGACGGTCAGAAAGATGCTGCGGCAGCCGCGCCTCAGCCTGAAAGCGACAACAACCCCAATAACACTCCAATCAGTATGTACACAGGCAATTCAGACAAAATAACCCGAGACTATCTGGACTCTCTGTTAATTGAGACCCGCTATCTGGACTCTGTCATTCCAGACACATCATTTCAATTGTTCGGGCATAAGTTCTCTACTCCGATTATGACCGCAGCCCTGTCGCATCTGTTCAATAATGCGCCCGATGGGATGAACGTTTATGCAAAAGGCGCGGCAGAGAGCAATGCCGTGCACTGGATGGGTATGGGCCAGGATGCCGAGCTTGAGGGAATAATATCCACCGGAGCCAAGACCATCAAGATAATCAAGCCTCACGCCGACAACAAAGAGGTATTCCGCAAGATTGATCACGCAGTACGATGCGGATGCATAGCTGTTGGTATGGACATTGACCACTCGTTCCAGAGCAACGGACAGTACGATAACGTAATGGGCCTGCCAATGAAGGCAAAATCCACAGAAGAGCTGAGAGATTTCGTTCAGGCAAGCCGCGTTCCATTCATCGTAAAGGGTGTAATGAGTCCGAGGGACGCCGAGAAGTGTATGAAGGTAGGAGTAAAGGGCATTGTGGTGTCGCATCACCACGGTATGGTTAATTATTCCTGCCCGCCATTGATGGTGCTTCCGGATATTCTGAAGGTGACTGCAGGTCAGATTCCAGTATTTGTTGACTGCGGGTTTGAGAGCGGAATGGATGTATATAAGGCTCTTGCATCAGGCGCCACAGCTGTATCAATAGGACGTCATCTGATGCCATTGCTGAAAGACGGAGGCAGCGCGGTTTCCAAGAGAATCAACCAGATGACCGCCGAGCTGGCTGGAGTTATGGCACGGACCGGCGTGGCTGATCTCAAGCATTTTGACACCACGGTAATCCATAAGCGAAATTTCTGACCATCAGGGAATAGCCCGTTCAACTCTTGTGTGGAAAGTCACAATTGCATTTTGATTGATGTTGATACAATAAGAATGAATATTGAGGAGATTGTGAGAGATGATCTCGCCTGCTATCTCAGAAGCCTGGGCGAGATTGGGGAGAAGATGCCAGAGACAGAGGACATCAGCGAGAAATGGGAACCGATTTCAAAGGCCTACATTCCAGACGGCATACGTGAGTTCAGTGAGTACCCTACAGTCTCACTGGGCTGGATGATGTACACAGGTATGGCTATTGCCGCATTCTGGGAAGAGGATTGGGAGAATTGGCACGACAGGGACGATATATATCAGGAACTACGCGCAGCCAGAGGCTTTGACTGTATGGATGAGTACATCCGTCAGGAGATTCTAGGCCTTGACAGAAAGGAATACGAAGAGCTTGAGTTACTTGTGGCGGAGTGCGCGTCACGTACCGACAGCATATTGCGGCACGCCAACATAGAGCCAGGCTCAAAAGAGGCATTTCAGGCTTACGTTGCCTGCCTTCACCAGCTGTATATGGCGGGGGCAGGTATTCAATTGTCCAGGATGGGATACCAAATGACCAAAGTAAACTGACAAAGATTCAATTATGGAAAGAACATTAGTAATAATAAAGCCATGCGCCCTACAGAGAGGACTCACTGGCGAGGTAATCTCAAGATTTGAGAAAAAGGGGCTCAAGCTGGTGGCTCTGAAAATGTACCAGTTCACAAAGGAGAAGTGTGCGGAGCACTATTCACACCTGATTAGTAAGCCATTCTACCCTATCATCGAGAAGTCAATGATGGCGGCGCCTGTGATATTCTGTTGCTGGGAAGGCATAGACGCCGTTGAGGTTGTGCGCGAGATGACCGGTGCCACAAACGGACGCAAGGCTCAGCCTGGAACAGTGCGCGGAGACCTTTGCATGAGCCATCAGGAGAATATCATTCACGCATCAGACTCTATTGAGAGTGCGGCTGTTGAGCTTGACCGTTTCTTCACAAATGAGGATTACTTTGAGTACGAATCACCTTTATTCAATTATCTATATGCCAGCGACGAACTGAAATAACCGATATGAATAGTATTGTAATTGTCTTGCCTATACTGACACTGCTGATGTTTGACCTTGGCCTCTCGCTGGAGGGTAAGGATTTTCTATTGGTTTTCAAAAGGCCTAAGGCTATCATTGCCGGTATGCTGGGACAGCTTATCCTGTTACCCGCACTGGCATATTTGGTCACTCTGCTCCTGAATCTGCCACCGGTTTTCACCATTGGCATAATGCTTATTGCCTGCTGTCCTGGAGGAAGCTCATCAAACGTATTCTCAAAACTGGCAAAAGGAGATGTAGCCCTGTCTGTCTCGCTCACGGCGGTAAGCAGCATCGTCACACTGATTACAATGCCCGTTATCATGCAATGGGTGTCATCATCGTACGGACGCGATGTGAACATCACATTGCCTGTAGGTAATCTTTTGGTACAGAACCTTATTACAATGCTGTTGCCTATAATAGCAGGTATTCTTATCAGACACTACAGGCAGAATGTGGCAATACGCATATCCGCGGTTCTCTCAAAGCTTGCGTTTCCTCTGCTTATGCTGCTTGCCGGCCTGTTCTTTGTAGGTAACAGAGACACTATCATTGAGTATTTCGGCCTGCTGGGAATATCCGTTACGGCTATGCTGATGGCTGCGATACTTCTGGCTGCGACACTGTGCATAGTGTTCCGTCTTCAGAAAAAGGAGCGCAGGACCATAGTGATTGAGGTAGGTATGCAGAATGCAGCTCAGGCCATAGCTGTCGCGACCAGTCCTTTTGTATTCAATGACGGCTCAATTGCCGTTCCCGCCATCATCTACGCACTTATGATGAACATAGTGCTGCTGATATATGTGGCGGTCATCCGTTTGTCAAGTGGGTCAAAGGGACAGGTACCTTGACCCAGAGCATAAAAAACGGGTCAAGGTACCTGTTCCCTTGACCCATTTCCTTATACTGTAGCAATAATTACTTGATAAGGGTGGCACGTGATGCTGACACCTGATCCTTAACCTGCTCAAGCTGTTCCTTGAACTGGTCAACGCTGATGGCATTGATTACGCCAAGAGGTTTGATAGCCTCGTTGATTTCCTTGTACTCAGGATTGATCTCTGCCAGGTCATCCATTGCGATAGTCAGAAGAGCTATCTGCAGAGTAACCTCTGATGCAGACTCATCATCAAATGAGGCAAGGAACTTCTCTGAGTTCTGTGATGCAATGAATGTGTGCTCAACAATGGCAGCGGCGGCAACATCCCAGAAATAGTGGAGACGACCGTTCTCCTTGCAAGCATCATAGAAAGCCTTGAATGACTCAGTTGGATCGTCAGCTGAGAAAATCTCCTTTATTTTCGGATCGTTGATGTCAAGATAGAGCTTTGTCAGAGCTGCATCGTAATCAGCTACCGGCATCTCATAAAGGGTGGCGACCTCCTTATCAACATAGATAAGTGTAGCGGCGCGATACTTCTGTGACAGAGTCTGAAGATCGTTGATTGCAGTGGCATTGATAAGATAGTCAGGCTTTACCTGCTTCTCCTTGTCTGTAAGAGCGATGTTGCCATCGTTGGTCTTCTTTACGAAATCCAGGGGCTTGAGTCTGAGAAGCTCAGCTGCAAGGCTGTCGAGCTGCATCTTGATGTACTCCTCCTGCTGCACCTCTACCTGAGACTTTGTCTCCTGAGCAGTCTGTGCGGCCTTCTTTGATTTGTTACCGCAGGACAGTAAGCAGAGGCTCACTGCCGCAATCGTCATAAGAACTGAAATTTTCTTCATTGTTTGAAACGGTTAAATAATTAATAATATCATTTTTTCTTTCTATCCGGAATATTCATCATAAGCACCACGGTCACCAATACACACATCAGCAGGAGAACCACCATATTAAACCATAGTGTGGGAACCTCCATATCGCCTACCCTCTTGACCGAGCTGTAGAAAGGAGCCCTTCCGTTTCTACTTTTTGGTGTTAGGAAGATTCTTCCAACCTGGGGTACAACATGACCATCTACTATTAAAAGTTCTTTATCTGAATCACCACCGGTTACAAACTCCTCCAGACGGATGTTGCAATTAGCGCGTTTCAAATGCAGCATAGCCTCCTTGCCTCTCTCATTGATATAGTTTGTGAGAATGGCATCTTTCTCTAATGTTGCACTATTACGTGTATTTGAAAGGACATCCTTGGCCTGACTTAGATATGCCGTTACCGACTCGTAATCGTAATCACCTGAATAAGCCTCCATTCCGCAAGCCTCGGCTAAGACGGGAAGCTCATTCCGCAATACCGACTGGTGCACAGGATTCACCTCCTTGCCACGAGTCTTCTCATCCTGTAGTGTCTCCATTTGCGACTCCAGCTCATATATGAATGAATCGCTGTAGAACAATGCCTGATAACGTTCCTTGTCCAAATCAAAGAACGGACGCTCGTAATCGTTATAGCAGTATGTTCCAACTGCCAGGGCCTCAAATGCCCATCTGGAAGGTATAATATCGCCTACCAGAGGTACATTGTCGGTCTTGCTGTTGCCATTCAGATCTGAGAACGACACCACAAGGCCGCAAAGCAATATCTGCGGTATGAGCAATATCGGAATAGTAATGTATATGGCCACAACCGAGCTCATACATTGTGAGAGCAGAAGGCCAATGAGGCTTGAGAGCAAGGCCGATACAAAGAGTATCATCCACCACATCAGGAACATACCTCTCAGTCCCATCACAAGATTACCCACAAGAATGAATAATGCAGTCTGCACCAAAGATACGAATGCCGCATATATTATCTTGCTCCAGATATATGATGAATAGCTCAGGCTCAGGAACTTCTCACGTTTCAACAGTGTCCGGTCCTTGATGATGGCCTCTGCGCTGCCGCTCATCCCAAGGAAGATGGCAACGATGATTGCCATGAAGAAATAGCTGACCAGATTCTTGTTCTCCATTACGGAATAGCCCTCCTGAGGCGCATACCGTGTAAGCAGTCCGCAAATGCCAGCCAGCAACGGAGCCTCCAGAAGAGTTATCAGTATGTATTGAATATCGGTAAGCTTCGCCTTGACATTACGCTCCAGGAAAATGAGCATCTGTTTCCAGGCAGACGGTTTCTTTTGTGCGGATTGCGGTATTCCCTGTATCTCCTCCTGCTGCTGAACAGTTCTGTTATCCAGATACATTGTATGCCATTCTGACGGAGATATCTTGCGCTCCGAGCTGAGATGACCGGTATTGTCCAACGCCTTCTCGTTGATGATATTGAGAACAATCTCCGGATTCACATTACCGCACGTAGGACAAGTGCTTGTCTCTGAGTCAGCGTAATTGGCCGCAGTCTTGAAATATGTCACCGCATCTATGGGGTTGCCATCGAATATCGGATATCCGCCAAGGTCAAGCAGACAGAGGCGGTCAAACAGTTTGTAAACATCGCTTGAAGGCTGGTGAATGTTGAGCACCACAAGACGGCCCTGTGTTGTCTGTTCCTTCAACAGGCCCATCACGTTATCCGTATCGGATGAGGAGAGGCCCGATGTAGGCTCATCCAGGAAAATGACTGACGGCTCGCGGATAAGCTCCAGAGCTATGTTAAGACGCTTGCGCTGGCCGCCTGATATCGTTTTATTCAGCGGTGAGCCTACCACCAGATCCCTGGCCTTGTCTAGTCCAAGATCTCTGAGAAGCCTCACCACCTTTGCGTCAATCCACTCCTCGCTTTTGCCGTCGAAGCAGAGTCTGGCGGTGTAGTACAGATTCTGATAAACGGTAAGCTCGTCTATCAGCAAGTCATCCTGAGGCACAAAGCCTATCAGATTCCTTGCCTCTGGAGTATCTATCGGAAGTCCGTTAATCTTAAGAGTGCCGCTCTGAGGCTTGAGCGTGCCGTTCAGGATTGAGAGCAGAGTAGTCTTACCGGCACCGCTGCCTCCCATAATGGCCATAAGCTCGCCACCGTGCAGGGTCATAGTAAGATTGTGCAGGCCGTTGTCACTGTCAGGGAAACGGAAATTCACATTGTCCGCCTGATATACTATCCGGTCTGTACTATTATCCTCATATGCCTGACGCACAGATGAATAATAGACAGGAGCACCCTTGTGGTTCTTCAAGACTCCGCTTACGTGCCATACCTGAAATATGCCAGGAGCCAGCAGCACATCATCAAACAGCACATCCTCGTCGCCCATATACGAGAATACAATGAGATTGCTCTCCTCAATTCTCAGCGTCTTGACGTGACCGGAATACCCCTTGAAGTACTGGATGCGGACATTATTACCGTGCCTGTCACATACGAAATCGCAGAAATCGGAGTACACCTCAGCTGACACCCCGAACTTTTCCGCCATCAGAAGGAATATCGGATTCTCCGGATCAAATGACTCCGGTGATATCATACAGAATTCCATAAGTCGCAAAAGGACAAGCTTAAGCTCACCCGCCTCCATGCGTTCATTGATGTTGGAGCAAATCTTGGCAACTATGGCATCTTTGTCGATAACGTCACCTCCATCCTCGTAGAAGGTTCGCAAATCGCTGTACAGGTCAATGTACGATTTTGTATTCCTTAATCCGAAATGATGACTCAGATAATTGCCTATCAGCGATTCCGCGCCGGACACATCAACATTGTTCCTTGCCCCGAACAGAGCAAAGAGATTGACAAGACCAGATAATGTTACATCGCTGAGCACGGCCGCTTTTACCCTTTAATTTATAAAAACACGCAAATTTAAACAAAGAAAGGGAATTCAGCAACACAAATTAAGAAAAACAGACGTTTGAGCAAGGCGCAATTAAGCAGTGTAGCCCCGGCCGGGAATCAAAATATAGTAAAATATTATTACAGGAAAAGCGCTATAGCGCATCCTTCCGGGAATTGTTTCCGATCTTCATCAGGGCAACGCCTATGACAATCCACAAGAGTTCCCTCACCCTTGCGATAAGCCCCACAAACACGCCGATGCCATCGCTCATGGACAGCCCTGAGATAGCGGCCATAAAGCCCCCCTCGCGAGCCCCAAGCTGCATCGGCAGGAAGAAGAACAGATTGGAGAGCAGAGATGTGAACGCCATTATCATCACGCAGTCCAGAAGCGACACCTCTGGATTCACGGCCATTATTATCAGATATACCTCAACCGATGTGAGGCAACGTGATATGAATTCAAATATAAATGATTTTATAAACACCCCGCGTCTCTCGCCGTGCAGCGACGCTATCTGTCTGTCCACCCGCTCAAATGCCTCTTCGTGCCTGATATAGATTGAGGCCATCTTGCCCTTTATCAAAGGTACCTTGCACAGAAAGCGCATCAGCTTGGCCGCAATACCTTTCTTATAGCCTATTAGAAATAGGTATATGAGGCCTGAGCAAGTCACAATTGTAGCTATACAGAATCCGGTTATCCAGCCAGTGTGCTCATATACCGACAGGAAAACTATCGCGGAGCACACCCAGAAACAGATATGGCAGAAAATGTGCATCATTGTATAGGCCACTACAGACGATGTCGCCCTTACGCCGCCCACAAGAGGAGTCAGCTCCATTATTCTATAAGGCTCGCCGCCCATAAGGCCGCAGGGTGTAGCATCATTCAGCGAGAATCCCGTAATAGTGTATTTATACATTTTCCAGAAACCGACATTCTTCTCGCCCTTCACCTTAAGAAGCGACATCCAGGAGAGCGCATTCAACGTATAGATGACCAGCCATAGCACATTCACAGCCGCGAACCACCAGCCGGCGCTTTTAATGTTACGCCAGAGCTCGGCATAGTCAATGTCAAATGTCACCAGCATAACCACAATCGCGGCAATGCCTAGTATCAGGAATATGTTACGATATTTGCTCTTCATTCTCAGTTTTCAGACAAATACTTACACATCTCCTCGCAGGCACGTTCGTGGCGGCGGATTATGTAATGACGCAGAATTGTCAGGGCCACAGACTCAAAAAGGAAATACAGGAACGGCACATCGGCAATGCAGCAAATAGCAAGGACTGTTGTACGGAGGTTGAATGTGAGCAGTCCGTTCAGCCTCATTATCGGTAATGAGTAATTGTGGAAACGCTCCCTGAACTCTGCAGGTATGTTGCCAGATGACCCGTATCTCACCCTGAGCATACGCATCAGTTCCTGAAAGTGTGGAGTCACACTCTCTTGAAGACGCGTGTAGTTTATATACGACTTCTGAGACAGTTTGTCAAGATAGAGTCCACTCCAATCAGTATTTGCAAAAGCCTCGGCCAGACTCTCCGAATTGTCCAGCTCGCTGCCCTTCTCGCCTTTCAGGAAGAACAGATGCGCCTGAATGTAATAGTCTGCCGTGCGGCTCTGACTCATGCAACAGATATAGCCGGAAATGTGAACCACCACGAACACGACTATCGTGGCTATTATGACATTTGTGGTTGTATCTTCCAGTCCGAGCCATCCGAACTCAATGCTGTGATAACGATAGATACGGTATATAACAAGCAAGTATATGGGGATATACCACGCAATTGTGGCAACACCGTCAAGAAGACGTCCCAGCCGGGTGCATTTGCCTGTAAGGCGCGCCAACTGACCATCCACACAATCCAGGATTCCGGCAAACACGAGCATTGCAACCGCAATAATATTGTTTATCACACCGGAGCGTCCCTCATAGAACCAGCTTCCGTGCATGAAGAAGAGTGAGCTCAGCGCACCTACCGCCATTGATATAATTGACACCACGTTCGGATGAATGCCAAGCCGTGCGAAAAGGCGCACGAACTGATATGCGAGCGGACGGATCACGTGGGCGTCCATCCAGTCATCCGTCTCGGACGATTTCAATGTTGACTGTAATCCCTCATTCATATCTTTCTGCTTTCGGAGTTAGCGGGTGCAAAGGTACGAACTTTTCTCTATTCACAATAGAAACGCAGTACGCGCTGACGTATCAGATACTCATACTTAGCCTGTGTTGCGTTCTGCAGGGCCTTCAGATGTTTCTGCTGGGCCAGTTGCAAATCGTACAGATTGCTCCTGCCGGTATCGTACCTTTTCTCCTCGTAGCCCACAGACACATCACTTGCGTCAACGGCCTTCTCTGCGGCAACGAGTTTGTTTCTGGCCACATCAGCATTATAGTATGCAGTCTGTATCTCCTTTCTCAACGAGAGGCGGGCCTCATCCAGAGCAAGCTCCCTGTTTCTAACGCCTATCTCCGCCAAACGCACATTGTTTTTGGTTGCAGTACGGTTAAAAATAGGAATGGACAGATGAAGCGCCACTACCTCATTCATACAGTCACGGAAAAAATTGCTGTTTGACAAATCGAGATCAAGATCCCGGTTGAACATTTTCACATAGAAAGCGCCGGCATACCCTTGAAGCGCGAGTGACGGATAAAACGCCGAGCGCGCCACCTTTACCTGAGCTTTTCCAGACTCTATCTGAGCCTTAGCAGACAGAATAGAGGGAAATGTCTCAACGGTGCTGTCAAAAAGGCCATCGGGCAAAGGCAGGTCATCATAATCAATAACCTCACTGTTCACATCAAGCTCAGCCACATCGAAATCCTCCATTGAATCAAGATTCAGAAGCTGACTTAATGCCAGACGGGCTAAACGTACCTGTCCCTCCGCCTCAGCCAGCAGATACTCATCATTCGCGAGCTGTGCCTCGGCCTCAGCCTGGTCGCTTAGAGGACGCCGGCCATCCAGAACAAGCAGTCTGGCACGCTCCACCAGTTTTTCTGACACCTCCACCTGCGAGCGGGCCACATCGGCCATACTCCGCTGATACAGGCATTCCAGATATCTCACAGCTATCTGAATACCGAGGTCTTTTCGGGCTTTCTCCAAATCGGCCACGGCAGCCTCCAGTCTGAACATGTCGGACTTGGCTGTATTCTGAAGTCTGAGTCCGTTAAACAGCGGCATAGTCATTGCCAGGCGTCCGGTAGTATAAGAGAGATCATTGCCTGCATCAGAATCCTCATCATCAAGCAGTCCCATAATGAAATTATAGTTACCGAAACTCACCTCTTCGCCAACTTGAAAGTTCAAATCAGGCAGCCAGGCGTTCTTTGACGAACTCAGCTGTACCTCGCGGCTCTGAATCTCCAAGGTCTGTTGCTGGATATTTATATTATTGGCAATAGCATAATCAATACACTCCTCCAATGTCCACAGACGCTGTGCGGACACGCTCCCGACTGGCACGACCAGCAGGAACAGTATGCTCAAACGAAATACTATTCTTTTCATTCTCACCTTATTTCTCACGGTTTCCTCTGAGTACATCGTCTTTGCTGAGACCGCTCTTCACCTGAATATACAAGCCGTCGCTCAGGCCAACCTCTACAGGAACGCGCTCCCACTGCTGATGCTCTTTGTCATCGGTGGCAGATGTCAGCCTCCACACAAAGGCCTCATCGTTCTCAAAATTCACACAAGTCTCATCTATGGAGAGAACGTCAGATACCTCATCAAGCACAATCTCCGCGTTCACGCTGTAGCCGGAGCGCAAGGTCACGCCATCCGGAATACTGGTACTGGCCTTTATCTCGAACTGCATAGCGCCGTTCTGCTCGTTTCCCTCGGGAGCCACATACTCCAGAGTAGCAGGGATGCGCACATTCTGCATGGCACCGGGAATAAGGACCAGAGGCATTCCCACGCGCAGCATATCAACCTCTGTCTCGTCAATGTTACCCTTGAACTGGATATCGCTCATATCGGCTACGGAGCAGATAGTTGTACCATCGGAGAACATACTTGTTCCAGATACAGACGCGCCCTCTTTTACCGGAACACTCATCACCATTCCGCTCATACTGCTTGTAACCACGGTGGTATTGATGTTGCCTGAGCGTTCCGAGGAGCCTGTTGTCACAACCTCAAGCTGAGACTTGGCCGATGCCAGATTCTCGCGGGCCGAGGCCAGCATTGACTCTGCCCGCTCAAACTCCTCACGGCTTACGACTCCGCTCTCAAACAGAGACTTGGTGCGCTCATACTCTCTTGTCTGCTCAGCAAGCTCAATGTTTGCCGACTCAATCATAGACTTTACCTGATCAAGTTTTGCCATATCAGGAATGACTTTAATTCTTGCTACCACCTGGCCCTCTTTGACATAATCACCAGGCTGCACGCACAGCTCAGTAATAGTACCTGTAGTCTGCGGTTTGATATTTACGCGGCGACGCGGTTCAATCTTGCCTGTGGCCACAGTTCGCCTGACAAGGTCCCTGTTCTCCGGAACTATCAGCTCGTATATCTCCGGCAGAGGCTGGGCCTGTTTCCAGAGGAAATAAAACGTGTAGATTACAAACAGGCCCAGAAGGCACCACCCTACAGTCTTCAATACTTTCTTCATATCTGAACAACTTTATTTATTCATATCAATGCAGCAAGGACTACTCCTCCTTACTCAATAGGTCTATCACATTCTCCTCAACAACTTTCCTGGCAGGAAGCAGTCCGGCCAGCACGCCTCCTGCCACCATAACAAGAAGCGTTGCCAAAGTAACGCCAAAAGGTATCTGCGGTATTCCCAGGAAGCCATCTCCATCCAGTCCGGCCTCAACCATTCTTCTCATAAATGTGATGACACCCAATCCTGCGGCAATGCCCGCGAATCCTGCGGACAGAGTAAGCACAAGGCTCTCACACACAATCTGCCATACAATTCCGTGCGGATTGCTTCCAAGACAGAGACGTATGCCGAGTTCCTGACGTCGCTCTCTGATAGAAATAAGCATAATGTTGAACACGCCAAGGACTCCCGCAATCAGCATTCCTATGCCAACCACCCAAGTCATAATATCAACGCCGGTAAAGACAAGCCCCCACTGCTGGACATAGCCCTGCATACTCTCCACCTCAACCGCGTGGTCATCGTCGGGCGACACGTTATGCATCTCGCGCACATAATCCAGAAGAGCCTTCTGATCCTCTGCCAAAGTCGGAGTAATATCCATCAGCGCGTATGCGATATCAAGATTGCCCTCAAGCTCATAAACAGCATCGCCGGTTGTGTATGGCACCAGAATCAGGTCATCCTCGTTGTCCATAACCACCACAACGGTATTGGTCTTGCGCACCACTCCCACAATTTTGTAGCTGAACTGCCCCACTCGAAGTTGCTGTCCGCAAGGATTAACGCCCTTGCCATACAACTTTGCGGCTACGTTCTGGCCTATCACGCACACACGCCGTTTCTGCATCATATCAATGTCATTGATGAAACGCCCGTACTTCATTTCCAGCGGAATGGGCAGGAAATATGACGGCATCACACACTCAACCTTTGCAAAGCTTGTCTGGCCGGACGATGCCGCCACACGCTGGTCGCCGTTTATCATAGTGATGCCTCCAGTCTGACGGATATTCTTGCTGAACTTGTTCTTGATGGTAGGCAAATCCTTGTAATAGATGTTCCACATACGGCTGTTTGACATACCGTGGTATGGAAGTGTAGTCAGTTTAGGGCGCACCAGATAAGTCTCATAATCCACCGTGCTGAACAGGCCCATGAAACCGTTGTTGAGCCCACTGAACCCGCCAACCACCACTATCAGCATAAAAGTGCCCCAGAACACTCCGAATGCAGTGAGAAGGCTGCGTGTCCGCTGCTGCCTTATCGTAAACCATATCTCTCTCCAGAAATCCTTGCTGAACATAAGGCTACGAGTTTAAGGCGTCAGTAAGTTCCATACGTATGGCATGGCGTGCGGGAGCCCATCCCGCAATGATTCCGCCTATGACAAGCACCACATTCGCGGCAATCACAATAGATACCTTCACGTCCATACTGCCAAACACGCTGTAGGTATCGTTTCCCATATCCGCTGTGGATGCGGAGATGAAACGCATAAGGCCGATGCCCGACATCATTCCCACATATCCGAATATAAGCATCGTTATCACAGCCTCAATGAGCACAAGTCCCATAATAGAGAGGTCTGAGGCGCCCATCACCCTTCGCAGGCCAAGCTCAAAGGTACGCTCCTTTACGGATATGAACATTATGTTGCCCACGCCAACCACGCCAGAGACAAGCGCCAGGATACCGATGCACCATATTGCCAGCGACACAACGCCAAGCAGTCCGGTAACCATCAGGTAGAAATCCATATTCTCCTCCAGAGACAATGCGGCAATATCCTGCGCATCATAGCCCTCGTGCTTGCCCATAGTCTCAAAAACGAGTTGTTTGAACTCCTCGTTGGCCTCCTTTGTATCCAGCCTCTCAAGGAAAAGACATATCTCATCGTAATGTCCGGACGGACGCCAGATGAACATAGATGTAGAGAGGGGTACATAGACATCGTTAACCATAATGTAGCTGCGCACAGACTCGTATATTCCAACCACCATAAACGGCACGCCTCCAAGCTGCACGTATTTTCCCAGGGCATCCTCGCCATCAGACGAGAGCAGCAATGACGCCATGCGTCTGGAGAGCAGGCACACCTTGCGCCGTCCCTGAATATCCAGGTCGTTGATGTCACGTCCGCAAAATATGCGGATATACCGGCAGTCCATATAACCGGGAACCACGCCGCAAGACTGTGTGACAGTGCTGTATTTTCCACGCGACGCCTGGATGTCCTGTTTAATCATAGGGAGTACCCTGGACACCACATCGGGGAACTCATTCGCCAGGAACTCACCATCGTCCGATGTCAGAATAATGTCACGTCCCTCCTGACGGCCGTTATACGGCATTGCGGTAGTTCCGGGAACCATGCGCATTATATTCCGGCTCATATAATCATAATTCGAGCTGATGCCGCGGATGAGTCCCTGACCCGCGCCAAGCAGTACAACCAGCATAAAGATGCCCCAGGCTGTGGATACACCCGCCAGAATGCTTCTCTGTTTGTTCATTCTGATGGAGGCGAACACCTCAGCCAGCATCTCTCTCATAGCCTGCAGTCATCTATTATCAATCCGTCGCTCAACGTTACACGCCTGTGAGTCTGAGCGGCAATGGAGGCTTCGTGAGTTACAATGATCATCGTCAGCCTCTCGTCCTTGTTGACCTCCTTCAGGATATTCATTACATCCTGGGTGGTGACGCTGTCCAAAGCGCCGGTAGGCTCATCGGCCAGAATAATCTTGGGATGCATCGCCAGAGCCCTGGCAATCGCCACACGCTGCTGCTGTCCGCCAGACATCTGACTGGGCAGATGATCCCAGTGTGAGCCAAGCCCCACCCTCTCAAGGTAAGTCATCGCTATGCGGTTGCGCTCCTTCTGGCTTACGCCTCTGTAGTACAGCGGGAGCGCGACATTCTCCATCGCGTTCTTGAAAGATATCAGGTTATAGCGTTGGAAAATAAAGCCTATCAGCTCATTCCTCAGACGCGACTGCTCCATACGGCTCTGTCCCTTTATCAAATGGCCCGCCAGATGATACTCGCCCTCATCGTATGAGTCAATTATGCCCATTATGTTCAGCATAGTGGACTTACCCGACCCAGAGGAGCCTACAATACTCACCAGCTCACTCTCATCAATATGCAGGTCAATACCTTTCAACACGTGGAGCGGCTCAGCTCCCGGATATGTCTTATGAACTCCCTTGAAATCTATCATTGTCCGCCGGCGGAATTGCCCGCCATTACATCTTTACCAAATCGTATTCACGGGAACCGAGTCCCAGCTTGCCGGCGTGTTCCAGGCACGCGCGCCACTCAATCTCAGGGTTCGAGTTCTTGAAGTGGTCGTGATGGTCCACAAAACCAGGTTTATGCATATTATTGTAAAGCTGGCTGCCAGGCAGCGGAGTAGCGGCCAGGCAAGCATCCACACAGGCCCAGTCAAGTGCCACAGGGTCAAACGACGCGAACATGCCCAGATCCGGAAGTATCGGAACATCATTCTCGCAGTGGCAGTCACAGTTCGGAGAGATGTCGCGTACCACAGACACGTGGAATGAGGGTCTTCCGTCCAGCACGGCCTTGGCATACTCGGCCATACGGCGGCAAAGCATATCGTTCGCATTGTACTCCATAAAGCTGACAGCATCGAAATTGCAGGCACCTATACAGCGGCCGCAACCAACGCATTTCTCCAGATTCACACTCATCTTGCGTGCCTTGTCATCGAATTCCAGGGCATTGCTTGCGCACGCTTTCTGGCACAGACGGCATCCGCGGCAAAGCTCCTTGTCAATCTGAGGCTTGCCATGATTATGCTGCTCCATCTTTCCGGCACGCGACGCGCATCCCATACCGATGTTCTTTATGCAGCCGCCAAAGCCTACATTCTCGTGTCCCTTAAAGTGAGAGAGGCTGATGATTATATCAGCATCCATAATGGCACGTCCTATCAAGGCCTCCTTGATGTACTCTCCGCCCTTTACCGGCACGGGAATATCGTCAGTACCCTTCAGACCGTCAGCTATGATGAGCGGACACCCCACAGTCATCGGTGTGAATCCGTTTTCCCAGGCGCAGTAAAGATGCTCCAACGCATTCTTGCGAGAGCCTACATACAGGGTATTGCAATCCACAAGAAAAGGCTTGCCACCCAACTCCTTGACCACATCCACCAGAACGCGGTCATAGTTCGGACGAAGGAAACCAAGATTTCCAAGCTCGCCGAAATGAGTCTTGATGGCCACGAACTTGCCTTTCATATCAATGTCACCTATTCCGGCAGCCTTGACAAGCTTATACAGTTTTTTTGGTATGCCGTCTCCCAACGCAATTGTGTGGAAGTCCGAAAAATAAACCTTTGACTTTTCCATTATGCACATTTATTTGTTGCCGCAAAGGTAGTTAATAAAAATAATAATATAGATTTTCAAGGAGAGGATTTGAGGAGACGGGAAGGCAAGGCCTGTCGCAGCCAGGCGATACGAGGATGAAAAATCCTGACAGACACAAGTTTTCAACAAGTCGCAACTTTACAAACGCTCCTCTTCAATATTATTCCATACTTGATTAACTTTGCATTCCAGTACAATAAACTGGGAACAAATGTCAACAGCACTGAGAGAAGCCACTGTAAGCGATATCCTGCACGCAGAAGGCATCTCCGCATACAAGATATCGTCAGAAAAATTCACGAACGGGTATTTCATTCTCTCAAGCCCCGCCTCAAGGCGCCTTATGGCATCGCCCGAGGTTGTAGGGTACGATTCATATCTGGCCACCGTTGATGCCACAAGAGTAGCATTGCAGCACATCTGCAGTGATGATTTCAAGAACGGGGTAAGTATTCTCACAATACTTCGCGGAGGGCTCAACTACCCCTTGGAGGAATGCTGCCATCAAAGCGGCATACAAGTGAATAACATCAATTTCGTATCGTGCGAGAGAGTAATTGAGAATGGCGTCATCACGGGTCTCGACATCAAATACGAGAAGCTTCATATTGAGAAGGACTGCATTCTGATGATTGGTGACATCATAGCGTCCGGCGACACCCTGAGTCACTGCATGAGGAAAGTGGCGAGCGCCATCAACCAGCGGGGCGGCAGCGTGAGGAAGATAATATTCTTTACAATAGGCGGAACCAAGGCCATAACATTACTAGAGGAGCTCACCGTCTGGCTCCGTACTCTCTGGCCACAGTTCCAAGGTTTCCAATGCTTTTTCTACGAGGGCGTTTTCTCCGTATATCAGGACAAGGGCGTGACAGGAGTAAACTTCCCGGACATTGATTTCGGATGGAAAGACGGTATAATATCACCCGATTTCCGCTCGTATATAATGGATGACGACAACGCCCTGTTCGAGAAATGCATCATTTACGACGGTGGCGCGAGACGATATGAGATACCTGCCCACATCGAGGAGGTCATTGACTACTGGGAATCACTTTTGAATGTAGCCGACAGCTCGGATCTCAAGGCATTCATAGAGGAGAAGGCAGGATACGGATATCCCGTCAGCTACAAAGAGTGGCTCAAAATCACGCATCTGCCGGAATCAGACAAAAACGAGGCTCTTTACAATAAGGAGATGGAGTTCATTGAGCGCAGCCTGACACGCTCACTGAAAGAGATATGTCAGGAACGCCTGAGAGAGTTCAGCTACAATATGCGGCGATTCAATTAATAAAAACAACAGACAATATGAAAAATTTACAGAAAGTAGATTACGACTTCACGAACGGCAGAATTGACGAGAGCAAGCGAAAGAGCAACACCAGCATATTTATGGTGATGCTCGGCTTCACTTTTTTCTCTGCAAGTATGTGGTGCGGCCAGGACCTTGCCAACGGACTTGATTTCAGCGGGTTTATCAAGGCATTGCTCCTGGGCGGCCTGATTCTTGCCGTCTATACCGGCACGCTTGGCTGGATTGGCGCTGAGAGCGGACTCACACTTGACATGCTGGCCCACCGCAGTTTCGGCAAGAAAGGCAGCTGGCTGCCAAGCGCGATGATAAGCTTCACACAGATAGGCTGGTTCGGAGTCGGTCTGGCAATGTTCGCCATCCCAATCGCGAAAGAGGTTCTAGGCCTGGAGGTTACGCCAGACCACATGCCTCTGGCCGGATATGGTCTGGTGGTGCTGGCGGGCATTCTTATGACGGCATCGGCATACTTCGGCATACGCAGCCTCACCATCATCAGCTACATAGCCGTTCCTCTGGTTGCCATTCTGGGCACGCTGGCTATGGTTTTGGCAATAATGCGCGGAGACTCAGGCCTCATAGAGCAGTTCTCACAAGGCACAAAAGATTTGTCACTATTCGGAGGTGCGGCACTGGTTGTGGGAAGTTTCGTATCCGGCGGCACAGCCACACCGAACTTCTCCCGCTTTGCAGGAAGCGCCAAGGTAGGTCTCATTTCCACCGTGATAGCATTCTTCATCGGAAACTCGCTGATGTTCTTCTTCGGTGCCGTATCAAGCATCTATGTGGGCGGAAACGACATTTTCGAGGTTATGCTGAACTTAGGCCTTTTCTGGTCTGCCGTCATAGTTCTCGGCCTCAACATCTGGACTACCAACGACAACGCTCTTTACTCATCAGGTCTTGGCCTGAGCAATATCCTGGGTTTCAAAAAGAGCACTATGGTACTGGTGGCTGGCCTGATAGGTACTATTGCCGCAGTATGGCTCTACTGGAATTTCTGCGACTGGCTGAACATTCTCAACTGCACGCTGCCTCCAATCGGTATGATTATAGCTCTCAGCTATTTCCTGCATCGCAAGGCATATCTTGACGGAAGTTATGAGATAAAGACAGTTAACTGGTTTTCTGTGGCCGGAGTTATAGCCGGCGCCACTGTGGCCAACCTGGTCCACTGGGGAATCGCATCCATCAACGGAATGGTAGTCGCCGCCATCATATTCCTTGCAGGTGAGTTTATTTGCGGGAAGAAATGACAATACAGGCTATTTAATATGGAGGAACCGTTATTGAACGCGCACAACAAGAGCGAGTTTGAGCCCGCGCACACCGCAGAGCATCTCTTGAACCAGACTATGGTCAGGATGTTCAGTTGCGAGCGTTCAAGGAACGCCCACATAGAGCGCAGGAAAAGCAAAATCAACTTCAACCTGAGCGAGTGCCCCACAGAGAGTCAGATTGCCGATATAGAGAGTCGCATAAACGCCCTGATAGCAGAAGACCTGCCTGTAACATTCGAGTTTGTCACAAGAGACCAGGTTCCGGCCGGAGTCAAACTTGACAAGCTGCCGCAGGATGCAAGTGAGACGCTTCGCCTTGTAAGGATAGGAGACTATGACGTATGCCCCTGCATAGGCGCCCACGTTGCCTCCACCGCAGAGATTGGCGAGTTCCGCATAACCAGCACCAGTTTCAACGAGGGCTCATTCAGAATTGTTTTCCGTGTATTTCCTAAAAGCGAGATTATATGAAGAGAGTATTCAGCACTTTGTTTGTCTTGTGCTGTCTTGCGTTTACCGCCAGCGCGCAACACCCCGTAACCTCAGTCAATGAAGGATACCAGTACATAAATCTGAAATATGTGGCACAGACTGACAGCTGCACCACCGTCTATGCCGTTTACACCAAACAGGGCAGCGAGGGGATAAGGACACTTATGCTTGGCCGGGATACGTACGTCAACGCCGGCGGTATGAGATACAAGTTGTTGGGCACATATAATATGCCCATATTCGATGAGGCGGAGCAGGAGTACGCATATCTTACCGACGATGGGGAGGAGCTCAACTTCGTTATGCAGTTTGAGAAATTCCCTGCCGATGCCCCGTTCGACATAATTGAGAACAAAGCGTCCAAGACCGCTTTCAACTTTTTCGGTGTGAGGATTGACCCAGGGACCGACGCATCAGTTGCCCAGGAGCGTTTCATCACCTCCACCCCCTACAACAAATACACCAGGATAACCTTGGACGGGCACACATACGTGAGCATCATTCACGACAATGTAATCGTCACATCATTTTTCGATACATACTCAGACAAGGCTTTCAACATCTCAATCGCAGTAGACAACCAATCTGACCACGGCGTAATGCTGGATGTGAGCAAGATTTCCGTTGTATGCGACATTCCGAAAGGAAAAAACGTAGAGTATAAGGAGTACTCCCTGGTGAGCAAGGGTGAATATGCCGACTATCTGGCCAGCAACGACTACTACATTGCAGAGCAGCAGTCCGGCACCAGAGCGTTGTCAGAGCTTGGCTCTGTAATAAGAAGCAGCTCATACGGCTATCGGTACGACAGTCCGGAGCGCATCGGTCTTGATGTGCTTGGCATCTTGGTTGAGGGCGCCAAAGCCAAGAAGATGGAGCCCCAGCTGAAAGAGCTGGCCGATGAGCGCGAGGAGAGACTAAGCGAATACCTGCACAGCCAATCCATAAAGTCCGGAGAGTATTACGAAGGTGTTGTCCGTATCAACAAGCACAGGAAAGCCCAAAGCGCTACGGTCCTCATTCCGATGGATGGCTTCTCATTCAAGTTCCTGTACTCTTTTTAATTGTGTGTTACGCCAAAAGACTATTTTATCAAGATGAAGATCAAAGACATAATAATCTGCTCACTGCTTATTCCGTCACTAACCGCCTGCATCAAGCCTGAAGCCCCTAACGCAGAGGCAGACATCATACGCTGCATACTGCCGGATGGTTATCTTACAGGCAACGAGATTGACTACAACACCCCATACGACAACAGCCTGAACGCATTCACGCTGGATGTTGAGGTTAACAAGAATGTTGACCTTTCCACACTGGAGCCACGTTTCGAGCTGACTCCCGGAGCGGTCATAGAGCCGGCAAGCGGTACGAGGCACGACTTCTCAAGTCATCCGGTACGGTATGAGGTTACATCGCAGGACGGCAAATGGCACAGAATGTACAGCGTAAGCATACATCACCCCGAGATACTGGATTTCCCTGATGTGCTCTCTTTTGAGAAAGCCGACAAGAGTCAGGGATACTACATATTCAAAGAGGGCGATCTTGTATGGTGCAGCGGCAATGGAGGTTACCGTCTTACAAATAAGAACGCGCCGGCAGAGGAGTATCCCACCTGCTACTCTCCCGATGGATACAAAGGCGGATGCGCCTTACTGACCACCCGCACTACAGGCAGCCTCGGCTCACTAGGAGGCAAGCCTATAGCAGCCGGCAACCTCTTCATCGGCTCGTTCAACGTTGGAATGGCTATGAGCAACTCTCTCGGAGCCACCAGATTCGGAACGCCATATACCGGCAAGCCAAAGGCCATTGAGGGATGGTTCAAATACGAGTCAGGCCCCAGGTTCCTTGAAGATGGCGAATACATTGACAAAGTTGACCACGGGAACATCATTGCCATACTGTTTGAGCGTACCGACAGCGTGAGAATGCTTGACGGCCACACCTCTGCGGCAAACTGGGAGCATCCGAACATGGTTGCCATAGCGTCTATGCCACAGACACCTGTCACGAAAGAGTGGACACAATTCCATCTTGATTTTGATTATGACAGATATATGCGCCGGATTGACCCGGACAAGCTGGCAAGAGGAGGCTATGCCCTGTCGCTGATTTTCTCATCAAGTGCCGATGGCGGTGACTTCAAGGGCTCACCAGGCAGCACTTTGTGGATTGATGAGGTCAGGATTATTAACGAAGAATAAAGACATTCACTATATGAGAGTTTTACAGCACATAGCAATATCGCTTTGCGGTTTACTATTACTCACAGGCAATGCCGCCGCAGAGACAAGTCTCGACATACGCGCAGGAATTGACCTGGGAGGCACTACCCCACTGCCGCTTCCGGCCGAGATACGAGTCATCAACGGATATTCACCATTGCTTCGTCCGGCTGTAGAGGCAGGAGCCACATCGTTCATATCAGACAGATGGGGCCTGCGTGCCGCCTTGCGTTTCGAGATAAAAGGTATGACCACATCGGCCACAGTCAAGAACTACAGTATGGTAATCACAGGCGATGACGGAAACTCCCTGTCAGGCTATTGGACCGGCGATGTTGACACCCAGGTTAGCAATACCCTGCTTACCGTTCCTGTGAATGCCGCCTTCAAGGCCTCCGAGAAGTTCAGCATCTACCTTGGGCCATACGTCTCATTCCTGCTGAAAGGCAGATTCGGAGGCGATGTATATAACGGTTACCTGCGCGAGGGCTCTCCTGTCGGCGAGAAGATCTCATTCTGCGATGGTGCCTCCAACAGCTATGAGTTCTCAGACGATTACAAACGGGTTCAGTTTGGAGTATCACTTGCCGCCGACTACAACATCAACCGGCACATTCTCCTTACAGCCGGACTCAACTGGGGATTGAGCAACGTATTCAAGAGCTCGTTCAAGACCATCAGCTTCAACATGTATCCTATATACGGCAACATTGCTGTAGGCTACAGATTCTGAGCACAGAGCAGCCGGCCTCTCTCCGGGTTGCCATCATATAGACAACAACAAAGGCTGACCATAGTGGCCAGCCTTTGTTATTGTCAGTCCGGTCAAGCCAGACTATCAGTTTGCGATTGAGGCAGCTGTGAAGTTGACGCTGAGATTGATGGTTTTTGTTGCGGCCACCATGTCCGGGAGAGTCTGGAGCAGCCCAGGCAGAATCTTTGCCACCATTGGGTCACCACCGGCAAGAGACTCAATCAGCATTGCCTGAATGGTCTGGTCTGACAGTGCTGCTGAGAGCAGGGACACAATCTGCATTACAAGCTCTGAATCGAATGTGAGCGTCAGGTTATCACCTTTCTGCTCAAAACTAACCTTGACTCCATCATTCAGGGTATTTGCCACAAGACCTGATACAAGTTCCACCATCTGAGTCAGGATATTATCCTCGCCGGCCTTGGTGCCCTTAGCCTCCTTAATCTGCTCGCTCAGCCTCATAATGTCGCCTACGCTCAGGAAAACGCGCATCTCGTTGTCGCCGGTAACTACATAATCCAGGCAGCCTCTTGGAACATTTGTATAGCTCATAGTTTTCCATGACTCCAGATAAGAGACGGTCCACTCACCATTATCATAGAATTCAAGTGATCTGAGCACCGCGCACAGAGCCTGTTCAAGATTGCCCTGACCGCCGGGTATGTCAATCGGAATATACTGAAGCAACGCTTCAATCATAAAGCCTAATTGTGAGTCCGAGCTTATCCCTATGGTATTTCCCCATTTTTCACCGGCAGCCGCTGGCTTCCAGATTGTATTCTGCAATGCCTTGTTCTTCATTGACACGTTGCCCAGGTCCAGCACAAGCTTTGAGCTTGATACAGTTCCCTTGTATGAGTAGGTGCAATAGTCGGTCTCGCCCTCACCCTGGAAAGTGCCGGCATCGCCAGATACATCCATTGTCACGTCAAGTTTCAAGAGAGGGGATCCCGGAAGGACATTCGCTGTAACGCTGGTTCTTACAGCCTTGGTGCCGCCAAGGTCTATGTCTGAGATAAGAGAGCTGAGCAGCTCCGGTATCTGTACTAACTCGCCCGTCACCAGCAAACTTGCCTTATCACCTGCATTCGCATCTGGAATATAGTCAACCGTGCAGCCTGTCATTTCCCTGCCATCAACAGTAAGCTTCAAGCCGCTCAGGTCCGAATACTGAGTCTCAGACTTGACCGGAGCATCAATCTTCTCGCTCTCCTTGTTGCAGGAGGTGAGTGATGTCATAGCGAGCAAAGCCGCGCCAAACAATGTCAAAAACGATTTCTTCATTTTAAAGATGTGTATTAATTATTGAACATTAGTCTGTTTTCGCCCCGCAAAGATACAAAACTAAATAATAATAGTGAATTTTTATTTACCTTTGACGCATATAGAACACTAAAAGACTATAATATGAGACATTACGCAACCATTCTGTCTGTCCTGCTTATGTTTCCGCTTCTGTGCAGTGCGGAGACAGCCGGGAGTGAGGCCACCGTAAAGTTTTCCGCGCAGGAGATAATTCAGACCAACAACGCCCAATGGGAGGGATGGGGAACAAGCCTCTGCTGGTGGGCAAACCGCATAGGCTATAACAAAACGCTGACAGACAAGGCTGCCAGCCTGTTCTTTAACAAGGAGAACGGACTTGGCCTTAATATAATGAGGTACAACATAGGCGGAGGCGATGACCCGGAGCACCACCACATAGCACGTACCGACTCAGACATTCCCGGATGGCTTGTCTATGATGTCTCAACCGGTGAATACTCATACGACTATCAGGCCGACAGCTGCCAGCTGAATGTCCTCCGCGCCTCAGCGAAAGCCGCCGGGCAGGACGCATACATAGAGGTGTTCTCCAACTCACCACCCTACTTTTTGACCAACAGCGGATGCTCATCGGGGAATTTCAGAGCCGAGGTCAATAACCTGCGCGATGACTCATACCAGGCATTCGCAGAGTATCTGGCAAATGTGGCAGACTACATTCAGACCAATATGGGGCTTGATGTGCGCAGTCTGGCCCCTATGAACGAGCCGAACACCAATTACTGGGGTGCAGGCAGCAACAAGCAGGAAGGATGTCATTTCGATGCAGGCGACGCGCAATCAAGAATTCTGACACTCACATCGGCAGCGCTGGCAAGACACGGTCTTGACGACATCATACTTACCGCCAGCGACGAGACCAACCCGGGCAAGCAGCTTGAGGAATTAAAGACCTTCACACCAGAGGCAAGAAAGGCCATCGGCAGGATAAGCGCGCACACATACGGAGTGAACCAGATACGCGAGCTTGGTCAGGAGGCAAGGAATCAAGGCATAAACATCTGGATGAGCGAGGTTGACGGCAACGGCACGTCCGGTCAGGATGCCGGCCAGATGTCGGCGGCCCTGTGGCTGGCAGACAAGATTATTTTTGACATATCACAACTGGAGCCGTCGGCATGGGTTCTCTGGCAGGTAATTGACACACACGTCTCACAGAACGGATACAAAGGCCGCACAGACAAAGGCCCGCTGAACCTGAGCGGAGGATTCTGGGGAACGGCCTACGCCAATCACGACACAAACCAGATTTGCCTGAGCCAGAAGTATTACGCTTTCGGACAGTTCTCAAGATATATCAGGCCGGGAGCATCGCTCATTAAATGCCGCACTGGAGTCAGAGGCTGCAACGCCATAGCCGCCATTGACGGCAAGCATCACCAGTTCGTGATAGTATGCACCAACACAACGGCACAACCGCACGATATCAGTTTCGATATGTCTGATTTCAATATCCGCTCACCGAAAGCCACTGCATACAGGACAAGCGGCTCCATTGAGGATGGTGAGCACTGGTCAAACACTGGCAAATATAAAGTACGCAAAGGTCTGCTTGATGCCACACTCGCACCAAACTCGGTAACGACATACGTAATCCGTTATTGATATACGCACAAAATAATCCCCGGAAATCTGAACCGCAGATTTCCGGGGATTGCTTTATATTTTCAGCGCTGATTAATAGCCAAGCTCTGTGATAGGCTCGCCAAGCTCTGAGGCTTCCTGATCCTGAGCGTCAAGCTTGAAGACCATAAACTTAGGAGACTCCTTTGTGCAAGGTGTCCAGTCGCCACCGTTGGCACCGTTAGGATCGCTGTACTTTGCAAAGTTTGTCCAAGCGGTCAGCATCTTCTCTGACAGATCCCAGTCGCCCTGTGTCCAAGGTCTCCAGCAGTGCTTCAGAGACTTGAATACGAACCAAAGGTCTGATGAGTGGAAGGCACCCTTAAGACGCTGTGTAACCTCCGGGTGTGAGCCATCATCCGGCAGAGGGCGGGCGAACTCGTAAGCCCAGGCCTTGTTGCCCTTCTCCTCGCGGTTCTGGCAGAATGCGGCGATGCCTGCAGACATATTGCCCATATCGTTAAGAGTGTAGCCTACCATATAAGGAACATCGGCAAGAGTACCGTCGATGGCAGCCTCGTCAAAGCTCTC
Source organism: Bacteroidaceae bacterium (assembly GCA_045597985.1). Classification (GTDB taxonomy): domain Bacteria; phylum Bacteroidota; class Bacteroidia; order Bacteroidales; family Bacteroidaceae; genus Colenecus. The sequence continues at coordinate 13,213 of JAZLLE010000088.1, read as the reverse complement.
AAGCGATACATAACCATCAACGATTGGCATTCCGGTGATGCTTCCGAAGTTACCGGTAGCTGAGTTGTAGATAGTACCTACTGAGTGGATAGCCTCAGTGTCGGCATTACGCATTTTCTGGAGTGTGTTGTAACCAGCCCAGTCCATAACGACCTTGGTGTTGAACTCTGCGCGCTGCAGTGCGTTCAGGCCCTCCGGAGCCTCCGGAGCCTTGTATGCGGCAAGCTTAGGCTCTGCCGCGCCACCGCCGAAGCCTGGGAAACCGGGGAAACCACCGGCAGGCATACGCATACCGCCACGCGGCATACCCATACCCATTCCCATGCCCATACCGCCCTGCTGCGGAACGGTAAGGCCACCGGCACTCATAATGACAGCCTTGTGGAACAAGCCACGAGCCAGCGGAGACTCGCAAAGTGTACGTACGCTGCCGCCACCTGCGCTTTGTCCGAAAATCATAACGTTGTCTGGGTCGCCACCGAACTGTGCGATGTTGGCCTTAATCCACTTCAGTGCCTGAATCTGATCCAGGATACCATAGTTGCCGGATACACCGTGCTCGCTCTCTGCTGAAAGCTCCGGGTGTGTCAGGAAGCCATAGACGCCAAGACGATAGTTGATTGATACCAATACAACGTCTTTGGCAGCCCACTCCTGAGCATCGAACTCAGGCTCTGTGCCGAATCCCTCACGATAGCCGCCTCCGTGAATCCACAGGGCAACCGGCAGCTTGGCATCGGTCTGACCAGGCTTCTTGGTCCATACGTTTGCATAAAGGCAGTCCTCTGAGAACGGAGCCTCGTCACCGTAACCCCACTCTGTGTAGTAGCCACCCTTATACTGGATGTGCTGATAGCTCGGATTGCCGAATCTGTCGCAAACCTTAACGCCCTCCCAAGGGGTAACAGGCTGTGGTTCCTTCCAGCGCAGCTCTTTGATAGGAGCGGCAGCGTAAGGGATGCCCTTGAATACGAAAACATCCTGAAGCTCAGCCGCAACGCCCTGAACCTGTCCGCCCTCAATGGTGAGGATAGGACACTCCTTTACTTTTGTACCGCAGCTGGCAAGAACCAGACCGAGTAACAAATAGAATACTTTCTTCATTTTATCTTGTTATTTAAAAAGGTAATGCAATTTCCCTGCGAATATATAAAAAACTTTAACATATCATTATTATTGTAACCCAACTTATTTTTATTTGTTAATAACGTATCGGGCTATTTGAGTCAAGGCCGCGGTCAGAGGATGCCTCAGGGACAAATACAATGAGGCTTGTTACACTTCAGTCTGTGGCCAGGAAAGTTATTATCTGTGGCCACGCAATCTATGTTCCAAGCTTTGAAACGTACATTCCAGGCCTTGAAACGTACATTCCAAGCTTTGCAACGTACATTCCAAGCCTTGGAATATAGAATCAGCAAGGCACGGGCAAACTCTTTTGTGGTCGTCTTGGTTTGCGCCTTACGTAATGTCTCATATTTTATATAAGGTTTGTATGCCGAAAAATAGGCTGGCCTGCACTCTTTTGCTATCTTTGCAGTTTAATTACAAGAAAAGAGTATATACATATGGAAATCAAGCTCAGAGATAATTGCAAGTACGCGCTTCTGGTTCCTACAAGTATGGGGCTGCGCGTCACACCGGAGAATGGTCAGCCTGTTCAGTGCAGCGATGTGCTTCACGTTCAGGCAACAAGCGCCGAGACCAATGTGGCAAGCATAGCATCGTACCTAGGCATGCCGGTGAAGGTTCTCACCACATTTGTTGAGGGGAGCCCGTTCTCACAGTTCATCAAATCCAACCTGCGCAGCCGTGGGATGGATTTTGAGGGTGTGGATGTGCCGCAGGGTGGTCCGTGGGGTTATCGCCATCAGATTAATGTGGCAGACAGCGGATACGGCTCACGCGGTCCCCGCGTATGGAACGACCGTGCCGGTGAGGTTGGCCGCACATTAAACGTAAAAGACTTTGACCTGGACCGCATATTCGGTCAGGAGGGTGTGCAGATTGTACATCTTTCGGGCCTTATCGGAGCCCTGAGCCCGGAGACCAGCCGGTTCTGTCTGGAGATTGCAAGAGCTGCGAGAAAATATGGCACTCGCATCAGCTTTGATCTGAATTACCGCGCATCGTTCTGGAAGGGGCGCGAGCAGGAGCTTCACGACATCTTCTCGGAGATATGCGGCATAAGCGACATACTTATTGGCAACGAGGAGGATTTTCAGCTCTGTCTTGGCATTGAGGGGCCTGAGGCCGGAGGCAAGGACATCACGGCTAAGATTGACGGTTTCAAGGAGATGATACGCAGGGTCAAGGCACAGTATCCGAACGCACAGGCGTTCGCCACTACTCTGCGTCAGGTTGAGAATACCAACAGCCACAACTGGGGCGCCATTATGCTTGAGGGCGATACATGGCACGTGGTTGAGCCAAGGAGCATACACGTTCTGGACCGCATAGGCGGAGGCGATGGCTTTGTGGGCGGTATGCTCTACGCGATTCTGAAGGGCTGGGAGCCGGAGAAATGGATTCAGTTCGGATGGGCTACCGGCGCTTTGGCAACCACATTCCTTACCGATTACGCGCAGCCTGCCGACGAGGAGCAGGTATGGAGCGTCTGGGCTGGAAACGCACGTGTAAAGAGATAAGCGATGCTCTATTTTGCAAGAGGCTCAAAGGAGGATGTCATCACACCCGATGAGGTGCGCGCCATTCTAAAGAGTGTATTTGACGGAATGGGAAGCAAGAGGCGCGTGCTTGCCCTGCCACCCGACTTTACCAGAGCCAACTCATACGCCGGACCTGTCACAGAGATGGTCTATGACTACTACGGGCCGGCGCTGACCGATGTCATGCCGGCGCTGGGAACGCACGTTCCTATGACAGACCAGCAGATTGCAACTATGTTCGGGCATACGCCCAGAGAGCTTTTCCGCGTACACGACTGGCGCAACGACGTTGTTACTGTAGGCGAGGTTCCGGCTGAATATGTAAGCCAAGTATCGGAGGGCCGTGTGTGCTATCCGTGGAAGGCGCAGGTGAACAGGCTGTTGCTGGACCCGTCGTTTGACCTGATACTCTCCATTGGGCAGGTGGTGCCCCACGAGGTTATAGGTATGGCCAACTACAACAAGAACATCTTTGTAGGCGTGGGAGGTGCCGACGGCATCAACAAGAGCCATTATTTAGGAGCCACATATGGTATGGAGCGCATTATGGGTCGGGCCAAGAGTCCTGTACGCGATGTTATGGAGTATGCCTCACAGCACTTCATAAAAAACCTGCCGATTGTCTATATCCAGACAGTGCTGTCCAAGGATGAGGATGGGCAGATGAGGCTCCGCGGTCTTTTCATAGGCGATGATTTTGAGTGTTTCAGACTGGCGTCAGAGCTTGCGCTTGAGGCAAACTTCATCATGCTGGAGAAGCCTGTACGGAAATGTCTTGTCTGGCTTGACCCGGAGGAGTTCAAGAGCACCTGGCTTGGCAACAAGGCGATATACCGCACACGTATGGCACTTGCCGACGATGCCATGCTTATAACAATGGCCCCTGCCCTGCGCGAGTTCGGCGAGGACAAGACGATAGACGCGTTGATTCGCAAGTACGGATACAAGGGCACCCCGGCCACATTGAAGGCCGTAAAGGAGAATGAGGACCTGCAGGCCAACCTTGGTGCGGCGGCCCATCTGATTCACGGCTCAAGCGAGGGCCGTTTCAAGATTACCTACTGCCCGGGCCCTGATGTGACAAAAGAGGAGATTGAGGGCGTGGGCTTCCAGTACGGAAGTCTGGAGAGTGTTACCGCCCGGTACAGGCCTGACACACTGAGGGACGGCTGGAACACGATGCCCGATGGCGAGGAGATTTACTATATTTCCAACCCGGCTCTTGGCCTGTGGGCTGTGCCGGAGAGATTCAACTAAGACGTTTTATATGAAGATTGTTTGCGATAATAAGATTCCGTTCCTGAAAGGCGCTCTTGAGCCATATGCCGATGTGGTTTATCTACCAGGCAAGGAGACCACGCCCGATGTGGTTCGCGATGCCGACGCGCTGATTACACGCACACGCACAAAATGCGACGAGAGTCTGCTGAAAGGCTCTTCCGTCAGGATGATAGCCACAGCCACCATAGGCTTTGACCACATTGACACCGAATGGTGCGATAAGAACGGCATCAGCTGGACAAATGCCCCTGGATGCAACTCCTGGTCTGTACAGCAGTACATAGCATCGCTGCTGGTGACAATGGCCAGAGAGTTCGGTTTTGATTGCAAGGACAAGACTCTTGGAGTGATTGGTGTGGGAAATGTAGGCAGCAAAGTGGCCCGCATAGCATCAGTCTTAGGCTTCAAGGTTCTGCTGAACGATCCTCCACGCGCCCGCAAGGAGGGTACGGATGGTTTCGTAAGCTTTGATGAGATAATCTGCAAGTCTGACATCATAACCTGTCACGTGCCACTTCAGTGCACAGGGCAGGATGCCACATATCATCTGTTCGATGCCGCACGTCTTGCATCAATGCGCAAGGAGCAGATTCTAATAAACAGCTCACGCGGTGAGGTGGTTGACAACAAGGCACTGAAGGCTGCGTTACAGGACGGCAAGCTGAAAGCCGCATCGCTGGATGTATGGGAGAATGAGCCGGATATTGACACAGAGTTGCTTGGAATGCTGTTCACCGGCACGCCTCACATAGCAGGCTACTCGCTTGACGGGAAGGCCAACGGAACGTGGATGAGCGTTCAGGCTGTGGCCAGGGCACTTGACCTGCCTTGCAAGGATTGGAAGGTCAGGGAGATACCTCTGCCCGGGCAACCGGTTGAGTTCAGGCTGGACGCATCGGGCAAAAGCCGTCAGGAGGTGCTTACAGAGGCAATTCTATACACTTACAACATACTTGACGACGACAGGCGCCTCAGGGAGGATACGGCATCGTTCGAGATGCAACGGGCAGACTACCCTGTAAGACGCGAGTTTCCGGCTTTCACAATCAGCCTTGCCAATGCCACCCCGGGGCAGACGGAGGCATTGACTGAGATAGGGTTTAAATTGAGATAAAAACTTAAAAAAAGATACAGAGATGAAGGAGATTTCAGACATTGGCCTTATCGGCCTGGCAGTTATGGGAGAGAATCTGGTGCTCAATATGGAGAGCAAGGGATTCCACGTAAGCGTGTTCAACCGCACGGTAGAGAAGGTTGAGAAGTTCGTGAACGGCCGTGGCAAGGACAAGAACATATATGGAGCTATGACACTTGAGGACTTCATAGCCTCACTGAAGCGCCCTCGCAAGGTATTCCTGATGGTGAAGGCAGGGCAGGCTGTGGATGATTTCATTGAGAGGCTGATTCCGATGCTGGAGCCTGGCGATGTAATCATTGACGGTGGCAACACACATTTTCCGGATACGGCAAGACGCACGGCATACGTTGAGAGCAAGGGTCTTCTCTACATAGGAACTGGCGTGTCAGGCGGTGAGGAGGGCGCTCTAAAGGGTCCGAGTATGATGCCTGGCGGCTCACCTAAGGCCTGGCCTATCGTGAAGCCGATATTCCAGAGCATCTGCGCCAAAGTTGAGGATGGAAGCCCCTGCTGCGACTGGGTTGGCGAGGGTGGCGCAGGTCACTTTGTCAAGATGGTACACAACGGCATTGAGTATGGCGACATTCAGCTTATCTGCGAGTGCTACCAGATAATGAAGGATGTTCTGGGAATGAGCAACGAGGAGATGCACCAGACATTCGCTGAGTGGAACAAAGGTGACCTTGACTCATATCTGATAGAGATTACACGCGACATTCTGGCCAAGAAGGATGATGACGGCAAGTACGTTCTTGACTATATACTTGATACCGCCGGCCAGAAGGGAACCGGCAAATGGACTGCCATATCCGCGCTTGACCAGGGTATCCCTCTTACACTCATCGGCGAGGCTGTTTTTGCGCGCTGTCTGTCGGCACAGAAGGAGGAGCGCGTAGCGGCAAGCAATGTACTTGCAGGCCCTAAGGCAGCTCTGTATGATGGAGACAAGACCGAGATGCTTGAGAATCTGCGCAAGGCATTGTTTGCATCGAAGGTGGTATCGTACGCTCAGGGTTACGCGCTGATGCGTGCTGCAGCAAAAGAATACGGCTGGAATCTGAATTACGGCGGCATAGCCCTTATGTGGCGCGGAGGATGCATTATCCGCAGTGTCTTCCTGGGCAAAATAAAGGATGCATTTGACAAGAATCCTGAGTTGGCGAACCTTATGCTCGACTCATATTTCTGTCAGAAACTGGCCGATGCACAGCAGAGCTGGCGCAAGGTTATAGCGCTGGCGGTAATGAACGGCATCCCCACCCCTACCCTGAGCGCCGCTTTAGAGTATTACGACGGATACCGCTGCGACCGTCTGCCGGCAAATATGCTGCAGGCACAGCGCGACTATTTCGGTGCACATACTTACGAGCGTACTGACAAACCAAGAGGAGAGTTCTTCCATACTAACTGGACCGGACACGGCGGTGACACGGTAGCAGGAACATATATTGCATGACACATTTGTTTATGAGAAAAAGATTACTTACAATAACGCTATCGGCAATCAGCGTATTGGCTGCCAGTGCTCAAGTCCCGGAGTTGACAGAGCCATCCACAATAAGCCAACAGCCTGATACGGTCTATACACAGCCATATATAATAGATGAGGCACTTATTGGAAGAGTGTGTGGTCCTGATTTAAGAGACTACCCATTCAGGCGTCTTGACATAGGAGTCAACCTTGGCAGCACTGGCATCGGCATTGAGCTTGGCACCAATATATCTGATTATGTTGCTCTGAGAATGGGATTTGACTTCATTCCCCACTTTGAGTACAATATGAGGTTTCAGATACAGGTAGGAGACTCAATTGAAAGCAAGTACGACAAGGACGGCAATCGCATAGAGACCCGTTTTGACCGCATGGCCGGATATATGGAGCAGATTACCGGACTGAAGGTTGATGATGAGATTGAAATGATTGGAGAGCCCCACTTCAACAACTTCAAGCTGATAGCAGATGTATATCCGTTCAGAAACAAGAAATGGTATTTCTCTGCAGGATTCTATCTGAGCAAATCCAGCATTGGGAAAGCATACAACAGGACAGAGGATATGGCGTCTCTGATGGCCGTAAGCATATACAACAACATTTACGGAAAGGTTGAGAGAGAGGAAGGCATTGTTGAGGATCTGGAGTTGCCGCCAGATATTTGCGACAGAATCCTCAATGCCGGCCGCATGGGTATGCACGTGGGTGATTTCAAGGAAGATGGCTCACCATATATGATGGTTCCAGACCAGGACAATATGGTCAAGGCTACACTTGATGTAAATGCATTCAAGCCGTATCTGGGCGCAGGCTACACAGGAGCAATACGCCACTTGCCGAGATTGAGTTTCGCAGTCAATGCCGGTGTGCTGTTCTGGGGAGGCACGCCTAAGGTTTACACACACGACGGCACTGAGCTTGTAGGCGAGCTTACTAACGTATGGGGTCAGGTTGGAAATTATATAGATATAATAAAGCCATTCAAGGTATTCCCGATACTGAACGCCAGCATCTCATACAGATTGTTTATCAGGGATTAACTCCATTGAACTGATATTACAAAAAGCAGGAGACCATTGATATGAAGAATGGTCTCCTGCTTTTATTTTGTAAGTGAATCTACTAGGGCAGAGAGTCTTTAAGGCTTGCTTATCAAAACTTTCTTTCCATTAACAATATAAACGCCAGGTCTGGTTATCTTGTCTATACGATGTCCGATAAGGTCAAAAATGACATCGTTCTTGTCAAATGCAGCAGACTTTACTGAAGAACGGATAAACTCCTCCTCAGCCTCTATTGCCTGTTCCCTTATATCAAAAATCAAGCGCGCCATTTGATCCAGCTCATCTACAAAATCATTGTAATCCTGAGCAAGAGTATAATTTGCATAAGATTTATCGAGTGTTGACGAGAACTCGTCCAGCGTCATAGAAATTGTATTGATAGCATCGGTAAACCGTGATGCCACATCACTACACTCGCTATTAATAAACAAGTCAAGATTACTCAGGTTGATCAACGCATTATTATACTCCTGACTGAGCCTTTCATATAACACCTGCCGCTCTACATCCAGTTGCTGTTTATACATTTTATATTCCCCGGCAGTAAGAACAGGCATCTCATCAGCGGAGCCCTCTGGAACTATAAGATATGACTCGTTAGCATCCAGATATTCCTGATCCGACTTAACATAGCCAAGCTTGCCATTTGACATAACACCAAGTACACGCATCGTAGCAGGGTTGTATTCAGTACAACAATCTTTTGATACATTCAATCTGCTTGGGTTATTGAAATATACGCCATTGAGCAAATTGGCAACAGGCTTCTTGCCGGTGCTCTTATACAGGTTCAGTTTATTTGAAGAGGCATTGTCGTTGGTACATTCAATAATAACCGGAGTATTGTCGGCAATGATATCCGAATTAAACTCAGAAACTACAACTGCGCCGCAGGCAATTGAATCTACAGTCCATACTTTCATACCGGAATCGGCAAAGGAAAATGCGAAATCAGCAAAGAAGGGCTTGAATTTTCTTCCTTCAGCAATGACTGTTGGTTGGATGCCAAAGTAATTATCATTAGTATCTACTTTGAAAACATTCCAAAGTCTTGCATCACCTTTTCGCTTAGTACCAAGATATCCTCTATCCTCTTCATCGTTAAAAGTATCATCATCAAGATACAATCCCTCGGCATAGACTTGATATGTCTTGTCAGATTTCTCATAAACCTGAACATAATAACCTATCATAGAATGGACACTTACACCTTGTGAGATAAGGTCAAACTGTCTCTCTGAGTATTTCTTGATATATATAATGGAAGCCGGATCTGAGACAGTTTTCTCATAACCTTTCCAAAGCTGGACAGCACCCATCTCGGCTGTCATAGCAGACATATTTACGCTGCCGGTATTGTCCATTACATAGATATAGCGCTTCGTGGCGTAATTCATTACGCGATAAAAACCATCATCAACAAACTGAGCGGAAGACGATAAAAGCGGGAAGAAAAGGAAAATTGAGAGTAGAGTCTTTCTCATAAGCATTCAAATAAAGAAAATTGTCCGTATATCCCCACAACGAGGCGGGTAATATACGGACAATATTATAGAACTAATTACTTAACCTCAGCAATACAGATGCTTACACGGTTGAGTACCTGCTCCTCAAATGGCTGCTCGGTATCACCCTTGAAATCTGTGCTGATGCGGTTCTCTGCAATACCATAGTTATTCTTAAGAGCCTCGGCAACAACTGCGGCGCGCTTCTCTGAAAGCTTGCTGTTAATTGTAGCGTTGCCTGTACCCTTATCTGCATAACCGGTAATCTGAACCTTCGATTCTGGATACTTGTTCATGTAGTCAGCAATCTGTCTTACCTTCTGCATCTCAGACTGTGAGATAGTAGTGCTGGAAATCATGAAGAACACATCCATACGGAGAGGCTCAATAACCTTCTTCTCAACGATCTTCTCAACTGGCTTCTCAACAATCTTCTCAACCACCTTCTCAGAAACTACTGGAACAGGAGCAGGAATAGTCTTTGTTGAATAGGTCTTGCCAAGGTTGATCTTAATACCGGCCAAAGCATTGAAATACCAGTCAAGGTTATCAGCCTTCTTTGAATTATACTTATCGCTAAGAGTAGCAGCCTGAAGCTCAATACCAAGAGCAACTCTGTCGCTAAGACGGAAATCAACGTTAGCACCAAAATGGCCCATAAAGAATGGTTTTGTGCCATCCCAAAGATTCTCGAGATACTGGTTTGAGGTAGCAAGAGCAGACATAATCTGGCTGTTTGCAGTAGCAGCCTCAGCATTGCTGGTGGCAATGTTTGCGCCGATACCTGCAAAGATACCGAAATTCACTGTACGGGTCGGCTTGAAACCACCCCACCAGTTGCTCAGATTAACAGTAAGATCAAGTGCTGGAGCATAATAGTTCCATTTCCACTGATAATCCTTACCATTGATGTCCTGAGAACCGGCCTTGCTCTGCCAAGCATTAAAACTGAGACGAGCACCAACTACCGGTGTGAAATTATAGCCGAGGCTAAGCTGTGCTGTCGGTGAGATAAGGTCACCAAACTTCAGCTCGCCAAGGGTGTACTGCGCTCCAAACTGACCCTGGATATACCAGTGCGGGTTGAAGACATTCTCCACCTGCTGGGCGGACACTGCAACGCATGATGCTGCGAGCAGAGCTGAAAATATTAATTTCTTCATATTCAAATTTCGTTTTTATCTCATTCGTCAAGCCGGGCAAACGCCCGACTTTCTGAATGAAAATTAGTTTTGAACCACCTATTATATATTATTGAGCAATCTCAATATAATACTTGTTGGTAATAGCCTGACCTGCATAGTCAAGAGCTGAGAAAACAATCTCGTAAACGTATGATCCGGAGAATCCTCTTACCAGATGAGGCATGAATGAGAATACAGACTGTGAGCCATCAACTACAGTAGCCAAATCAGTTGACATAAGGTTTGCATCAAGAGCAGCCTCCTGAAGAGCAGCAACGCCTGCCTTTGCTGACTCTGTGCCGCAGAATACATCGGTAACACCGATGAACTTCTTGAATGCAGGAGCAAAGAGCTCTGTTGTTGCAGAAGTAGCGATAAGGGCAATACCCTCTACCTCATCGTAATTGGAATCAATGACAATCTTTGTAGGATTGTTCTTATCCATACTAACCATTACCGGAGTCTCGTCGTCACCAGCGCAGAGAAGAATCGGCTGGATAAGAGCTGCAGGCTTGATACCCTTATTCATAATAGCACTACCGTAGATTCTATTGATGAGGTTGTTGATCTTACCAACATAGTTGCTGTTGATATCGTCGATCAAATTCTGCAGTTTGTCTGCAAGAGCCTGAGCGTCAGGATTGCTGGTAACGATAGTCTCATTATCAAGCTCATCAAGTAAGAATGCGGGGAACAGATCCTTAAGTTTGAGCTCACCGTCAAGAAGGTTGTTATTGTATGCAAGCGGCTTAATAGCAGCTACGCCGTACTCAAACTTTGAATATACAGGATGATACTCGGCACCATCGCTCCAGAGAGCCTTGATAGCATCTGCCTCAATCTTATTGCTCTCACCAATAAGTTTAACAATCTCGCTCTTCAAATTAGAATAGTTTATTTCCTGTCCGTTCTTCAGAGCCTTGAACGCATCCTTAACTGCAACAGCAAAACCGCCAATCTCAAGGGTATACTCAGAAACCTTATCAGCGTTGAGATATACATCTGCCTCATAGAGACCATTGCTTGCCTTCTCCGATATAGTAGCACCGCGAGTCATACCGTAAGTGAGCAGGTCAGTACACGGACGAATACTATCAAGAGTGAAAACCTCATCATCAAGACTGTTTACAATTGATATCTCTGTGCCATCAATTTCAGCATCAGCAGGAGCAATTGAGAAGTAAACCTTACCTGCGGCAGCACCCTTCTCAGTGAGAAGTACATCAGGAATTGAATAAGTATCCAGAGTAGTGGTAGCCAGTTTAAGTATAGCGATATCTTCATTTGAGAGAGCATTCTCCGCTATCAACTCATAGGTACCATTTGCTGATGGGAAATCAAAGCTGCTGCCAGCGTTTGTATTCTTGCCGTAGAGAGCAAGAAGAAGATTGTTGGTACCAAATGGAGTGGCGACATAACCAAACAGTTTGCTGAATGCGCCTTGATTAGTGATGTTTGTGATCTGATGCTCAAGCAGGTTCTCAATCTGGCTTACGCGTGTGAACAACTCATTAACGTCCGTTCTAAGATCGTCGCAGATACCATTCAATGTCATCAGACTATCAATCTGGTTCTGGGCCTCAACTCTCCAAGCCTCAAGATCAGTGAAACGAAGCTCGCCGAAATAAGCGAAGTCCTCAAGAGCTGGAATTCTCTTGTTGTAATCCTTCTGGAGAGCACTGAACTTGGTACCGATATTCTTATTAATAGCATTTGTAAGGCTGTCAACGTACATCTTGCTAACACCCTGTACTGAAGGCTGGTTCTCAAGATCTGCGATTCTTGCAGCGAAGTCTGAGATAGTACCGTCGATAACATCAAGTCTTCCGGCGTTTTCATTTGCAGTTGCGAGAGCCTCGTTGGCAATTGCCTTGACAGCCTGGATTGTATCATTGATGCCGTTCAGTTCCTCAAGGCCATTGAGAGCGTACTGAGCATTCTCAGAAGCAGCAGCGATAAGGGCACGGATATCCTCCAGTGACTCGCCGTCGTTTGCGCCAAGAGCTGCGCGGATTTCCTTGATGGCATCCATTGCGCCGCTTGACTGCTGAAGAGCCTTAACTGCGTCGATGAGTTTCTCAATCTCCAGATTGTTGCTATTGACATTCTCCTTTACAGCGTTGAGAGAAGCGCCTATACCATTAAGTTCTGCCTGGGCAGCCTCAAGTGCTGAAGCCTTTGCATAATCATTCAGAAGGGCTCTGATGTTCTTGGCGGTATCAGCCAACTCCGGTCTTGTGACAAACTCAGGAAGAAGAGGAGCATAAGCCTCAAGCATCTTCTGAGCTAATTCGATTTTGCCATTGATGGCGTCAATGTTCTTCTGTAAATCTGCAATTTTAGCATCTACGTTAGCAGGAGCTTTTTTGTCAATCTCCGCCTGCAACTTCTGGAACATGTCCTCGTTGCAATCCTTACAAGATCCAAAGATGCCGACTCCAGCTATCATAGCCAGCGTCAGTAATTTTGAAAATTTCTTCATAATTGTTTGTTTAGTTAGGTTAATATAATATGTTAACAATCTTCACGTTTGGGCAAAAAGTCCCCTTTTACACCCATATTCGAGGCAAAATTAAACTTTTTATTTTATACGCACAACATAAATCGCTTGTTTTTCACGTCTTAATACTATTTTTTCGGCGCCAGATGTAAATTTTAACATTTGAGGCCAGAGGCAACACCAGGCAGAAAATCGGGTAGGAGGTAAATGCTAATCATAAAAGGTATTTCCCTCCTACTTGTAACTGTCCAATTTCCACGTGTCTTGCAAAAATAACCATTTCCAGCACCGTCTGAGGCGGTTGCCGCAAAATTCTCTCTCAAAACTTTAAGTTTTATTTGGTTTTCAGGCCTATCGTGGACGGCAGCAGATTGTCGTAA
>JAZLLE010000087.1:0-28642 GCA_045597985.1 Bacteroidaceae bacterium | reverse complement strand
CTTCGGCTTCAAGATCCCCGAAGGCTGCACACCGAAATACGCCTCCAGAAAGAAGTCCGCACCCCGTCGCGGACGCCCTTCAAAGCCCAGAACTACGACGCTGGAGAGTTAATTGTACAAAATGACGCAAAACTCATGATGATACGCCAGAAATCATTTTGCCAGTTAGGATAGAAGAAATCCATACTCCACCTGTTTCGTGGAGGCGGGAAACTGCCTAGGAACAGCACGGTTCCATTCTCGGGCAAAAAAGGATCCAGCGGGTGCGACTCTGTTATCATACACAACATAAAAAAGGGCTACCCGAAAGCAGCCCTTAGCTTTATCTGTCTATTTACGTCTGACTTATTACTCAGCCGGAGTCTCTGGGATTGCAGGAATCTCCTCAGCCGACGGAACGTCGTAAATAGGAGTGGTCTCAGGATTAACCATCATCTGCTCCTTGGCGGAATCCATCATAACCGAGCCTGACTCAACAGATCTCTGTCTGCCCACAAAAGCGGTTGCCACACTGAGAACAACAATGCAGGCGATAAGTGTCCAGGTTGACTTCTCAAGAAAATCGGTTGTCTTGCGGACACCCATAATCTGATTTGAGGATGAGAAACCGGCTGCAAGGCCGCCACCTTTTGAGTTCTGAATTGTTACTATGAAGCAAAGCAGCAAGGCGCAAATCACAATAACGATAAGTAAAACAGCGTACATTTTATTTGTCTTTTTTATTATTTATCTTCTCTATTTTCTCCAAATACCGAATTTGGTCTGCAAAGTAACTGCTTTTATTTGGAAAATTCAAGGATAACGACCGAATAATTTCCATCGCTTCCTGATATCTGTGTTGTTTTATATAAATTCCGGCCAATGTCTCGGTAAAAAGCTCCTCATTGAGAACGGGTTTGTCATCGTCAGCCGCATTGAATTCCTCATCCGGTTCCAAAGCGGAGTCCATAGCGACCGGAACATCCATAGCCGGGGCACTTACATTCAGACTAAGAGTATCATCGACATGGCCGCCGAAGATGCTGTCAAGCAGCGAGTCTGTCAAAGACAGGCGGTCACCTGAATGCGCCATTTCCTCAGCAGATATGTCAGAGGCATCCGCATCCAATCCCGCAGATGCCAGATAATCCTCAGATGCCGCGGAATATTCAGGCAGTTCCTGATCCATTTGCATGTCCTGGCCCAGAAAAGCATTCAACAGCACCATTGTGCGGTCATTCTCCAGTTGACCGGCCCGCCTGCGCGACATTGCATCGAGCATAACGCCCATCATCTCATCAACACAAGGCAGAAAGACACGCGAGCGGCTCATCTCCGAGTCAAAATCAGGAGAGCTCACACAATACATATTCTGCAGAAGAAGGATTCTGTAAATGTGCGAGTATGGGCAGGCGCTCACAGCCTCACGCAGGTCAGCCAAGGTATCTTGCCCCATATTCTCAGGATGAAGCGCCAGCTCAACTATGTCGCGTACAGAGAGCATACTACCAGTTTGCCACAGTGGCGTTGAATATCTGATCTACAATCTCGTCAATCATCTGCTGCACGAGTTCCTCCTGTACGGATGAAAGCTGCTGTGAGGAGTCGTAGTCTCGTGAGGCGGAGAACGACTTGTCAAAGTCCTCCTTGTGATTTGTATTGTTCACGAACCTGACACTAACTGTCATTTTCAGTTGAACCATTGACGAATATCCGTCTGAAGATATTGATTTGTTTGTCTGGTCATATCCGGTAATCTCACCGGAAATCTGCAAATCGCCGTTAGCCTTAACCTGCTTCAGCTTGGTCTGACGCACATAAATGTCGCTGAGAGACTGATTGAACATAGGCGCCATAGGAGACCACTGATAAGCGGCACGGTTGGTGAAGGCCTCAATTGTGATGCTTTTGACAACGTTGTAGTCTATGGATGCTCCATTGAACTTGTACGTCACTATGCACGATGCAAGGCAAAGACACATTACAGCACCAAAGAAGAATGTCAGGAAACGTCTCATACCAATTATTCCAAGTTATACTCCTTAATCTTGCGGTAAAGCGTGCGCTCTGAGATATTCAGGTCTTTGGCGGCATTCTTTCTGCGACCGTTATGCTTGGCAAGAGCCCGCTTTATCATATCCTTCTCAACCTCGTCCAGCGAGAGAGTCTCCTCAACATATACCTCCGTATCCTGAATGTCATCATCATTGCTGTCGGCCTGACGTATGTGTGCAACCCCGTCAGACATGGACTGATTTGCAAAAATAGGCACTGGTTGGACCGCCTGCGGCGCAACCTGCGTCTGCTGCGAGGAGAGGTTCTTGAGTTGTTCCTTCAGATCAGTGACATCACGTCTCAGATCGAACAGCACCTTATAAAGAATCTCACGCTCATTCTCAAAAGAATGAGCCTGTGAGGATGAGCCCCCTGTAGCCACCGGCAGCATTGACACACGCATATCCGGCAGGTATTCCCTAAGCTCTTCAGCAGATATAAGACGCTGCTCCGCCATAATAGACATCTGCTCAGTGATATTCTTCAACTGACGTACATTTCCCGGCCAGTGATATCCCATCAGCATCTGACGCGCATCCTCGGTAAGTCTGAGCATCGGCATCTGGTACTGTTGCGCGCAATCGTTCGCGAATTTCATAAAAAGCAGGAGTATGTCCTGTCCGCGCTCACGCAAAGGAGGAACTTTGATAGGTATGGTGTTCAGACGATAATAAAGGTCCTCGCGGAAACGCCCCTCCTCTATCGCCTTTGGCAAATCCACGTTAGTAGCCGCCACTATACGGACATTAGTCTTCTCCACCTTGGAAGAGCCTACTTTGATGAACTCTCCCGTCTCCAGCACACGAAGCAGACGTGCCTGAGTGGCCAAAGGAAGCTCGGCCACCTCGTCCAGGAAAATGGTACCTCCATTTGCCTCGTCAAAGTAACCTTTGCGTTCATTAACAGCACCGGTAAACGCGCCTTTCTCGTGTCCGAAAAGCTCAGAGTCAACAGTTCCTTCCGGTATTGAGCCACAGTTCACGGCAATGTACTGCTTAGACTTTCGCAGGCTGTTGGCGTGAATGATCTTTGGAATATTCTCCTTACCAGACCCGCTCTCACCTGTAATCAACACAGACAAATCGGTCGATGCGACTTGAATTGCCACATCTATGGCCCTATTCAGTTCAGGACAGTTTCCTACAATCTGGAAACGTTGTTTCATTTTTAGTACCTCATCGTTATTCATATCCTCTCCCACAATAGAATCTGACAAAAATACTGATTTTCCAGATAAAATCAGCAAAATTGGCAGATATTAACAAAATTCAGTATCTTCGCATTAAAGTTTCAAATATGAAAAGATTATTTGTTTTGGGGCTGGCATTGGCAGCCACTCTGGGTATGGGAGCGCAGGAAGAGAGAAGAATTCTTACTATGGAGGAGGCCACACTTGGCACAGGTCTTAAAATACAGGATATAAAGCCGGCGTGGAGCGCTGACGGCAAGTCCTTGTCTTACATTTCAAACGGGCAGGAGACTACAATAACGCTCTCAACAGGAAAGACAAAGAGCATAGAGACATCGGCAAAGCCACCCAAGGATGAAGAAAGGAACGAGGAGGTCGAGGCGTGGGCTTACGTCAGGGAGAACAATATCTTTTACAAAGACAAGGATGGAAAAGAGTCTGCCATCACAAATTACGATAACCCGGGCATAGTATGCGGACGCACCGTAAGCCGTAATGAGTTCGGCATTGAGAAAGGTATGTTCGTATCACCAGACGGAAACAAGATGGCTTTCTACAAGAAAGATGAGAGTCGCGTCACGTTGTTCCCGCTTCTTGACATCAACACCCGCACCGGCTCTCTGAGATCCATACGCTATCCTATGAACGGAATGGAATCCGAGATAATTACGCTCGGTGTTTTTGACAAGACCAGCGGCAAGACCGTGTGGATGAATGTCACAGACTTCACAGAAGAGCGTTATCTCACAAATATAACCTGGAGTCCGGACAGCCGCAGGATATATATACAGGTGCTTGACAGAGCGCAGAAAAACATGCATCTGAACTCATACGACGCTGAGACAGGAGCCTTCATCGCCACGCTCTTTACCGAGCACGACGACCGCTATGTGGAGCCGCAGCATCCGCTGGTATTTCTGGATTCAGCCCCAGGCAGTTTCATATATGCCACCAATGTGCGCGACGGATACTGGAACCTTTATATAGGCAACGAGGACGGAGGTGAGCCAAGGCGTCTTACCCGGACCGATGCAGATGTAGAGTACCTGTGCCAGCGAGGCAATTATGTGTATTACTATTCTTCTGAAGTATCTCCGGTTGAGAGGCATCTGTTCCGCATAAATCTGAAGAGTGGCAGGCAGACACGTCTGACGCGCGACGCCGGCTGGCATAAGTGCGACGTGAGCCCGGACGGCAAATGGTTCATCGACAACTGGTCATCGCTGAATACTCCTCGCGTTGTGGCATACGGCTCAACGGACGGCAAGAGGTACAACGTATTCTTCACACCGGAAGACCCCAGTGGAAAGCTGAATTACTCCAGCATTGAGATGGGCACAGTGAAAAGCGCCGACGGCAAGTACGACAATTGGTACCGGCTTATGAAGCCTCTGGATTTTGATCCGTCAAAGAAATATCCTGTGATATTGTATGTGTATGGAGGTCCGCACAATCAGCTTGTCACAGACAGCTATCAGGCAAACCTGCGCCGATGGGAGATGTATATGGCGCAGCACGGATACGTGGTCTTTGTAATGGACGGCCGGGGAACTCCAAACCACGGTGAGGACTACGAGAAGGCTATCCATCGTCAGTGCGGAAAGGCGGAGATGGCCGACCAGATGAAAGGCATGGAGTGGCTGATGTCACATCCGTGGGTTGACAAGGAGCGGATTGGCGTTCACGGCTGGAGCTACGGCGGCTTTATGACGATATCGCTTATGGTCAATTACCCGGATATCTTCAAGGTTGGTGTGGCAGGCGGTCCCGTAATCGACTGGAAATGGTATGAGGTAATGTACGGCGAGAGATATATGGACACTGAGCAGACTAACCCCGAGGGCTTTGCGTCAACATCGCTAATTCCAAGAGCCAAAGACCTGAAAGGCAAGCTGCTTATATGCCAGGGCGCGATTGACGAGACCGTAGTCTGGGAGCACAGTCTCAGTTTTGTTGAGTCTTGCATTAAAAACGGAGTACAGGTTGATTACTTCCCCTATCCCACACACCCGCATAATGTGAGCGGCAAGGACAGAGTACACCTTATGACCAAGGTGACGGATTACTTTGAGGATTATCTCAAATAACAGAAACGCAGGCAATTTAGCTACAAGGTATGAAAAGGAGTACATTGATAGTCGGAGGAGGACTGGCCGGACTGACAGCTGGAATATATGCCCTCAAGTATGGATTCGATGTTACAATAATAGAGAAGAACGCCAAACCTGGAGGACTTTGCACAGGCTGGAAACGCCAGGGATATACAATAGACAACTGTCTTCATTGGATGACCGGAACATCCCCACGCAATCCATTGAATGAGATACACCGTGAGATAAGGACAATCACAGATTCCGTTCCGCTGCTCCAGCGCGATGTCATGCACCGCCACGACTATAAAGATGACAGTCTCTACTTTTATAAAGATCCCGTAAAACTTGAGAATGAGCTGTTGCGCGTAGCGCCCGAGGACGCAAGGGAGATACACCGTTTTGTAAGGCTTGTATGCGACTACCGCGATGGAGAGATGGTGCCTGTCAAACCATTTGAGCAGATGGGCATAATTGACTACTGCCATCTCCTCTTTAGGATGTGGCCCGTAATCAAGCATCACCTGCGCTATTCACACACATCACTTCAGAAGTACAGCGAGAGGTTCAAATCACCTGTCTTACGACATTTTCTCACATCCTATTTACCAAAAGAATACTTTGCGGAGGCCATTTTCTACACATACGGAACATTTGCCTGTGGCGACGGAGACATTCCGATGGGAGGCTCGGAGGCTGCGGCACAAAGGATTCTTGACCGTTTCACGGAGTTGGGCGGAGTATTCAAGCCGAATTCCGCAGCAAGACGGTTCATCATTGACAAAAGCAGCCGGGAGATAACAGGGGTTGAGCTTGCAGACGGAAAGATTATGAGCGCAGACTACTATATCGCAGCCTGCGATACATATGTCACATTCAATACTCTCCTGCCTTCAGAATATAAGGACAAGTTCTTTACTAAGCGATACAATGACCCAGACAAGTATCCTGTCTTCTCAAACTTCATAACCTATCTCTCTATTCCTTCTCGTATTGTTCAAGGTGAGCCGGACATCATCACTATTGACAGCGGTGTCTTTACCAGCCTGCTACTTAAACACTACGCATACGAGCCTGAATTTGCTCCACAGGGACGCACCATACTTCAGGTTCTTCTGATTAGTAAGGATGAAGAGTACAACTACTGGGAGAGGCTTTACAAGAAAGACAAGAATACGTATGACAAATGCAAGAACGCTCTGGCCAGAAAAATACAGGAAAGCATCGACCGGCATTTCAAGCTTCAGGAGGGTGAGTCTGAAATCATAGAGGCGCTTACTCCATATAGTCTGAACAGATGGTGTGGCTCGTACAAGGGCTCCTATATGAGCTTTGTCCCCACGTCAAAGGCACCTATCGGCAATCATCTTGGGCGCATCAAGGGATTAGGCAACTTTCTGCTCGCATCGCAATGGCAGACATCGCCAGGAGGCACGCCAAATGCTATCCAGTCTGGCAAATATGCCGCCGACAGGCTTCGGAAGATGGCAAGGAAATGACCTCAGACGTCAGAGCAACGCGCGCTGAATACAAGTTTGGCCTGGAAAATAAAGCTCAGGTTCCTCTACCGGAGCATTGAATATACCATATACCGTAGAGCCGGAGCCACTCATCGCCGCATACAAGGCACCCATTTCGTACATTTTATCCTTCAATGCCCCAATTTCAGGATGAAGGGTAAAGATACTCTTCTCGAAATCATTTCCAATAGTGTCACGCCACTCATTCACAGGAAGTTTGATTGCCTCAGACAGATCCAATGCAGGACGTGCCGGAGTAACCATACTATATGCCTCTTTGGTAGATACCTCAATATCTGGTTTCACCAGCAAGACAGTATAACCCTTCAGCGACAGGCTTAATGGTTTCATAACATCGCCTATGCCTGTTGCAAGAACAGGACGATTCTGAATAAAGAAGGCGCAATCGGCTCCAAGCCTTGCCGCATAACGCTCCATACAGGAATTGGTCATGCGCAAGCCGAAACGGCGATTCAGCAACAATATCATATTGGCGCAGTCTGACGATCCGCCGCCCAAGCCGGCTCCGGACGGTATATGCTTATAGAGCATAATATCAACAGGAGGAAGATCAAAATCCTCCAGCAGCATACGGTATGCACGCGTCACGAGATTATCGGCAGGATTGCCAGGCAACTGATTACCTTTTATGGTTACAGAGCAGGTTGCATCCTCATAATACGTGCCTTTCTCCATCATCTTGTACAGCAATGGACGGGCAGTCTTAATAATCTTCTTTACGTTAATCTCAAGCGCATCCTGTACATTAACAGGATAAAATACAGTCTCAATATCGTGGTATCCGTCAGGACGGCGAGCCACGACATTGAGTCCTATATTGATTTTCGCATTAGGAAATGCTATCATAATCTATCGTCAGTTCTCTGCATTTATAGTACGGGCTGCGATGCGGCCTGACGCCATCACCTCAGTAAGTGCATTACCGCCAAGACGGTTTCCTCCGAAGAAGCCTCCGGTAACCTCACCGGCAGCATACAGGCCTGGTATAGGCTTGCCGGCCTCATCAACTACGTGACGGTCTAAATCGACCTTTAAGCCACCCATAGTATGATGTGTGGCAGGAGCCAGCACTTTAAATGAGAAGTTTGCATTCTCAACATCGTACGTTGACTTGTCATATCCGTCAGGACCACGATTAGCCCTGCCAATCAATACAGGAGCGTGGGCCTTGCCAGGAACTGGAGTAACGCCATCCATAACAGCCATATCATATTCCCGTATTGTATTTTTCACAGTCTCAGCATCCACGTCAACTCCCAGCTCATCAAATACGCTCTGCATAGTCGCTCCAGTACAACTTGCTGACTTAAGAGTATTCGTTGAGGACGCGCCTCCGAACCCTGCTATTCCACCGAAGTTGTCGTTTGCCCTGAGAGGGCCGAAGCCAAATCCGGCTGTGAAGTACAGAAATACTCCGCGGACACCGTGCCATTCAATACCGTTCTTCAGAGAGCTAAGTGCCAGCACATCGCGCTCAGAGCACTCATCAACGTAGCGTTTGCCGGTAGCCGGACTAACAAATATGGCATTCTCCACACCGCCGAATGCTATTGAGCCGTCATTTACATTGCTCAGAGGCATAAGCTGAGTCCAGCCCATACCAACTGTCGCGGCACCTACCGCAGTGGCCATATCAATTCCATCACCACGCAGTGAGGAACGGTTTGTCGTACCAATTGTAGGCGAGAGATACATACGAGACCAGTATCTGTTCGTTTTCAGCACCTTCTGGATATTAGCCGCATAGCCTCCGGAGGCTATCAGCACGCCCTTCCTGGCGTGAGCGGTAACCTCGGTACCATCTTCCATCTCAGCCTTCACACCTGTAACACGACCATTCTCGAATATCAGTTCCTTGGCTGTTGTAGAACACATAATGCGGTTTGACGGGTTGCCATTATTAATCGCAGCGATGTGTGGAGCAAAATATGAGCCCCAGTTGCCAGGATAATACTCCTCTACCCCATCGCCATCGGTATCAGTCCTGCAACCAGTCATTGAATTGCCACGATACCATAATGCGCCTATCAGTGTGGACTGGCTGTCGGTGAAGCCGACCCCCATACTCATCAGCCACGGCTTGAGTTGCTCTCCCTCCTCGACGAACTGCTTAATCAGCTCATATTCGCCGTGTACCCATTCCGATTTATCCGTACTCTGACGCAGACCGCCGTAATACGTCTGGAAGATATGCAGATTCGTTGTTGAGAACAATGTCAGTTGTGTCTCAGGAACACCTTTTGCAAGCTTTGGCTCAGCATATCTGAGATAAGCCGCAATCTCTCTCTTCAAATCCTGAAGGACTGGCAGGAACTCCTGATGCACTCCGTGTCTGGACTGTTCCTTGATATCACCGGCCACAAACTCATTAGTCTTGTAGTACTCGGCATCAAATGGCTCCTCACTCCAACCGGCAATAATCTTAAGATCGTTGATACAACCAACCGTAGAACGGACTTTATTATGCATCTTTCCATCAAATCCCTTTGCAGAGGTAGCCTCCGGGTTATTGATATCCCATACAAGGCTGTGGTCAATGCTTTGATAAACGCCGCCAGCCACAAGAGTATTGCCACCAAGCTCCGCATTCTTCTCAATGACAAGAACTGAATTGCCCTCCTGCACAGCCTGAGTAGCGGCACACATTCCTGCGCCACCGCCACCTACTATAACTACATCCCAGGTTCCGTCTATCGGTTTACCAGCCACAACCTCCCTGGTACGCAATATGAACGCATCACGGTTTGTCACGCCAGCCTGCTCTGCGGCATCCAGCACAGCAGCCTTCAAAGCGTGAGTAGTATAAGTCGCGCCGGTCACGGCATCCACTCCAAGCCCATCGGCATCAATTATCCTCTTAGCGACTACCGGTAATGCAGACTCACCGATATGTGCGGTCTCACGCTGACGTATAACCTTTATGTCAGTGACAGCATCCTCCGAGAAAGTAACCTGCGCCTGAACATCACCGCCATAACCTTTTCCGCTACCGGTATAAGTACCTGGAGTAAATGCCACTGGAGCATCAGACTTTACAACCGGCCTCTCGCCACGAGCCTGAGCCAATGCGGCCTCAACGCCCATCTTTATAGCATCAGATGTGTATGTAGCGCCTGTAACGCCATCAACATCTGCAGACTGAGCCGATACTATGCTGTCAGGCAGAATATCGTATGGAGTCTGAAACTGACTATACGTAGTGCCATCATCCTCTACCTCTACCTTTGCGATGCGGTTTTTCTTGACCGTTACCGTAACATCGGCAGTACCATTGAAGTTCAGTCCAATGGCAGAATACTTACCGTTTGAGATTGTCTCTCCATCAGACGATGCGGTTCCAGCGCATCCTGCCAAAATCATTGCCATAGCAGGCAATATAAAGATGAGTTTCTTCATATTACAAATATATTCTTTCAATATCAAATTCCAAGTGCGCGCGCAATGCCCTGATCCACGCCACTGAAGCCCATGAATGCCAGAGCCAGAAGACCGGCGGTGATAAGAGCGATTGACATTCCCTGCATTCCTTTTGGAATCTTCACCATTGCAAGCTGCTCACGTATGCCTGCAAAGATTATCAGAGCCAAGGCAAAGCCCAATGCGGTTGAGAACGCATAGAGTACTCCAACCAGCAGCGACGGCTCAAGTCCCTGAGCGTTATAAGTGCCGTTAGCCACTAAGATTGACACGCCGAGAATACAGCAGTTTGTTGTTATCAAGGGCAGGAAGATACCTAATGCCTGATACAACGACGGGGATATCTTCTTCAGTACAGTCTCCAGCATCTGTACAAGTCCGGCAATGACAAGAATGAAGAGTATCGTCTGCAGGTACCCCAGGCCTAACGGGTTAAGCACCCAAGTCTGAAGAGCGTAGGTCACGATAACAGCAATTGTCAATACGAATGTCACCGCTATGCCCATACCAGCCGCAGTACTGGTTTTCTTGGATACGCCAAGAAACGGACAGATTCCGAGGAACTGCGACAGAACTATGTTGTTGACGAAAATCGCCGATATGAAAATCAGAAAAAATTCCATAGCTTAATTTGCTTTTCTGTTCTTAACTGAATTTACTATCGCAATAAGCAGGCCCAGGGTAATGAACGCGCCAGGGGCCAGGACAAATACCAGCATATTGGTCGATGCCGGAAGAATCTGCATTCCGAAGAATGTTCCCTTGCCGAGCAGCTCGCGGATAAGGCCTAATAGCGTAAGCGCTATCGTAAAGCCAAGACCTATTCCAATGCCGTCGCAGAGAGACGCCAGCACGTTGTTCTTGGCGGCAAACGCCTCTGCCCTGCCAAGAATGATGCAGTTGACTACAATCAGAGGGATAAAAATACCCAGTGTCTTGTACAGATCCGGCACATACGCCTGCATCAGCATCTGCAGCACAGTCACGAATGACGCGATGACAACTATGTAGCAAGGTATTCTGACACCATCAGGTATCAGATTCTTAAGAAGTGATATGAACACATTAGAGCAGATGAGCACGAACATTGTAGCTACGCCCATACCCATACCGTTAGCGGCCGAAGATGTGGTAGCCAGTGTAGGACACATACCCAGAAGGAGAACGAATGTAGGATTCTCCCTCACTATTCCGTTTAATATAGTCTTGAAGTAATTCATTTCCTATTCTTTTTTTTGACCTGAGTAGATGCGCCGCTCACCGCATCGGCAGCGGAATATCCATAAAGAGCCTTATATGCGGCGTTTACAGCGCGCAGGAAAGCCTTCGATGTAATGGTAGAGGCTGTAATCGCATCCACCTCACCTCCGTCTTTGCTTACTGTCATCATATTATCACCTGGGTTCATACCAATAATATTGTGATTCCCGGCCTCAGCAGGCGCGCCAAAGATGACTGATGTCACGGCAGACTGCTCAGCCACCTCGCCAGATGCCTGACGGAACCATTCATCGGCCTGTGCTCCCAGTCCGGGAGTCTCAGAATGCTCCAGCACCTGATAGCCTAATATCTCACCCTCGGGTGCGAATCCCACCATAACTTTAAGATTGCCGCCAAACCCGTTGGGATCTGTTGACTCAACTGCCGTACCAAGAATATTACCACTTGCGTCAGTAACTCTATGGAAGACAAAACCGTTCTTCTCCTGAGCCGGCGCCACGGTAAACTCAATGTCACGATCACCAAGAACAACGCTCCTCACACCGTCTGATACGGTTTTCTCACTGATTCTCGCGATAGGCTCACTGGTAACACTGTTTACCAGAGCAAGCAGTCCTGCCGACACAATAGAAATGATTGTCAGCACGAGTGCCATATTCAGAATTGTAGATTCCAGCTTTTTCATTTTGCAACCTCCCCGAAACGTTTTGGCTTACACCAGTTATTGATAAGAGGAACTATCGCATTCATTATCAGAATGGCGAATGACATACCCTCCGGATATGATCCGAAATACCTGATTACCACTGTCAGGAATCCTATTCCGATACCGAACCACACCATACCTTTATGAGTCATTGGCGATGTCACATAATCGGTAGCCATAAAGCAGGCGCCAAGCATCAGACCGCCGGAGCAGAGATGATACAGGGGATTCATATAGAGTTCAGGATTTACCAGGTGCATTACACCAGTCAGAACAGCTACCGTAGCAAGAATTGCCACTGGGATATGCCAGGAAATCACCTTACGCCACAGAAGTATGACAAAACCAATCAGCAATGCCAGCGCGCTTACCTCGCCTAAACATCCGGCGGTATTTCCTATAAACAGATTCCATACAGACGGCAACTGCTCCATAGCTGCGCTGTTACCGCCGGCTATCTGCCCCATCAGGTTAAGAGGAGTAGCGCAGGTGGTGGCGTCAGTATATGCTAAGAGCTGATGAGGCTCCGGCCACGATGTCATCTTTGTAGGGAACGATATGAGCATAAACACACGGCCCACCAAAGCAGGGTTGAACGGATTGTTACCGAGTCCGCCGAATACCATCTTACCTATACCTATCGCCACCAGAGAGCCAATGATAATAGCATAAAGAGGTATATTGGACGGCAGGTTGAACGCCAGCAGTATGCCGGTTATGATGGCAGAGCCGTCGCCAAGCGTTGAGCGGTCACGTTTCAGAATATATTTGGTGATGCTCCACTCAAAGAAAAGGCAGGCGGCCACAGATGTCAGGGTGACAATCAGGGCGCCTATACCGAACACAACGAAAGATACAATCATAGCTGGCAGCAAGGCCGCAATGACCGTATGCATATTTTTCTCCACAGTATCACCTCTGTGAAGGTGTGGTGATGTTGATAATATCAGTTTCTGTGCCATAGCAATCATTTCTTAGCATTACGTGAGCGGATTATGCCGCCCACTGTGGTTTTTGTAAGACGTACCCAGTCAAGAAGAGGTCTGCGCGACGGACAGGTTGACTGACAGCATCCGCACTCAATACAAATCATTATGTCCTCCTTTTCGGCACTCTCCCAATCTGACTGCTCTCCCAAAGTAGCCAGCTTGTAGGGTTCCAGTCCCATAGGACACGCGCTCACGCACTTGGCGCAACGTATGCAAGGACGTTCCCCGGCACGCTCAGCATCCTCGCGAGGCAGCATCAGCACGCCAGACGTTCCTTTTACTACGGGTACATCGGCGCTCATCAGCGGACGTCCCATCATTGGACCGCCACTTATCAGTTTGCCTGTGTCCTCAGGCATTCCGCCTGCATAATCTATCAGTTGCGATATGGGAGTACCCATACGCACCAGCAGATTACACGGATTCTTAACCTTCTTGCCGGTTACAGTGACATTGCGCTCAATCAGAGGCTTGTTCTTCTGAACAGCCTCATAGATGGCATATACGGTGCCTACGTTCTGCACGATAGCGCCTACATTTGCAGGAATGGCAGGAGGCGCGGGAACCTGACGGCCTACTACGGCATCAATAAGCTGTTTCTCACCACCCTGCGGGTACTTCATCTGGAGCGGAACGATCTCAACTCCCTTGTATTCAGCGGCCTTGCCTGTAAGCAGCTCAATCGCATCTCTCTTGTTGTTCTCTATTCCTATGTAGCCCTTGTCTATGCCAAGAGCCTTCATAATAATGGTTACGCCTATCAGCACCTCATCTGGATGCTCAAGCATAAGCCTGTGGTCGGCGGTAAGGAATGGCTCGCACTCCACACCATTTACAATCAGGCAGTCTATCTTGCAATCCTTGGGCGGCATCATCTTGACATGAGTAGGGAAACAGGCACCGCCCATTCCTACAACTCCGGCATTCTTGATCTTGTCTATTATCTCCTGGGGAGTAAGAGCGCACTCCTTGACAATCTGCTCAGAGCGGTCAATTGACTCCTCCCACTCGTCGCCATCCACATCAATGAAAATGGCAGGCTTGCGATAACCGCTGGCATCGACCACGGTATCAATCTTATTCACTTTGCCAGATACCGAGGAGTGTATGTTCGCCGAAACGAAACCTCCCGCATTCGCTATCAAAGTACCGACCTTGACCACATCGCCTTTCTGCACACAAGCCACGGCAGGTGCGCCTATGTGTTGCGAGAGCGGAAAGACCGCCTGCTTAGGCAGCTCAGCTATCTCTGTCTTTTTGGAGCGCGTCAGCTTATTATCATCAGGATGAACGCCTCCTATTTTGAATGTTTTCAGCATAGTCTCTTTGATTTTATGCGTTAGCAGATTCAACAGTTGTCTGTTCAGATGCCACAGGAGCCTCTGCAGCAGGTTTTGGAGCAGGGAAATTCACAGCCTTGATGGTATGCTGCGGGCACTCCTCAACGCACTTCTTACACAGACGACATTTCTCAAAATCAATGTACGCAAGGTTGTTCTCCAGTGTGATAGCCTCAAACTGACAGGCCTTCACGCATTTGCCGCAACCAATGCAGGCAACCGCGCAAGCCTTCTTTGCCACAAGACCTTTGTCCTTGTTCACGCAGCACACATAAACCCTGCGGTCTTTCTTATTCTTGTTGCGAAGCTCAATGATATGCCTGGGGCAGGCACTCGCACACGCTCCGCAGGCGGTACATTTGTCCTGATCAACCTCTGGAAGGCCTGTCTCCGGGTTCATACGGATAGCATCAAAACGACAAGCGTCAACGCAGTCTCCGCAACCCAGGCATCCGTAGAAGCAACCTGTCTCGCCTCCACAGACCATATTGGCTATCGAGCAGCGCCGGACGCCTCCGTACTCATTCACGCGCGGACGATTCTCGCAACTGCCGTCGCAACGTACCACGGCAACCTTTGGAACAGTTGCCTCAACCTCGCCGCCCATTATGGCGGCAATCTTCTCCATCACCTCCGGCTTAGACGCAGAGCAGCTCATACCTTTCAAGGAACCTTGCTTCACGCAAGCCTCGGCAAAGGCAGAGCAGCCAGGGAAGCCGCATCCTCCGCAGTTTGCCCCGGGAAGCAACGCCTCAATCTGGCCTACACGCGGATCGGTCTTGACGGCGAACTTCTTGGAAATCAGGAAGAGCACCACGCCTATGACCAGTCCGGCAATACCCAGGACAATCACTGCTGTTAAAATTGAACTTGACATAATGATTAACTTTGGCTGTTGGCCGTTAGCTGTTGGCTATTGGCTGACAGCTGTTATTTTAAATTGAAATTTATGAGTTAGTTTTTGACGACAGAGAAGCAAAATCAAGTAATACGGAATCAGAATTGCTAAAGCAGAGACAGCGGCAATACCGTCAGAGGCACCAATTGACTTGCATATAATAACAACTGTCAGAAGAAGCATCAGAGGCAGGCCGAAAGCCAAAAGCACGGCTCCCATTCCCTGCTTCATTGATCCCACAACACAGACCTGCTGACCTATGCTTAAGCCAGAGGTATCCGCATCTGTCACCTCAATGACTCTCTCCCTGGCCTCAGACACCTTGCACAACGACTTGGCCTGACACCCGCTGCAGGCAGAAGACTGCACGATTCTGACATAGACAGTGCTGCCGTCTATGGAATCCACGAAACCATCGTGCCGTATGTCATCCGTGCCTCGCGCCACCCTGTCACTTGTCTTAAAACGGGAACATTCCGAAACCGCCGAAGCCTGCGGGTTTCTCCTTGAGAATCTCCTCCTTGAGCCACTGCTCCAACTCGGCCGTCCACTGAGGTTTGTACTGGAACCTGTCACCGATGCCCCATCCGTGTCCGCCTACCGGATAAATGTGCATAGTAGCAGACACATTATTGGCTACAAGTGCCTGATAATAGCGGATGCTGTTCTCAACCGGCACCAGCCTGTCATCAGAGCTGTGAAGAATGAATGCCGCAGGTGTATCCTTGGTAACCTGCTTCTCATTGCTGAACAGAATCTCATCCTCCTCCGACGCATTCTCACCAAGCAGAAGATCGTGAGAGCTGATGTGAGTGAAAGACTTGTCCATCGTTATGACCGGATAGAAAAGAATCTGGAAATCCGGGCGGGTCTCCTCAGTGTAATGAGTGGCTGCGGTAGATGCCAGATGACCTCCTGCCGAACAACCCTGAACACCAAGCTTTTTCATGCCAAGCTCCTCGGCCATACCGCGAAGGATACGGATTGACTCATGAACATCACTCAATGGAATATCCTTATGTGCATTTGGCAATCTATACTCCAATACAGCATATGTCACCCCAATTGAATTGTAGAAAGAATAGAAATCGTGTGCCTCGTGCGACTTTGACAGCATAGCATAGCCTCCACCAGGGAGTCCTAAGACGACCAGGCCGTTTGGCTCGGCTGCCTTATAGATGGTAAGTACAGGCTCAAAGCCCTCATCGCGGGCACCGGGACCACTTGAGTTCGGAGCACCGTCCGGCCAGATCTTCATTACTGTCCTGTTGTCCTGAGCCATCACATTCAATGACAGCATCAATACTGCGGCAGCCGCAGCTAGTCTGAAAGCAAACTTTCTCATATTGTTTTTTGTATAAAATTATCCCACATAACTATCAGGAATCATACACCGATTGTATTTCGTAAAGTTACTATATTATTCAGTTCGGTAAGCAAAACCGCACATATTTTTGTATAGACATCTTATATTTTTGAAAAAACAGCCGAATAAGAGTTGTTCTACGCAAAAAAGTGCTACCTTTGCGCCGCCTTAACGGGTTTAAGGCACAATTCAAATCATTAATCAATTAAAAAGAGAAACTATGGCAACAAAAATCAGATTGCAGAGAAGAGGCCACAAGGGCTATGCATTCTATTCAATCGTAATTGCCGACTCAAGAGCTCCACGTGATGGAAAGTTTATTGAGAAGATTGGTACTTACAACCCTAACACCAATCCTGCTACAGTAGATTTGAATTTCGAGAGAGCTTTGTACTGGGTCAACTG
Source organism: Bacteroidaceae bacterium (assembly GCA_045597985.1). GTDB lineage: Bacteria > Bacteroidota > Bacteroidia > Bacteroidales > Bacteroidaceae > Colenecus. Next base: position 11,446 of record JAZLLE010000087.1, on the reverse strand, counting down.
TGGCGCACAGCCAACAGACACGGCACGTAACATCCTTTCCGGCGAGGGCGTCTATATGATGAAGCACCTCCAGGGTGGTGTTAGGAAGGGAGCTTTCGACGAGGCAGCCGCACAGGCTAAGTTCGATGCCTGGAAGCAGGCTAAGGAGAGCAGCAAGAAGGCTATCACAGTTAAGGCCGAGCAGGCTAAGCGTGAGCTTGGCAAGGCAAGACTTGAGGCTGAGAAGAAGGTAAACGAGGCTATCGCAGAGAAGGTTGCAAAGAAGAAGGCTGAGGCTCTGGCAGCAGCTGAGGCAGCCGCAGCAGAGGCTGCAGCACAGGAGGCCGCAGCACAGGAGGCCGCTCAGGCAGCACCTGCAGAGGAGGCTCCGGCAGCTGAGGCACCGGCAGAGGCATAACAACCTACTTGCTCACATTACAAAACAGGCGGACCGAAAGATCCGCCTGTCTTTTTATCTCATTCTCGCCAAAATTATCTGGCAAGAAGAAGTTTCCGGTTTGCCAGCTGCACTCCGTCACGCGACAACGTAACATTATAAACTCCCTTGGGAAGTTGCGACGCGTTTACTAATGCCGAGGTCTGCCAGATGAAATATGAGCATTGGCTACAGTCTGGCCAGACGTGCCGGATATCACTATATCACTGTCACTCATTCCCTCATCTCATCATTTTACGACAAAGAGAAGCCTGATTTCCAAAATGAGGTAGCAAGACTTTTTGAGGCATTTCCACAACTGAATGTGTCAGAGATTGCAAGGTCTATGAACATCAACAAATCGCTGCTTTTCAAATACATTTACGGCATAGCGAAACCGAGTCCGCAACGAATGGAGCAAATCAGAGCCACGCCGCACAGCTTAGGCGAAGCTCTGATTCGCGCCACTGAATAATGCTGCGGAAACAAGAACTTTTTATACCTTTATAGCAAATTGGAAAAGCTATATTCAACCACCTTCACCGTAGAGCTCTGAGACAATGGAATACTTCGGACTATTGATGATTCTGATAGCGGGCCTGGGCAATCCGGTGCAGACAGCCGTAAACTCACGGTTGCGCACATACACCGTATCGCCAATCATCGCATCCGCCATATCATTTATAGTTGGAACAATCATACTGCTTGCGCTCACTCTCGCCACCAGACACACTATTCTGATATCAGGCCAGGTTGCCGCAAGCCTGCCCTGGTGGGCCTGGATGGGTGGCGTAATGGGTGTCATCGGACTTACCGGCAACATAATGCTATTCCCAAAGCTTGGCAGCATACGCACAGTGCTTATGCCGGTAATCGGCCAGATTATAATGAGTATGCTGATTGACTGGCTCGGACTGTTCGGCGCCACCCCTGTACCTGTCAGTGCGAGCAAGATATCAGGACTTGTATTGGTATTCATAGGACTGGCCATCTATTCAAGAAGCAGGAAAGACGCCAGTAGCAGCAAAGGAAATCTGTTATGGCGCCTGCTCGCAGTACTTATGGGAACGGTATTCGCCATTCAGCCTGCTATGAACGCCACCCTGGCTGCCGGAATCTCATCGGCCATACACGCGGCATTCATATCGTTCAGCACATCAATGCTGATTCTGTTTGTCATAATTGCCATTATTCCAGAAAGCCGTAGTCTGGTAAGAGGCACATTCAATGTCCGCAGTCCGTGGTGGACCTGGACCGGCGGACTTTTCGGAGCCAACTATGTCACAATGTTCGCCTGGTTCACACCTGTGCTTGGATTAGGACTTGTATCATTGACAGGTATCTTTGGTATGCTCACAATGAGCACCATAATAGACAGCCGTGGCTGGCTGGGTGCCACTAAATCAAAGATAAACAGCGGTCAGCTGATTGGCCTGCTCATTGTGCTGGCCGGCATTGTTGTAATCAAGCTGTTCTAATCGGTCATAGCACCAACGACCTTCTTTACACTAACCTCGTACTCACTGTCGGAATGCAGATGCTCAATAATCATCGGCATATTCTCATCCTGGGCAGAGGCAAGACTGATGTAGCGTCTCAAATCAAGTGTGCCCTCGCCACAGGCGCACTCCTCCAGCTGGAAGGTGTATTCCTCCTTGAGGCGGATATCCTTCAGATGACAGCTGCAGATACGGCCATCAAGCTTGCTGAAACACTCATCAAGGAAACGGTCATTGAAGAAATACCGGTCTGGCGATGTAATCATATTGACAACATCCAGATGCGCGCCGAATTGCGGACGGTCAACATCGTCCATAAGACGTAGATACTCGTCGGGACTGCTTGGAATCATCCATGGCATTGACTCAATGCTGAACATTGTATGCTCCGGACGGGCGGTATCTATTATCTGGCGAATCATTTGAACGGCCATTTCCCACAGTTCTTCGCTGAAATTGCCACGGTAGCCTCCGTCCCAGCGAGGGCCGTATGGAGTACCCACCACGTTGACGCAACAACGTGCGCCAATCCGGTCGGCCATTCTGAGCTGTCCCACCGCATATTCTATCCAATGTGCCCGCTCCTGCAGGTCGGCGGCAAGAGTGTTGCGCCACACGCCCACCTCGGCTATGACCAGTCCGGCCTGATCGGCGGCACGCTTATATGCCATAACCGTATCCTCACCGGCCAGATAATCCACAGGAAACACTACTGCACCAAGTCCGAGCGACTTGTGTCTTGCGGCCCAATCCTCAGGCCCTTTATGCTCCAACGATGATGAGACTCCTAATAGCATATATCCTTAATCGTTTTGATGTCTTGATTCAACAATACCGTTTATCTCAGTCATTCTGGCATCGCTCAACTCATACCTGCTTATGACGAACGATGCCAAAAGCATCAGTACAGCCGGTATGAGCGTGACAAGCCACAATATACCCTGAAGTGCGGTATGTGTCTGCACCGGCAAGTTAGCGTCAAAGCCGGCCCAGTCAAGCACCAGACCTGGCATGGCCCCGCCAAGGGCCATTCCCGCCTTCATAAATATACATATCAGCGCAGTTACAATGGCAGCCACACGACTGCCGGTAAGATACTCGCCGAACGTCACCACCTCAGGCACAAGGGCCCACATATAACCGGTAGCCACCAGAATGCCGGTACTCTTGATGAACTGAGCCACACACAGAAGAATGAAATTGCACTTCAGCGCTGGAATGAAGACGGTGAGAAACATCATAGCCATTCCCAATATGGATACTCCTATGAATATATTGAATAGTCCATTCTTGCCGGTCTTGCGCTTCATAGCCGGCACCAGAGGAATGAATATGAACGCGGGTATCGTGCCAAGCCACATAAACACCGATGTCCTTAAGGGATTTGCCTCTGCCACGTATGTAAGGAAATAGGAATCAGCGGCATTGCTGATGCTCATAGTGGCAAAGGTGATTATGAAGAACAGCGACAACACCCTGAGGGGCTTGTTTCCTGTAAGCTCCTTCCACAAATCAATCAGCTGAACGCCCGCCGACTGACTGGCGTTCATCACAATCTTCTCGCGCGTCTGTGAGAAGCAGAAGAAGAGCAGCAAGAGGCCCGCCACGGCGAAGATGCTCATTGTAATCAACCAGGCGGACGATGACTCCGGCGTGTTATACACAGCCTCCATCTTACCAGTGTCAGCATTAAGCACCTTTGGCGCGAAGATGGCTATGATAAGCGGCAGTGTCTTAATAAGAAGTCCTGCGAAATTGGCGAAGAGCATACGCACGCTGGTAAGGATGGTAAGCTCGCTCACATCGCGCGTGAGTGAGTCGCCCAGGGCGCCATAAGGCACGCTGGTCAGCGTGAAGCACATACTGAGCGCTATATACGTTATATACGCATATAGCAGCGAGGAGTTGAATCCGTTCCAGAAACAGAGTATGGCAGCACCGGCCAGCGGTATTCCGCCAAAGACCAGCCAGGAGCGGTACTTGCCCCATCGCGGATACGAATGGTCAACGAAAGTGCCTACGAAAGGATCCCACAGCACATCAATTATACGCACAACCAGGAACATCAAAGCCGCCACACCAGGCTGCAGTCCATACACATTTGTGTAGTAGAAAAGCAGCCAGATGCTTACAGTCTGATATATCAGGTTCTGGGCAAGCTCACCCGAGCAATACCCCACCCGCTCACGCCAGGTAAGTTTTATAGTTCTGTCCATCGTTATTTGTCAGGCGGAAGATTTGAGAATACAGGCGATGCCACTGCGGCAGGCTCCTTGCCCGACGGATAGCCGAATACGGTAAAATCTATTATACCTCTTGGAGTGTTCTCTGGCCATCCGGTAATGGTCAGCTTTACAAAACGGCACTCAACAGGATCAAACTCATCGATAGGAAGAGGATTGCAATACTGTTTGAAAAGACTCTGCGCCTGCGCAGATACCGTCAGCAGCCCCCCGACGGCCAGAAAAGTCAGTAATCGTATCATTCCGGTAAGTTTTAATGTTCCAAATATAGTAAGAAACTCCGTTTATCTATTCACCGAATCTCTCAATCAGATTTGCTTTGCCCTTGGTGAATTCATCTGAGGTTACCCTTCCCTCAGCAGCAAGTTCATTGAGTCTTTTCAGTTGATAGATTAAATTGGAATTGGATGAAATCATTCTCAAAAAACAAAATTAACATTAATCACTACAATATTGACGAAGAAAAGGGCAATGCAAATAAGGCTGGTACACTTACGTTACATCATACGCACATAAGGAAAGTAAAGGCCAGTTCTTCTGTTGAAAAGTGTGAATCATCATTGCAACACTTTATTTCTTCTCTGCAGTGCAACGAGGATACTGCGTTCTGCCATTGGGTTAAGACCCCGGAAGGTGATGCGCTGCTTTAGTACCTCCAACGGCATGTCAAGTAAGAGTTTGGCAATGCATTCATCAGCAAACGAGTTGGAAACTACGTTTACTCCTGTGAAATCAAGAGCAACACGCGAGTCTTCCTCAAACATTGGACGCAGTTGCTCGCGTATCTTTGCTCCCATCTCCCGGGTACCAAAGTCACTGGATATTTCTGCAAAATGAAATTCACAAGTGAATGAGCCGTTTGTCCATAATTTCACCAACTCATCTGTCTCTACAAATGTCTCATTGTATTGGGCATCTGCATTTGTGCGATGGTCAACAACATCGTTAGGATCAATTTCCTTCGATGTCGTTATCTCCATATAGACGATGGTTCCCTGCCAGTAGCCATTCTCCAGAACTACTGTATTGTCGTCTTTATGAATCAGTTTATGATTGCCAGAATGAAGAATAAACTGCAGACCGGCATCCTTCATCAAACGTGAGGTAGCATACAGTCCGAAGCCCATGCCCTTACCATCGGTAACAGAATCCTCTATACACATGCGGATGGCATCAGACTCTGTTATATCATGGAATTTCTCGTTCTCTGCCAGTGATTGTCGTATCCCCATACCATCATCAGCAACGAGGATGCGCAGAACATCCTTACTCGCATCAAAATGAGTGATGGCGGTACCTAATGGTTTACCTGAGTGTATATGAACATTATCGAGAATTTCATAGAAACAATAGCTAAGCGCCTGGAGCACACTTACTTCTATCTCAAAATGAGAAGTCAATGTCTTCAATACCTGCTGATACACATCGTTCAACGAATGCGAATCAAATACATCAATAGAAACATTATCTGTTTCTGGAAAATATTGTTTCAATAAAAAAGCAACGTTCATAATGTTCTCAACCAAGCAACGTGAGTTCGACGAAAAATAATCGATTTATAAGACAACAAACCCTCGCTATATTCGCCGACGATAAAATTACTGAAATATTCTGTCTTGCCGATGATTTATGCAAGTTTTTCGATTCACAGGTCAAAAAAATCACATTGACATATCAGTCAGGCCGTAAAAGCAAACGCAAGTGTCACAGAGAGCAGACATTAGCCTGAAAGCCACACCTGCTTTTGTACGTATTTTCGTTCGTTTCATTTCATTACTTGAAACGAACGCATTGAGGCCTCATTTCGTTCATTTCAAGTAATGAAATGAAACGAACAAGGCCTCACCCGAAATACGACCTAAGCACACACTTTTTTCCATATCCGATTCTGCTTCCAGTAGCAACTTCGCCCAGTCTTTTTCTGGTTCTTCGAGGAAGGTGTAAAGATTGACGTAGTACATAAGCATAATTCTGACCATCGTTGCGAGCCCAGAGAAGCTCCATTTGCGCTTGATGCGCTTCTGCATGACCATCAAGAGCAGGTTTGAGATAAGCGTGACCCATATCTGTATTTTGATGGCGTTTGCACTTTCGCCATAGAAGTATCTCAGAGGGAAGTTTTGCTTAATCTGTTTGAAGAGCAACTCTATTTCCCAGCGTTTGCGGTAGATGGCGACAATCTCTTCAGCCATCATTTCCATATCATTCGTGAGTAATGAGATCAGTTTTGCCGGTTTGTTCTTCTTGATGTCGACGTATGTCACGATGCGGGCTTTATGGACAATGTCAGCCCCATCATTTCCTTTCTTCGTGAATGTGACGTGCCTCACTCTATATTCCAACAAGCCGTCAGGAGTCATGTAGGCAACGTCTTCAGTTGTATCATATACGAGATTCCTATTCAGCTTCGTGACATAGATTACACCCCGTTTGGTCAGCTCCTCGAACTTTCCATAGTCAATGTAGGCCCTGTCCAAGGCCAGAATGTCGCCTTCTACATAGTTCGCAGGTTTGAGCATAAAACTGCCGCTTGTGGCCGCAGATGTGAATCTGACGTCGGAGGGGACTCCTTCGTTGGCGTGGATGTTCGTATGGACCTTAATCCAGCCTTTCTTCTTTCCAGTCTTGGGATGACGGCCGACACCCTTGAACAGCATATTGGAGAATAGGGTTACAGTTGTGGAGTCTATGATCTGCAGCCTGTTTATCCAGCTGGACGAAGGCTTCTTCCGGCTGTCCGATGAAAGTTCGTCACGATACCTGGCATATAGGCTGCGATAAGCACTCTCAAAGATTGATTCAGGCCTTCTCGCGTTGGCATCGGTGCCGGCTGTCCGATAAAATGGTTACCTTTGTTCATGTTACTTATGTTTTGTCGCAGAAACAAAGATAACTAAAAGGCTGGGCCTCCTCTTCGGAGATTCAGCCTATTTTTTTTTACACTGTCAAAAACTTTTAGCGGACAGCAATAATTAATATTACATATTCGGGGTTATGGCGTAACATTAACAAGGTCACACAAACTTCAAGAAATGACTCCAATGAACTATTTTATGAGCTTGAATTACATTCTAATGAAGCCGCAATTGAATTATCATTTATTCTGCAATGTCACTCTAATCCCGCTGGAAACAGAGAACATAAACGGATGCTCAGACTTGTAGGTATCCAGAATTCTGTTGTCAGCCGGTATGTTCCATGGGAATGTAGGGTCGAAGAAAAGCCCAAGATTGTTGGTTATGTTGAACTGAACGCCACCTGATCCAATCAAAGAAAAACCAATCCCGTCCTTTGCTATCCTGCTACCATCCTCAAATGCGGCGATGCAGAAATCAGCCGAGGCCCCTGCCCCAACATAGACATCCAGCCACCTGTTTCTAGCGATTGTATAATCGGCACGAATCGGAATTCCCAAGTAATGGGCATTCTGTTTATGATCACCTGATACAGAATATCCTAATGTTGACGAATACCATGAATATTCGAGTCCGGTCGTAAGAGACCACCTGTCATTAAAAGGAATGCGCAAGGAGAGGCCAGCACGCAATGGCATATGATGAGTGTCTTTCATAGTCCTTTCATCAACAAGTGGCATCGGATCGGTCACCCCAGGATCATGGATGACGTCCGATGATATAACTGAAGAAGGGTCTCGTTCAAGCATAGAAGGAAACAGACCGGCAAGAGCCACAGCTCCGGATCCTCCAAGAACTCCAGCAGCAGCTTGTCCTACTTTCGTGCTGACTTGTCTCCTTACCTCGGAGCCGTGAAAAGGCATAATTGAAGAAGGTTCCGTACTGTGTGGATTTTCTTTGGTATCAGGACGCTTGCCTGCATCTTTTGGCCCGGATTTGGCCGGTTCTTGATCTCGTCCCTCATCTTTGCTTTCTGACGGCGCAATAGTATTCCGTTCTTCTTCATCAATCACGACTGGTGTATGCGGACGTTTCGGCCTTTCGGGAACGACATTGGTGGCATCAAATGCAGCCACATCAGCTTCGGTACTAGGGGCTTCAGGTGTTATCACCTCTGCAACTAGTGGACTGTTTTCAATCACATCAATTATACCCGCCTCAGGATCCCTTCCGATAATAAAGAACAGCGCAAGGCCGGCGGCTACGGTTGCCGGAGCAAGCCAGGCAAGATATGCCATCTTACGTTTATTAGATGTCGCAGCGGAATGGTCAAGCAATGCCTTGAACTCGGCAAAGTCACCATCAGGAAGGTTGCTTTCGTATCCTTCCACTCTGTCTTTGATTTTTTCTTCCAGCTCTTTCATCCTAATCCGAGTTCTTGATGTATTCATTGATCTGTTTTCTAAGCGAGTATTTTGCTTTCACCAGCATGCTCGTAGAGCCCCTCTCGCTTATACCAAGCTGTTCTGCTATCTCCTTATGAGAATAGCCATCCATGCAGAACATATTGAAAATAGCCCGTTGTGTATCGGGGAGTTTTGATATAAACTCCAACAGTTTTTCTATCGGAACACCTGCAAATTCGTCATCAGACGGTTCTGGCAGATTCTCTGACATAGATGGATCCATACGTACAAAACGGAACTTATACCGGCTTATGTTGGCGAGTGCCGTATTGATGGCTATTTTACTGATCCAAGCATATAACGAACCGCTTCCGTGGTATGTAAAAGATTCCATCTTTTCCAATGCCTTAAGTATCGAATCGTGAAGCAGGTCCCTAGCTTCGTCTTCATTGTCAGAATATCGGCGACAGAGTGTAAAGAGCCTTGCTGCATACCTTTTATACAGCTCCTCCTGCGCATGCCTGTTCTTCTCCGAACAAAGTCTGGCCAAACTCTGCTCATCCAATACTTGATACACTCTTTCTTTCTAATTCGACACTACATATGTGAAGAGATATCGTTCGCTTTAAAGTCTCAGTGTTACTATTCCAGATAAATCCGTTCCAGTTCAACAGTCCTCTCAACTTTGTCACAGCTGAGGAACTCGAATTTCATTTTCCCTCCGGTGATTGTGCCGCTGTAATACTGGATGGTCTGACCGCCCTTGGTCTCACACAAAGAGAAAGTATCCTTTGAGTACCACTTGACTTCATAAATGATTCTGTTAGTTGCTAACAGACCCATGATGCCGAGATCAACAGTGCACTCACGCCTCTTATTGCCAAACTCCAGTGTTATGCAGGCGAGATGGTCTTCCATCTCCTTGGTGTCATTGTTCAGCATCTGGACAGTGTATGTGCCAGTCCACACGTCAAAAGAATTAGGATTTGGGTCCTTATTGCATGATGTAGCCAGCATGCATAACAATGTAACTCCAATGATTGTAATTAAACTTCTTAGTTTCATTTCATTTAATTGTTTCTGCACGATAAATACAGGACAATTCAAAATGCGTCATTCTATTTTGCAAAAATCACCGATTTCGAATAGAATTTGTGACCATCTTATTAATCGTAACATCCGTCAGGATTTGAAGGTTCTTTCTTTCACTTCGAACGTACAAAGTGTTTGAAGTCTGAGCCTACCGTGCCTTTCTGAAATGTAGTTCCAAGCCTCTGCCATTCCATCTCATTCTTGGTGAGTTTCACTATCTTGAAGTCCTCTCCGGAGAAATCGGACATTTGCGGATCAAAAGAAACCACATCCTTTTCTTCTCCGGAAAAAGTTACTAATGGCCCGACACAATATATTTTCTGGACATCGTGTTCGCCTGCAAAGACATCATAATAATGAATGTCAACCGTATTGTTTGGATGAAAGGTGTATGTCTCTCCGCCTTCCGGGGCATAGTACGGATAGGCAGAATAGTCATCCACCCAAGTGCCGAGGATATTCGCCTCGTTCACCTCTAATTTCGAGCATCCTGCAAAAGCAAGGATGGCAACAATCAATAATGATATCTTCTTCATTGTCTCATGTTTTATTTATAAAACGCTAAACAATCTGAAATACTGCTCTAAAATTGCAATTTGCCAGCGCAAATATAACGAATCTATAGCAAATTGTATTTATCTCCGAGAATTATTGCCAGAGGCTGGAGCCAAGCCTTTCTTTTGGAGTGTCAGCGAAGGAAGAAGGGCTTGAACGCTTTGATATTAGATGATGTCAAAGGAAGTCTTAATTTGAGAGCATCAGCTGAGCTGTTAGCAAAATGAGAATTTTAACCAATCAGTTATCTCGCATATACGATGATACCCATTGACACCAAGAATCAATGTTGTCAGTGAGAACTTGCGGGTAGTCACAATCCAATATTACATCCGGTATGATCCCCGTCTCGTCTATCCCTGTATCAGGTAAACCTGACGAACACGTCAATGGAACCATGAAAGCATATTCTGTCTTTGGAAGAACCACTTTACCCTGGTTGGAATAATCATGACAGCCAAGACTGTGTTCTTTGCCGAATACCATTATCCTATCACTGACCCTCTGTAAAATAAGGATAAATTCCTCTGCACAACTGGCAGTGTTATTGTCAATGATAACAGCGGTCTTTTTCGGAATATCCGAGCTCAATCCATAATGAACTGTTGGAGGCTCGAACAATATGGGATATTCTTCGTCTGATGATTCTGCGGCATCAAGATGAGACTGCCAATATCTATCTTGCTTCATTGTTTTTCTGAAGAACTGAATACTTGTCGGTGTGTTTCGAATAACAGTACCATTGTAATGCCCGTCGTGTTCGAAAAGCAATTTGATGAACGCATCGGATGTCCCTGTAGAACCGCCCATATTGCCACGAAGGTCAAGAATAAGGTTCTCACAGTCAGACTTCTTGAATGCCTTTATAGCTTTATCTATCCAATGCCGTCTTTCTCTGGACCATACACAACTGGTATAGCGGATAAGAAAGCAGGAATCATCAACTTTGCCATATACATCAATCGGGGCATAGTCCATAAATCGAGAATAATCGGTCGGGCCTGTCATGTATTTCCTCTGATCTCCATATATGTCTCGCAAATGATAATCCTTAAACCATGCAAGATAGCACCCAAATGCTTCACCGAATTCAGTCTGATTATTTGCAATAGCCGTACGAAGGGAATCCTTTAACGCAATATATGATGTTCTTGTGCGGTCATTTACCTTGTAATCGAAGCCAGAATAGATTGTTTCAACCATATCCACTCCGTAATCGAAATCAGCCAAATAGTCATCTCTGAACACCTGAGCGTTCAGAGAAGTCCAAATAAAAAGGGCAGATATGAACAATATCCTTTTCATTGATTATCAAATTTGGAAAAATTTTTACTTCGACGGTCTCTGTGCTTTGTAATACTTCCAAATGAACCAAGCCGAC
>JAZLLE010000086.1:0-29670 GCA_045597985.1 Bacteroidaceae bacterium | reverse complement strand
AACTTGCCACACATCGTAGGATGAGAAAGCGCGAAACCGCCGTATGCCGAACGGCACGTACGGTGGTGTGGGAGGTCGGTAAATGCAAAAGTAGGAGGGAAATACCTTTTATGATTAGCATTTACCTCCTACCCGATTGTCAATTCCGGAGTTGCTTCGGCAATGAAGAAGGCGGACTATCCGCGGAGTGGCGTTAAGAACTGCGTGCTATGAGGCAATGGTGAGCGACACACAGCAGATTGCACACCACTAACCGTAGCAGAGCATAAGCCTCCAAAGTGACTCAGCTTGTGTAAATATACGATTTTACACTCTTTTTAAAATAAAAGCAAGACAATTGTCGGTTTTCTGAGTAACTTCGCGTCTGTTATGATCTATCCGGGTAATTTTGAGGCGAAGACAGGATTCACTGAGATCCGTGAGATGCTGTCTGACAGATGTATCTGCACTCTGGGCAAACAGCGTGTGGAGCAGATGGAGTTTATGACAGACTATGGCGCCATTGCGCTGGAGCTGGCCCGTACGTCAGAGATGATGCGCATAATACAGGAGGGAGTGGCATTTCCCGACCAGAATTTCCACGACGTTCGCGAGGCGCTTGCTCACATCAAGGTAATCGGTACCTGGATGGACGAGGCTGAGCTGCTGCAGCTTTGGCGCTCACTCGAGACCATCAGCGCCATTGTCACATTCCTGCGCGATGAGGAGCATCAAGCCACCTACCCCAATCTCTACGCCATGTGTGGAGAGGTTGCTGTCTTTCCGCAGATAACCGGAACCATAAGCCGCATACTCACCAAATTCGGAAAGATAAAAGACAACGCATCACCAGAGCTATACCGTATAAGAATGGATCTGGCAAGCACCCAGTTCAGCATTGGGCGTATTTTAGGCAACATTCTGAAACAGGCGCAGACTGACGGTCTGGTAGATAAGGATGCGGCACCGACCATGCGCGACGGCCGTCTGGTACTTCCCGTGGCACCCGCGCTGAAGCGCAAGATACGCGGAATCATTCACGATGAGTCCGCATCGGGAAAGACAGTTTTCATTGAGCCCGAGGAGGTTGTCGAGGCAAACAACCGCATACGCGAGCTGGAAGCCGATGAGAAACGCGAGATTATACGCATTCTGACCATAACCGCCGATTCCATCCGTCCCGACATACCTGCGGTACTGCAATCGTACGAGTTTCTGGCCGACATTGATTTCATCAGGGCAAAATCGCGCCTGTCCATAGATTTCGATGCCACAAGCCCCATTCTGGAGCACAAGCCGGTTATCGACTGGGTTCAGGCAATACACCCTTTACTCAGGATATCGCTCGCCAAGCACGACCGCAAGGTTGTTCCGCTGGACCTGCGTCTTGACTCAAAGACCAGCATCCTGCTAATCTCCGGCCCGAATGCGGGAGGAAAGTCCGTTTGTCTGAAAACCGTAGGGCTGCTGCAGTATATGCTGCAGTGCGGACTTCCGGTTCCTATGCGATACAACAGTCACGCAGGTATTTTCAAGAGCATATTCATAGATATCGGCGATGAGCAGAGTATAGAGGATGACTTAAGCACCTACTCCAGCCACCTTCTCAATATGAAGAATATGATGAGACACTGCGACCGTTCCAGCCTTATTCTCATAGACGAGTTCGGAAGCGGTACTGAGCCTAACATAGGCGGAGCAATAGCCGAGGCCGTGCTGATGCGTTTCAACCAGAGCCGCACCTTCGGCATCATCACCACCCACTACCAGAATCTTAAGCACTACGCAGACTCGAACGATGGCGTGATGAATGGCGCTATGTTGTACGACAGGCATCTGATGCAGCCACTCTACATATTGCAGACAGGCAATCCCGGCAGCTCGTTCGCAGTGGAGATAGCCAGAAAGATAGGCTTGCCCGAGGATGTCATTGCCGATGCGTCGGAAATCGTTGGGCGTGACTATATAAATGCGGACAAGTATCTGCAGGACATAGTGCGTGACAAACGCTACTGGGAGAACAAACGGCAGAATGTGCATCAGCTGGAGAAGCAGCTTGATGAGCAGATTGCCCGCCACGAGAAGGAGCTTGACGATTTGGACAAGGAGCGCAAGGGCATTCTGAAGGAGGCAAGGGAGAAAGCGGACCAGATGCTGAAGGAGTCCAATGCGGTTATTGAGAACACAATCCGGACCATCAAGGAGGCACAAGCCGATAAAGAGCTGACCCGAATGGCGCGTCAGGAGCTGAATGAGTTCAAGGAGACACTTCAGGAGCGCTCAACGAACGCCGATGCCGAGGACAAGATTCTGCGCCAGATGGAGCGCGTACGCCAGAGTCAGGAGCGCCGTAAGAAGAGACGCGAGGAGAAAGGAAACAAGAGACAGACATCAGGGAACAACAGCCCGGAACCTAAGACAGAGATTAATGTGCGTGGCCCTCAGTCTTTCAAAGTGGGCGACACCGTACGTCTGAAAGGCCAGAGCGCCGTAGGTGACGTAACAGCCGTGGACCGTGGCAACATAACAGTTGAGTTCGGCAACATCACAAGTACTGTCAAGGCCGACCGGCTTGAGTTTGCCGAGCCGGTAAAGGGAAGCGCCCTGAATAAGTCATACACTTATATGAGCAAGCAGACATATCAGGAAGTCAATAACCGCAAACTGTCATTCCATCCGGATCTGGACGTGCGCGGAATGCGCGGAGACGAGGCAATACAGACCGTGATGCATTACATAGACGATGCCACGCTTATTGGAATGTCACGTGTACGCATCCTGCACGGTACAGGCAACGGAATCCTGCGGCAGCTCATCAGGCAATATCTCAAAACAGTTCCGGCTGTGAGATCGTTTCAGGACGAGCACATACAGTTCGGCGGGTCAGGCATAACAGTAGTAGATATAGGATAAGAGAATAAGAGAATATGAGACACATAGGACCTCACGTCTCAGCAACCGGAGGCGTATTCAACGCTCCGGTAAACGCAGCGGCCGTAGGAGCCACCGCATTCGCGCTTTTCACAAAAAATCAGCGCCAGTGGGTTTCTGCGCCGCTCAAGGAGAGCGAGATTGCGCTTTTCAAGGAGAAATGCGCAGAATTTGGTTTCCTGCCAAAGTATATACTGCCGCACGACAGTTATCTGATAAACCTGGGCAGTCCCGATGAGGAAGGCCTGCAGAAATCGCGTGCCGCATTTCTGGATGAGATGCAGAGATGCCAACAGCTTGGTCTCTCAATGCTGAACTTCCACCCTGGAAGCCACCTGAAGAAGATAACCACCGAGGCCTGTCTGGACCTTATCGCCGAGAGCATCAACATAGCGCTTGACCGGACAGAGGGCGTGACCGCTGTGATTGAGAACACTGCCGGACAAGGCAGCAACGTAGGCTTCGCATTCTGGCACATCGCCCGCATCATTGACGGCATCAAGGATAAAAGCCGTGTGGGCGTTTGCATTGACACCTGCCACACCTTTACAGCTGGATATGATCTGAAAAACAACTACGAAAGTGTCTGGAAAGAATTCGATGAGGTTATAGGACTGAGTTATCTGCGCGCCATTCATCTGAACGACAGCAAGAAGGAATTTGCCACAAAGGTTGACAGGCACGATTCCATCGGCAAGGGGTTCCTGGGCGATGAGTTTTTCAGGAATATAATGAAGGACAGCCGCCTGAGCGACATTCCGCTGATTCTGGAGACTCCTGACGAGACGCTATGGGCTTCGGAGATTGAGTATCTGCACACCCTGGAATAAAAGTCTGTCTATGAAGGTTACAAAAGTTGCGGCATTTATTCTGTTGCTGATGAATGCATCCTGTAACGGATGCGCGTCTATGAACGGCACCCCTGAGGCTGTGGCCAGCTTTGAGGAGGCAAGCATCAATCTGGGACTGTTTGCCAGCTCAGACTCCATACACTCCTTCAACGTTTGGCTTAGGAATGACGGCAACGCCCCACTCCACATAACCGGCTCATTCACATCGTGCGGATGCACTGTTGCCAGTTGCTCTCCGCAGAGCATTCAGCCCGGAGACTCAACATCCATCTCCATAACGTACAATGCGCACGAGAAGTGGCCCGGTCCGGTCAGCCAAGGCATTGTCATCAACAGCAACGCTAAGAACGGGCCTACCAAACTGCGTGTCATGGGCTATATGTTCGATGATGCGTCGCAACAGCTGCCAGACAGCACTGTCACATCTGAATGGCCTGTGCTTGACAAGCCACGAATCGTCAGGAAAGGCATAGACTAGGTTTTTCCGGAAGTTTCCGCAGAAGTACCGGCAGTATTGACGTCACCGTTCTCACCCTCGTGCTGCCTTATATACTCGGTTGGAGTCATTCCATAGAAGCTCTTGAATGCCGTAGCAAAATGCGTCCGGGTATTGAAGCCCACCATATCAGATATCTCGGCAATGTTCATTCCCTTCTGGCTCAGCAGTGTGGCAGCCTGACGCATACGTATGTTATGTATGAACCGGCCTGCTGACACTCCGGTGATGTTTTTAACCTTTCTATGCAGTTGCGAGCGGCTCACGCCAACCAGATCGGCCAGTTGCTCAACAGACAAATCAGGATTCGACAGATTCTTGTTCACAACCTCCATAATACGTTGCATCAATTGCTCATCGCTTGACTGGAACTCAGGCGTCTCCACTTTGTCTTTCTGTTCCTGTCCGCCAGAGAACTTGCCCTTTACAATCAGGCGGTTGTTTATCAGATTCAGCACCTGAAGTTTCAGCTCATTCACATAGAAAGGTTTAGGCAGATATGCGTCTGCTCCTGTCTCTATGCCCTCCATCCTGTCCTGAAGCTTGTTTCTGGCAGACAGCAGGATTACCGGAATATGGCTGATATTAGGATTCTTTCGGAGAGCGCGAACAAAGCTGATGCCATCCATCTCCGGCATTACCACATCGGATATAATCAGATCAGGCATCTGCGATATGGCAAGACGCATTCCATCCTTGCCATTCCGACAGGTAATCACCTTATAATGAGCCGAGCGCAGGCTGTAGCTTATGAAATCCAGCATAGACTCATCATCGTCCACCACAAGAATCTTATATCCCCTTGTGGCTCCGCCGTGTGGCTTCAATGGCTCATCCGGCTCGTTCCCGGCATCATTCTTGAACACGAACGGCACCTCCTGGCCTAAGTCAATCTCATCCTCGTGCAAATGGCTGTTTCCTAAAGGAATACGGAACGAGAAGCGGCTCCCCTGTGTGTCCTGCCTGTTCTCAGCCTTTATTGAGCCCCTATGCATCTCCACCAGAATCCTGCTGTAGTTAAGTCCGATACCCATTCCCAAAGTAACCGATGTCAGTGTGTTCCGGGCGCGATAGAAACGGTCAAACACCTTATTGACATCATCCACATCAAGACCTATTCCTGAATCAACAACCGAGACCTCCGCGAAATGATGCAACGGACCACTCTCGGCATCATCTGTACCACTTGTAAGCTCAACGTGAATCTCACCGCCGTCCGGAGTGTATTTGAACGCGTTTGAGAGCAAGTTTGAGACCACCTTCTCAATGCTGTCACGGTCTATCCACACCAGCATCTCATCCACGTTGTGCGTATATGAGTAACGTATATTACGCTGGCCTGCGCTATACATAAACATCTCGTACGCACCTTGCAGGAACGATACCATATCTGTCTCACGGCATTTCAGGTTCATCTGTCCCTCATCGTACTTACGGATATCCAGCAACTGATTCAACAGGTTCAGAATCTTGGTTGAGCTCTTATGCATCATACGGAGTGAGTGCATCGACTCCTCATCGAGTGAGTTCTTTCGCAGAAGCTCATCAAGAGGCGATATCACCATAGTGAGCGGAGAGCAGAGCTCGTGCGCCACATTAGTGAATGAGTGCAGTTTGGCATCGCTCAGCTCTTTCTCACGGAGCTGCCTGTCATTATAAATAAGTATGCCTGACACGCCTAAGACTATGAGCAGATATGCCGCTATCGCCCACCCGCTCAGATACCACGGATGGTCAATCCTTATGGTATATACGCTTATCTCAGAGCGGCTGTTATTGCTGCAGGCACGAACGCTTATCTGGTGTTTTCCAGAGCTCAGATGAGTAAACGTGATACGGTTCACACCGGCAGGCGTGCTGTTCCATTGATTCTGGTTGAACGAATACTCGTATGCGATACTCTCACGGTCGCCATAATCGAAAGTGCTGAACTCAAGTGTAAATGAGTTGTCCTTGTTGGAAAGATGAAACAAATCCGATGTGGTGACAGGACCGTCAACAATAGAATGCCTTCCAGACAGAGTTGACTCATTTACCGGCACATCGTTCAGATAAAAAGCAGTGAGTACCACATTCCCCACATTGCCCTGGTTGTTTATCACATCAGGCTCAAAGAATGTGACTCCACGGCTTGAGCCGAAATAGAGGGTGGCACCGTTTCTGTTCGACGCACAGGCCCTTGCATAGTAATTCTTGTCTATCAGACCGGATCCTGAATAAAAACGGTCTATCTGCCAGGTATCCGGCACTATTCGGTTCAATCCCATACTGGTACTGCACCACACATTACCGTCGGCATCCTGCACAAGTCCACGTATATTGTTGTTTGACAACCCTTTGTCCGTATTAAGCACAATACCATCACCTGAGTCTGGATCATATACTACCAGACCGTTTCCTGTTCCGGCCCACACGCGTCCGTCGCGGTCACAAAGCATAGCATAGCAACTGCTGCCTGATAGCCCCATCACAGACGGGACAGATACGAACAAGTCAGAGCGCGTATCAAAACAACTGACGCCTGTGTTATGGCCAATCCACAGAAGTCCGGACTTATCAACCGCCATAGAGTTTATCCAATCATTGTCCAGTTTCGGGGTTGATGGCACATCGGTAGTGGAAGACCAATGCTGATATTCACCATTGGATGGATTGTATTTGCTGAATCCGGAGCCTCGCGTAGAGTAGTACAGGTTTCCCGCATTGTCCTGAGTGACGCACTGTATCTGCGTCGCCCCGTCTTTGTGGACAATATCCTCCAGCACTCCGTCACTTGTATTTAGACGAGCCAGTCCGCCATTATAGAGGCCTGCCCATACAGTACCGTCATCAGTCTGCATCATAGAGCTCACGTAAGACTGGTCCTGCAACTGTATCCGGATTCTTCCCGCATTGTCAAAGCAAGTAACAGGATTATTGTTGAAGCTCACCCACAGATTGTTGCCATTGTCAACAAGCATTGAGGAGATACCACCTCCGGAAAAGCCTCTGTAGTCCTGGAAACGTAATGAGCGGAACTGAGTCTGACCATTTGGAATGAGCATCAGTCCACTCAGATAACAGCCCAGCCAGATATTCCTGTTGCTGTCCATATAGAAAGCCGATACATCCAGATGGTTCAGACCGGTTTCCCTGCCATTGTCATCATAGCGCATAAGCCTGCCCTGCTCCACATTGTAATATCTGAGACCCTCGCCACGGACTGCCACATACAGCATTCCATCCTTATCCATATAAGAGTGCGTGATATCCCTGTAAGACCTGTTTCCCAACAGCTCGGTCAGCTCATCAGCGCTCCTGCTCCACTTGAAGACCTGAGTGTTTGTGGATATGAACATATCACCATCGCTGTTTTCCCAAATACCGGTAACGCTCGCACTGATAACATCCTGGGCAAAACGTGTCACATTCAACGTTGATGTATTGCACTGATAGACTCCATTGCCAGTTCCTATCCACAATATGCCGTGAGCGTCCTCCATCAGGAATGTATGATTTCTGGTGCCGGTGACTCTTGTAACCTCCTCAAGATGAACGGCCGTGAGCTCCTCCTTATCCGTTATACGGCATACACCCAGGCCTGATGCCAGAAACCACACCTCGCCATTGCGCAATACCTTTATCTGATTTATGAAAGGTGTGTTTCCTCCAGGCATCGCAACCGAATGGAATTCCCCTCTGTCAGGATACAGCAGCTGAACGCCACGGCCTGTGCCAACCCATATGCGGCCGTCACCGCCCGGTTCCATACAACGCACATAATTATTCGCAAGCGAGTACTCTTTTGTCTCATCTTGAAAATATTGTGTGAACTGATATCCATCAAATCGGTTCATACCATATTCCGTGCCTACCCAAAGGAATCCCTGTGAGTCCTCGGCTATACACTGAAGCTGGTTATTCGACAGCAAATCACCGGAATACCAGGAACTTCGCTGGGCCTTAGCCAGACAAACCGGCAAAACGACAATCAATATAGCAGTTAATAATCTTCTCATCCGCACATAATTCAATGAGTCTCAAAAGTAGTGAATTTTACGGATTTGTCTCAAGAATCCACGAAACAAATATGAACAACGGAACAGAAACGAACCCGCAAGACTATCTGCGCGCCATAGTTAAACCATTACAATATCGGCATTACCAAAAATAATAGTTATATTCGCAACTAGTAACGAATAATCAGTAACAGTATGAACAACAAACCACAAAAAAGCATTTTGCTGTTTTTGGCTGTCTGCGGCACGCTTTGCACACAGGCATATGACAATTCTGAGAACCTTATCACAGACTATGACTCCTATTGCTTCGACAATGGAACTGCAGGACAATGGTCATTTGTCACAGGCAATGAGAATAACGGCAACGCGTCAATCAAAGCTATAGCACCAGGGTATGACGGCACAGGATATTGTCTTCAGTTCAAGAACGATGTCACCGCATCAGACAACTGGATGGCACAGGCCAAGTACGAGTTCTCGCCCACCCTCCCGGCCGGAAAGTACAGGCTGGAGTTCTATGCCAAAGCCGACGGCAGGACACAGCTGGAGTTCGGCTATCAGAAAGACAACTATCAGGACGGCGATGTAAACGGAATATTCTTCAATCTCAACGAGGAATGGAAGTTACTGACTCTTGACTTCAATATGAATTTTGGTGACGTGGCCAGAATGTTCTTCAACTTCGCCAATTACAAAGGCTCAATATATCTTGACAACATTATGCTCATAGATATGAATCCGCCTGTAGAGGAACCTAATCCAGACACGAATCTCATAACAGACAACGCATCATACAATTTCAACGATACCACATCCGGCAAGTGGAATATGGATGCCGGCCACAATAATGGCGGCAAGGCATCGGCATCGGCAGTTACTCCCGGATACGGCAAGAGTGCGGCCTGCTTGCTCCTGACCAACACAGAGGCTGCCGCCAGCAACTCAGCAGCACAGGTCCGCTATAATCTGCGGCAGCCATTACAAAAAGGTACATATAAGTTAGAGTTCTTCGCAAAGTCATCATCAGCCACATCCAATCTGGAATTCGGTTATCGTAACGGTGATGATGAGAAAACAGGCAAGGCGGATATGACTTTCAAATTATCAACAGAATGGGCTAGGAAATCTGTTAGATTCGATGTTGAGGATGATGATGCGTCTTGCTTATTCCTCAACTTCGGAAAGGTAACGGGTTCCGTATATGTTGACCGCATAACGCTCTCAGAAGTGACCAGCCCTGGTCCTATGCCCACCGATGGCATACCTTATTATTATACACTCGAGGAGACAGGCTCCTCATTCCCGGAGCCAGACCTTCCTGCCGCAAGCAAGCTGAAGAGTTACAAGATGCTTCCAAACCCGTTTGAATTCTCCGACGGCTCCGATACAGTTACAGAATTCAGCCAGTGGGCCCACAGACGCTACGAGATATCCAAAGAGATTCAGAAATACGAGATAGGAACAAAGCCTTCGGTACAGCCGGAACAGATAGAGGCCAGTATGTCTGGGAACACACTGAAGGTTGTTGTGAGGGTAAACGGCAAATCACTGACACTCACATCTACCATATCCTTCCCGGCAAACGCCACAAAACCCTGTCCTCTGATGATTGGAACAAGCAACAACTCACTTCCGGCAAGTTTCTTCTCAAGCAACGGCATCGCTACGATGAACTTCACCGAGAGTCAGGTAAACGACTATTCTCAGATGGGCGGCGGCAGTGCAGGACGCGGAAACTACAACTTTGACAAACTATATCCAGACCTCAAGTCAAATGGAGCATACGCAGAGTGGTCATGGGGTGTAAGCCGCCTCATAGACGGACTCTACCAGCTTGGCGAGGATGAGACAGGCATCGACCTATCACATATTGGCGTTACCGGTTGCTCATACGCAGGCAAGATGGCACTCTTTGCAGGCGCATTTGACGAGCGTATTGCCCTGACCATAGCACAGGAGCCTGGTGGTGGCGGTGCCGCATCGTGGCGTGTCTCTGAGGGCATCAATGAGGTAGAGAAACTTGGCGCCACTGATGGCAACTGGTATCGTGTAGGATTCCAGAACGATTTCTCAGGCAACAACTGCTACAAACTCCCGTACGACCATCACGAGCTGGTGGCAATGTGCTGCCCTCGCGCCGTCCTTATTCTTGGTAATCCTGATTATACCTGGCTGGCAGATGAGTCAACATACATCTCCAGCTTAGCCGCCCGTGAGGTGTGGAAGAAGTTCGGCATTGAGGACAGAATGGGTTTCTCCATCGTAGGAGGACACTCACATTGCCAGCTTCCCTCTTCTCAATACACCGAGGTCCAGAACTTCA
The DNA here is from genome assembly GCA_045597985.1 of Bacteroidaceae bacterium. GTDB lineage: Bacteria > Bacteroidota > Bacteroidia > Bacteroidales > Bacteroidaceae > Colenecus. The sequence continues at coordinate 19,089 of JAZLLE010000086.1, read as the reverse complement.
TCAAACGATTCCTGCTCGATGACGAGAGCATTGACACAAATGTGCAGATTGCTCCAAAGTATCAGAACGTAAACGCGGGCAAATGGTTCAAAGACTGGAGTGCAGGTTCCGGTCCGGAAGAGCCTCAGGAGAGTTTCACCTTCTGGCGTGAGGCCGAGAATATGATAACAGGCACGTATGGAGGCAAGTACAAGAAAGTTACCGGACAGAACAAGTCTGAGGTCTCAAACGGTATTTATCTGGAGACTACCATAAACTTCACAGCATCCACCACAGACCCCTCTACCGACAAGGGAACCTGGCTCTATACCGAGTTCACTGTTCCAAAAGACGGTAACTACACGGTTCTGGCACGTGTAAACTGCGGCAGCTATGACGATGACTCATATTTCTGCTCCATTGACAAAACAAGCGGATGGACATTCATCAACGGTATTGTTACCAGTGGATGGGCATGGCAGACTTTCACATCGGCCACACTCACCGCAGGCACGCACAAGCTCTATATAGCCAGTCGCGAGGATGGAGCCAAGATAGACAAGATTCTCATCACTGACAACCCATCAACAGCCGAGGGGCTTGGAGGTGAGGATCCGCTAACCGGAGTATCAGCCTCTACAGGAGACGAGCTATCAGTCACTCCACTCTGCCATAACGGGAGTGTAGTGGTACGTTTCACTCTGCCATATGCATCAGAGGCAACCTTCACACTGCAAGACACAAAAGGAACTGTGATTGAGACAATCTCCTCAAGGCGATATGGCGAGGGCAACAATTCGGTTGAGTTCTCACAAAAGCCGGAAAGAGGCACATACATCTGCACTATGCGTATTGGCAACAGCCAGATAAGCAAAAAGCTGACAGTATTTTGACAATTAACTTACATAGAAATGAAAGTCTTTAAATTCAAGACCCTGATGACGGCTGCAATGCTGTTGATTCTGGGAGGAGCCGGTCAGACATCGGCCAAAAAACATTGGGTAGCCACTTGGGCCACTGCAGAGCAGGTGGCAGAGCCACACAACAATCCACCTGTGCCACTGGCAGACAACTCCATAAGGCAGATTGTCCAGACATCCATCAGTGGCGAGAGACTGAGGGTGAAGCTCTCCAACGAGTTCGGCAAGGAGCCAATCGAGATAAAGGCCGCAGAGATTGCCATAGCACTCACATCGGGCAACAGCCCGCTCATTGACGAGCAGACCAATACATCACTTACCTTCAATGGCAGCGCATCAGTCACCATTGAGCCAGGTACTCTGGTGGTATCAGACCCTGTTGACCTTAAGATGACCATCCGTCAGAATATGGCCATCACCCTTCATCTGGGCCAGTGTCCGGCAAACATCATAACCAGCCATCCGGGCTCACGCACCGACTCATACATCGCTCAGGGCAACACATCCAATTTCAACGATGCCACAGCCACGGCCCACTGGTATATCATCAATGCCATTGAGGTTGAGGCAAAGGGAAACGCCCGTGCCGTTGTTATTCTGGGCAACTCCATCACCGACGGACGCGGCTCAACAACCAACGTACAGAACCGTTGGACCGATATCTTCTCACGCCGTCTGCTAGCCAACAAAGCTACAGAGAACGTTGCTGTTCTGAATATGGGACTTGGAGGTAATTGCATCCTTCAGGGAGGCTTAGGCCCTACCGGACAGAGCCGCTATCCTCGCGACCTTTTCCAGCAGGAGGGTGTCAAGTACATCATACTGTTTGAGGGCGTGAACGATCTGGGAGGCTTTGGCGATGCAGTTGCCAAGGCAGACAAAATTATAGAGGTTTACAAGAAAATCATTGAAGAGGCACATCGGAAAGGCATCAAGGTCTATGGTGGCACTGTAATGCCGTTCAAGGGCAACAACTACTACAGCGAGAACCACGAGGAGGGACGCTGCAAGCTGAATGACTGGATACGTACCTGCGGACTGTTCGACGGCATTGTAGATCATGCCGCATCAATGGCAAGCCCTGATGACCCGGCCCGTATGAATCCTGCATTCCTTTTCGAGAACGACTGGCTTCACCCAAATGCCGACGGTCACCGCCATATGGGTGAGAGCGTTGACCTTAGTCTTTTCGCAAAGTAGGCTGTTGGCTATTGGCTATTGGCTTTAAAAAACTGCGGGGCTCTGAATGAGCTCCGCAGTTTTGTTATTCCACATAACGGGCAAGGAAGTCAAGGAAATATGGCCAGTTCGGACCGGCCTCGTGGCCACCGTGATGCTGACGCCAGGCAAGCTCGCCGTCAGTCAGACCGAAATCCATCACAGGAAACACATCGGTATCAAGTCCTTTCTTGCCCAACAGCTCATACACCGGAGAAGCCTTGACCGTTGACAGATGCATACCCACAACGTCCTGCCACTTGTCAGCATCGTAGCTGCCTCCCGATATAAAGCAGGGACGAGGCGCGCAAAGTGCTATAAGCTCGTGCTGGTCAACGCGCAGTGCCGACTCATCAAGCGGAGACGCACCGTATTTAATAAAATTGCCGCACATCCAGTGATACTCACCCTGAGCGGTAATGTTGCCGATGCTCTCGCCGCAGTCCCTGCGCCATCCGGCCACACCACCCTTACCTGATGAGCAGATGAAGCCTGCCAGAATACGCTCATCGAAAGCCATCGCCACCACCGATGCCTTACCATAGCGCGACACGCCCTCAATGGCAACCTTTGTAGCATCAAACTGGGCATCGCCCTCAAAATAGTCAATCATCTTCGATGCGCCCCAGCCCCAGGCACGAAGTGCGCCCCAGTCTGTAGGCTGTCTGTACGCACCCTTGTTGCAAAGGCCTATTATGCCACTAGTCAGGCCATAGCCATTATCTCCCTGAATGGACGTCGGAACCAGTTGTGCCGCTGCCCATCCACGTTCAATCACCTGCTGCTGCCAGGTCTTGTCAGTACCACGTCCGGGAGACGTAGGATCGCCAGCCATCCACGAGAACTCCATCACAACAGGCAGATTCTTACTGCCGTTATCCGGCCATACTATATTTGCCTGAATATTCACCGATATGGCAGGATATGATGAATTGTCAACCACACCGTTCAGATAGCGCACTATCACAGGTATGTCGCCCATCATCTTCTTCTCCTCGCGCGTCACCTGCCAGTCAACCGCTGGAATATTATCAGGCAGACGGCCATACATCTCATCCTCGAACTCACGCACCAGCTCAGGCCTGCGTACCTTTGTCCACATCCTGGCGTTTTTTACCTTGCGCCCGTCAAATGTGACCAGAGCCTCCGGATAATATGGGAACGGGTTAGCAGTAAGCTCGTTGTAATTAGGATGCACTGACACATCCTGCGAGTTAGGCTGACGTCCCTCGCGTACCTGCTCCGGCTTGATGCCTAACTTGCCAAGCATATCGGCATAATCAGCCTCACCTACCCTGTTCAGGCTGTCCATATTCATACGCTGTCCTCCGCCGAAACCGCCAAATCCGCCAAATGCGAACTGTGCCATTGCCGGAGCCGACATCAGAATACCAACCAGCAACGACATCAATGTCTTTCTTTTGCTCATATTCATACCTTATTAAATTGCGTTTCGCCAAATTTACTAAAAAATCAAAACTATTTTAACTATCCGTCAGTTTCTGACTATTAATTATGAGCAACAACACAAAGACAATGAAAGAATCCAAAAGCATAAAGAGAGCAGCCATCACAGGCATAGCGTTGGGAATAGCCTTAGCAGTATTCGCACAATTTCCTCAATTCTTCGGCAGGCAAATGCCAGGCGGAGGCAGAGGATTCCCAGGTATGGGTCAGCAGATGCCAGGAGGATCCGGTTTCGGACAGATGCCCGAAGGAGCAATGCCAGGATTCGGAGGTATGGGCGGATTCGGAGGTATGGGCGGAATGTTCCAAATGAGCGCAACGGAAGGTCCGCAGCTGAAATCAAAAGTAGATTTCAAATCATCCAACCTACCTATTATTAAAATAGACACGAAAGGCCAGAGCATAACCACAAGCGGCAAGATTACCGCCACTATGCAGATAATAGACAACGGCACAGAGAAACGCAACAGCATATCCGACAAAGCCACCGGCTATGACGGTCTGATCGCTATTAAGCTCCGCGGCAACAGCTCCGTGAGTTTTGAGCAGAAACGATACACCATTGAGACCCGCGATGAGAGCGGCAAGGATATTGACGTATCACTTCTTGGAATGCCGGCCGAGTCAGACTGGGTGCTGCTGGCACCATACAACGACATATCAATGCTTCGCGACATACTCGCCTTCAACCTTTGGAACCAGATGGGGCACTGGGGTCCTCACACACGTCTGTGCGAGCTTACTATGAACGGCAGCTATCGCGGAGTCTATATTCTTGCAGAGACAATCAAGCGCAGTCCCAACCGTCTGGACATAGCCAAGCTGAGGAAAGACGATGTGAGCGGGCGCGAGGTAACTGGAGGATACATACTTCGAATAGACGCAGTTGACGGCGATGAGCTGACATTCCGCTCCACAGTGCGAGGCGTAGGCAACGGAATGATGGGCCAGAATGTAACATGGACTGTTTATAGCCCTAAGAAAGAGAAGATTGCAGAGGAGCAGCTCAACTACATTCAGGACTACATAGGCCAGACTGAGAAATCAATCCAGGACAGCAGTTACTCCGACAAGGATAAAGGATACGCCAAATACATCAACATTCCATCGTTCGTAGATTACTTCATCCACACAGAGGTCAGCCTCAACGCAGACGGGCTGAAGCGAAGCGCCTACTTTCACAAGAAGAAGCAAAACCAGGACGGCACAGGCGGCAAGCTCAATGCCGGACCAGTATGGGACTATAATCTGGCTTTCGGCAACTGCAGCTTCTGCAATGCCGACAACATCAGGGCCTGGGTCTATGACGGATGCGAGACCAACCCCACCCCCGCTATGTGGAAGCGCCTGAGTCAGGACCCGGGATTCATGGCTCTGGTAAAAGAACGCTATTCAGAGTTGCGGAAAGGCATTCTCAGCAATGAGAGCCTGTTCAAGTTCATTGACGATTACGCAGAGTTGCTCTCCGAGGCTCAGGAACGCCACTTCACCCAGTTCAGCGACCTGCTCCAGACAGAGCCCCAGGAGGAAGGCAGTGCGGCAATACCGTGGTTTATGCCGATGGGCGGCGGCATGGGCGGCAATGGTCTTGGCTGGTTCTCTGCCTACACAGTATCAAGCTACCAGGAAGAGATAGCCACCCTTAAGAAATGGCTGTCAGACCGGCTTGCCTTCCTCGACGCCAACTGGCTGAGATAACAACAAGACAGGGCCGGAGAATCTCCGACCCTGCCTGCTATAAAGGAATCGCTATCAGATAGCGAACGGGTTCTCGCCCGGATAGAGCTGACCTGCCGGAAGAGGAGTATTGATATCCTCAACACCAAGCAGATGAAGAGCCTCGAACAGAATCTTGCCCACATTCTTGAACGCATATGCGCCGTGGTGCGGGAAGCGCTTGCCAATCAGCACGTGACGATAGAAGCGTGCGAAGCCAGGGATGGCAGCGATACCGATACCGCCGAATGAGCAAGGATTAATGTCAAGGAAGTTACCCTCTGCAATGTAGCTCACCAGCTTCGCATCGCTGTTGGACTGCAGACGGAACATTGTGGTCTGGCTAGGCTTGATCTGGCCCTCCAGTGTACCCTTGGTGATATCCGGACTCATCAGACGTGCCTGAATAAGCTGATACTTAATCTTGCAGTCCTTCATGCACTGTGAGCAGGTGTTGCCGCAGTGGAAGCCCATATAGAGATCCTTTGCTGTAGCGCCCTTCAGGTCTGCGTTCTTCGGCAGAACATCGTCTGGAACAGAGTTGTTGATATCGAGCAGTGTTGCAGGAAGCTCAGATGCGCACTCAGCCATAAACTCTGACACCGCACCATACAGGTCAACCTCGCAGGCTACAGGAATGCCACGGCCAGTAAGACGTGAGTTCACATAGCAGGGCTCAAAGTGGAATACAGGCTGCCATGCCGGCCAGCACTTGTTTGCGAAAACAGCATAGTTGCAGGCACCCTTGTTATTCTCGTACCAGTCCATAAGGGCCAGCTCCAGCTGAGCCATCTTGTTGATGATCTCTGGATAAGTATTGCGCTTCGGGCCAAGCTCCTTCTCCATATCAGCGGCAATAGCCTTAATCTTCGAGGTCTTTCTGGCCATCTTCTCATACTGTACCTTAAGGTCAAGCTCTGAGTTCTCCTGAACCTCAACACCCAGGTCATAAAGAGGCTGGATAGGCGCGTTGCAGGCAAGGAAGTCAAATGGACGTGGGCCGAAGCCGATAACCTTCAGGTTTCTCATACCGATAACCACGCGTGCGATGTCGCGGAAATCAGCAAGCTCCTTTACAGCCTCTGCCGGAGTCACGTTCGGATACTCAGGGATATAAACCTTCAGACGACGCAGACCTACGCTGTAGCTGAAATTAAGAACGCCGCAGAGAGCGTCGCCACGGTCTGATGCCAGATTGGCCTTGCCCTCCTCCTTTGCTGCCAGAACCATTGCCGGACCCTGGAACTTCTGGATGAACATTGTTGTAGGACCTTCCGGGCCGAAGTTGCCCAGGAACATACATACAGCATTGATACCATTCTTCTTGGCCCAGTCAAGAGCCTTCATTGTATCCTTCTCGTTCTCAATTGTCACAGGACAGTCATAAACCTCTGGAAGACCAGCCTTCTTAACTTCTGCCATAAGGGCAGCCATACGGGCCTGTGTAAGTGTAATAGGGAAACAGTCGCGGCTCACGCCTACGATTCCCAGCTTTACGATTGGTTGATTGATCATTTTAATAATTATTAATCGGTTAATAAAAACATTCTCTACAAAACGCAACTCAAATCACTTTGAACTTCTTTACCGCAAATGTAACTCTTTTCTTTTAATTTGACGATTCCTCCTTGCCGAACTTGAGGAACTGCGATGATATTAGCAGAATTATCACCGTTTATCAGGTTCAGGTTTGTCTGACAGATATAGATTGACACCAGCATGGCCAGAGTAGAGCCCATACATATAAGCGTAAAGGTTCTGAGACCTGCAGGATGACGGTGTATCTGCCGCTCAACACCTATGCAGGCACCAAGAAGAAAACTCACGAGAAGGCGTGATATGGCAACTGATTCGGTAATCATATCATTCAGTATTTACTTTCTTTTTCCAATAATGTCAGTGAGCGCTATGCGCGTGTAGAAATCCGCATCGGTAACTCTTATCTTGAAGTTCCTGCGACCGGCACCGGCAATACCCGCCAAAGCATCGTCAAACGTGTGATAATCGTAATCCAGCACCTTCTCGCGCCTGACCACTGGCGTCCTGCCCTGCCCTGTCCTCTTCACCGAGAATGCGCCCCACTTGCCGTTCAGCCTCTGTGCCACCACATACGACGCCCTGTAGTGCGGATAATGCGAGATAAGCAGCACCATATTCTTGTAGTCAAAGCAGGCACGGTCTGAGTACATAACGCTGTCGCCGCCATTACGCGAATATGTGGTCAGAATGGCCTTCGAGCCATAATCGTCAGTAAGGACAGCAATATCGTCATCACCCTGGGTTACATCTGTCGAAGCCGAGAACAGATGCCTCACAGTCATCTGAATAAGCTTTCCGCCATCAATGCCGCACTCCGGATCCAGCTCCACAGCCACACCTCCGGTGCTCCACCACGTGCGATGGTCATCAGGCTCAAACCAGACCTCAATGTCCGCTCCATTCCGTGACGGTTTCCGCACACTCACCGGCTCAGTACCGAACGGTATGCCCGATGCATAGTCACACGCCTTCCGGCAAGTCTGATATAGCAGATAATGCACCAGCCTCACATTTACGGGAAACTCCCCGGCTTTCGCCCCGAGAGTGTTGAAAGTGTGCTTACCGATGATGGCAAGCTCATCATCCGTAAGCGGAGCACCTGCCTTCCGCAGTATCGCCTCAGAGCGATGCCCGCCTTTCAAGGCTCCGTTCTTGCCATTGACGGCCGGATACGTGCTGTCGCACACATCGTGCAGCAGGCAGACCAGCGTCAGGCTCTCCTCGGGGATATCAATCTCAGGATGAGCCCTCAGGAACCTCTCCCGCTCGCGACGAGCCAGATAGAGTGTCCACAGCGAGTGATTCACAGCACCGCCGCGTCCGGCCTCAACTCCCGTACACTCCGCCTCAAAAAAGCCATACCTGTCCAGGAACTCCACAAGGCCCTCAATGCCATGGCGTCCCGTGGTGCTCAACTCCTGCGTCAGCCTCTGCCTGTTTACATCAATATCCACCGCTGCCATCGCGCTGCCCGACACTACTTATTTTCAAAAAACAATTTTCAAAGATAGCAATTTATTACCTTTGCAGTTACATAACCATAACATAAAAAAGTATCAAAATGACTACCGGAACCATTATTATCATAACACTTGCAACCATTGCTATTATTATAGCTACGGCCATCATAGCCTCCAGAATGGCAAGGAATAAGGCAATGGCTCAAGTTTCGGCTCTAAGCAGCGAGAAGAAGTTACTTCTGCGGCAGATATCTGATAGCAAAGATGAGCTGGCGGCGCGTCTTGCAGAGACCAGGCAGGAGGCATCTCTTCAACGAGACGAAATGAAGGCTGATTTTCAACGGCAACTTGACGATAAGGACGAAAGCTACCAAAAGCAGTTGGAAGAGCAGACAGAAAACTACCGTCACAGGCTGGCTGAGCAGTCTGAACAGTTCAAGACGCAAATGGATTTGTTCCGCTCACAACTAAAAAACGACACACAGGAACTGCTTCAGAAGCGTCAGGAAGAATTGGCAAAGGCTGGAGCCACATCAATGGACAGCATCGTAAAGCCCCTCAATGAGCGTCTGCAGGAGATGCAGCAGGCACTTGACAATACGAAAAAGGAGGGTGAGAGCAATACTACGCGCATTGAGACCAGCATACAGAAGATGTTCGAGCAGACACATATACTTGGAGACAAGGCCGAGAAACTGTCCGAGGCTCTACGTTCCAAAGGCAAGGTTCAAGGCGACTGGGGCGAAAGCATACTTGAGGAGATACTTCAGGCAAGCGGAATGCAGCCGGGAGTACACTACGAGACTCAGAAGAATTATCAGGATGACGATGGCAACAACCAGCGTCCTGACGTGATTATCCACTGTCCTGATCAGCGCGATGTTATTGTTGACTCAAAAGTTACATTGACAGACTACTATAACTATACGATGGCATCGACGGAGGAAGAAATGCAGGCAGCCGCACGTGCCAATCTTCAGTCTGTCAAGAAGCACGTGGATGAACTGTCGCGCAAGCATTATGCCAGTTTGAGCGGCAATCTGCAGAAAATGATGCTGATGTTCATACCAAACGAAGGCAGTTATCTTCTTGCACTGCGTCAGGACAGCAACCTGCTGAACTGGGCATACGAGAAGAATGTGATTATTGTGAATCAGACAAGCCTGATGCTTACCCTCCATCTGATAGACGCTCTCTGGAAAAATGTGAATCAGGAAAAGAACGCACAGAAGATATTCGACCTGGCAACCCTGCTCTACGACCGCATCTGCGACTTCACAACCGAGTTCAGCAAGATTGACCGCAGTCTGTTAAGCGCACACGAGTCCTACACAAATGCGCGTAACAAACTTCAGGAAAACAACGGCCACAACATAATCCGTTCACTTGAAGGTCTTAAGGACCTTGGAGCAAAGAAATCAAAGAAGAGCCTTGACGATACCGTCATCAACCAGGTCTCATTGGAATAGTACTCAAATCAATAAGTTGGGGAATGACAGCTTTGCACGCCGCATTACCTGACGGTAATCCTGCCGTCAGCGCGGGAGTAGCGTTCGGGCATCACGCCGTTGAGGGTGGTTCTAAGGTATTCGGAGATGACATCGCGCACAAGGTCGTTGGTGCGATCATCCACGGAGGCGCGTTCCAGGATTCCGGTGCAACCGGCCTCCATCATAAGGTAATCGGTTGATGCTATGGAATAGCGGCGGTCGGGCTCAACGGGTTGGTAGAGACCGGTGGAGGCATCAAGTACCTGAAGGTTGCCTACACGACGCGGGGAGCCTTCGGCCACTCCGGTAAAGAGACCGTCGGCATCGGTCTGGAAATGAGCGGTAACGGTGCAGTCAACCTCATATCGGATGCCGCTGACCTGCAGGAGATCGCCGTTCTCAAGAGGCATCAGCCTTGCGCCGAACTCAAGGGCATCCATCAGCTGACGGCCGGAAATGGTTCCAACACAACAGAGATTGCCGAATGGCTCCACGGCGAAGATATCGTTTGCGGTGATATCACCTGCAGCTATTCCAGTGCGGATGCCGCCACCGTTCACTATTCCAATCTGGGTATTGTATTTACTGCGCAACGCGTCTGTTACGAAATTGCCGATTGGCGTCTCCTGATAGCGTACCAGCCATTTGTCCTCATTATCGCGGCAAGGCAGCTCAAAAGGTGTGCCTCCGCACACTGTCAGACCCTCTTTGAGGATTGCCTCCTTCTCCTTTGCCACCAATGCGGCAACGGTCTGGTCTCTGCCGGGATATGAGTCTGTGGGCACAAGGCGTGTGCTCAATTTGCCATTGGTGCCTATTGTAAGAACGCCTATGTTATTCAGCTTTGTGCCGGCGGATGTCAGTATCACAGGAGAGCCATTCAGATTATATACAATAGAGTCTGGTATAACGTGATGGGCGTGTCCGTCCAGTACCACATCTATACCGGTGGTACCGGATATCAGGCCTACGGATGTCATATCGCCCTCGTATGCCTCATCGCCAAGATGCGAGAGAGCCACCACATAATCAGCACCATCGGCACGCGCCTTGTTGATGTACTTCTGGGCATTCTCCAGGAAATGGTTCTCTGAGAAGCCATATTTCAGATAGCCGTCGTCATCGCGGAAGGTTGCGTACGATACAGAGCCTACGGTAGCGGGTGTGGCGAAGCCGATGAACGCCACACGGACATTTCCGTACGATACAATCTTGTATGGCGCGAACACCAGCTGTTCCTTGTCCAGCTCATAGAAATTGCAGCACAGAGCTGTGGCACCGAGACTGTCCAGCAGCTCAAACAGGCGTGGAATGCGATAGTCGAACTCGTGATTGCCAAGTGTGACGAAGTCGTACCCAACGGCATTCATTATGCGTATTATTGAGGCGCCACGGGTCTTGGCCCCCACTACATCGCCCTGAACGAAATCGCCGCTGCTTACTGTAGCCACATATGGAGTCTTAGCCTTGAGATCATTCCTTAGAGCCGCAAGAGTGGCATAGCCATCTTCACCGCAATGCACGTCATTCTCATAGACTATATTTATCTCCTTGTCTGGCAGATTCTGTACGGTTGCATTCCTGAGCAGTCTGTTGGAACAGCCTGCCAGCAGGCACATTGCCGCAAGCGGTAAAAGGAAATCTTTATTAAAAGCCATACGCTACTCTATAGTGGATCAGATGGGGTCAAAGTGGGCCAAGGGGACAGGTACAGTGACTCAATGCTGAATCACTGTACCTGCCCCCTCTGTTTCACCTCATTTGTTATATCGGGATTATTTGAACTCGTCCCAGCTCTTGATTGGAATATCATCTACGCTGATGGTGCAGAAGGCGTTGATGAACGCGCTTGCAAGACGTGCGTTGGTGATAAGCGGGATGTTCAGGTCAATGGCGGCACGACGAATCTTATAGCCGTTTGAGAGCTCGTGCTGTGTAAGGTCCTTCGGAATGTTCACCACCATATCGATTTCCTTCCTGTGAAGCATATCAAGAGCCTGCGGCTGCATGCCTTCCTCGCTTGGCCAATAGACCAGAGTGCAGTCAACGCCGTTCTCCTGCAGGTACTTTGCGGTACCTGCGGTTGCATAGATGTTGTAGCCCTTCTGGCTGAGCAGGCGGGCGGCATCGAGCATCTCGGTCTTCTGTTTGGCGGTTCCGGTTGACAGGAGGATGTTCTTCTGCGGGATACGATGGCCAACGGAGAGCATTGACTCAAGGATAGCATAGCGCTGGTCATCGCCCAGGCAGCCAACCTCGCCTGTGGATGCCATATCAACGCCCAGTACAGGATCGGCCTTCTGAAGACGGTTGAACGAGAACTGGCTGGCCTTGATACCTACGTAGTCTATATCGAACAGGCTCTTCTCCGGTACCTGGAACGGTACATTCAGCATAACCTTTGTGGCAAGCTCAATGAGATTTATCTTGAGGACCTTGCTTACGAACGGGAAGCTTCGTGAGGCGCGCAGGTTACACTCAATAACCTTGATGTCGTTCTCGCGGGCCAGATACTGGATGTTGAACGGACCGCTGATGTGAAGCTCCTTGGCAATCTGGCGGCTGATGCGCTTGATACGCTTTACGGTCTCAACATAGAGTTTCTGTGGCGGGAACTGTATGGTGGCGTCGCCTGAGTGGACACCGGCATACTCAATGTGCTCGCTGATGGCGTATGCTATGATCTCACCGTCTCGTGCAACGGCATCCATCTCAACCTCCTTGGCGTGCTCAATGAAGCGGCTCACCACTACAGGGTGCTGCTTTGATACATCGGCTGCGAGCTGCAGGAAGCGCTCAAGCTCGTCCTGATTGCTGCAGACATTCATTGCGGCTCCTGAGAGTACGTATGACGGTCTTACCAATACAGGGAAGCCAACCTTCTCGATGAACTTGCCAATCTCCTTCATAGAGGTGAGCTCGCTCCACTCCGGCTGGTCAACGCCTATGCGGTCAAGCATTGCGGAGAACTTCTCGCGGTCCTCGGCATTGTCTATGTTTTTGGCGGATGTGCCAAGTATAGGAACATTCATTCCATCCAGACGCATGGCAAGGTTGTTCGGAATCTGACCGCCGGTTGATACGATTACTCCGTGCGGATCCTCAAGTTCGAGCACGTCCATAACGCGCTCGAACGTAAGCTCGTCAAAATAGAGACGGTCACAGACATCGTAGTCTGTACTTACGGTCTCAGGGTTACAGTTTATCATTATATTGCGATAACCCTCCTTGCGGATGGTGTTCAGAGCCTGCACGCCGCACCAGTCGAACTCTACTGAGGAGCCGATACGGTATGCGCCCGAGCCGATTACCGCTATTGATTTCTTGTCGGTATAGAATGGTATGTCGTGAGCTGAGCCGTTGTAGGTCATATACAGGTAGTTGGCCTGTGCCTGATACTCACCGCCAAGAGTATCGATCTGCTTTACGTATGGCATAATGCCGAATGACTTTCTCTTGTCACGGACAGCCAGAAGTCCCTTGTCAACGCCCATTGTCTTCTCAATGCCGATGGCGCGTGATATCTGGAAGTCGGAGAAGCCGGCGCGCTTTGCCTTGAGAGTCATCTCTGCCGTAAGGGCATCGATGCCTTTCACCTTATGAAGCTCAACTGATATGTCGGTTATCTTCTTCAGGCTGTTCAGGAACCACTTGTCAATCTTGGTGAGCTCCCAGATGCGGTCTATGCTGTAACCCTTCTGAAGTGCCTCGCTGATGGCAAACAGACGCTTGTCGGTAGGCTCCTTGAGTGCCTTGTCCAGATCGGGGAACTTGATGGCCTTGTTCTCTACAAAGCCGTGCATTCCCTGCCCTATCATACGGATACCCTTCTGGATAACCTCGCCGAATGAGCGGCCTATTGACATCACCTCGCCTACGGACTTCATACTGGAGCCAATCTCACGGTCAACGCCGTGGAACTTGCCGAGGTCCCAGCGAGGCATCTTGCATACGATGTAGTCAACCGACGGCTCAAAGAAGTTGGTGGTTGACTTAGTGATGGAGTTGGTGAGCTCATACAGGTTGTAGCCCAGGCCCAGCTTGCAGGCAACGAATGCCAGAGGATAGCCGGTAGCCTTTGATGCCAGTGCCGATGAGCGGCTCAGGCGGGCATTGACCTCGATTACGCGATACTCCTCTGACTGCGGGTCAAAGGCGAACTGTATGTTGCACTCGCCCACGATGCCCACGTGACGGGCCACACGTACGGTAAGCTCCTCAAGTTTCTGCACCTCGTGCTGTGTGAGTGTCTGTGTAGGTGCCACAACGATGCTCTCACCGGTATGGATGCCCAGCGGGTCGAAGTTCTCCATAGAGCAGACTATGATACAGTTGTCGCTCTTGTCGCGGACGCACTCGAACTCAATCTCCTTCCAGCCCTTGAGGCTCTTCTCAACCAGGATCTGAGGTGAGAACGAGAATGACTTCTCGGCCAGCTTGTTCAGTTCCTCCTCGTTGTCACAGAAGCCTGAGCCAAGTCCGCCAAGAGCGTATGCGGAGCGGATGATGACAGGATAGCCAAGCTCAAGGGCAGCAGCACGTGCGGCCTCCATTGACTCAACGGCGTGACTCTTGATGGTCTGTACGCCAATCTCGTCAAGACGATTGATGAAGAGCTCACGGTCCTCGGTGTCCATAATGGCCTGCACCTGAGTGCCGAGCACCTTTACATTATATTTCTCAAATATGCCCTGCTGATACAGTGCCACACCGCAGTTCAGTGCTGTCTGACCGCCGAATGCCAGAAGGATTGCGTCGGGACGCTCCTTGGCGATGACCTTCTCTACGAAGAACGGAGTAACCGGCAGGAAATAGACCTTGTCGGCAACGCCCTCGCTGGTCTGTACTGTAGCGATGTTCGGGTTAATGAGAATTGTCTCAATATGCTCTTCCTTCAGGGCCTTCAGTGCCTGTGAGCCTGAGTAATCGAACTCACCGGCCTCACCTATCTTCAACGCGCCCGAGCCGAGCAGCAACACCTTTTTATATTTCTTCATTGCCATAGCTGTCTGATTTTAGAGTTTTGAGACAAAATCCGAATATATGAACTGCGTGTCAGTGTCAATAACGTCTGACTCAGAGTGGAACATTACGCCCACCCACGGCTTGCGGGTGTTGTAGATGCCCTCAACGGAGCCGTCGTTAAGATTCTTCAGATAGACTTTCCACTTGCCGAGTACGGAGTCCTCGCGCAGTGCGTAGTTGTGGTTCTGTGTGGTGATGAAGCAACGGTCGGTACCCTCCAGACGAACCGGCTGGTTGTGGGTATGATGACCGAACTTCAGCTTGTAGGTATCCATACCGCCGGCAAGGCCAAGCAACAGGCATCCCATACCGATTCCCAGGATTGGTTTGTCGGACTTATCCATAAAGCGCTGGATGTTGGCTACGGCCTCGCTGCAGTAGCTGGGATTGCCGGGACCTTCGGAAAGGACTATGCCATCGCACTTGATCTGGCTGAAATCGCTCTTCCAAGGAACGCGAACCACTGTAAGGCCCTCGTTGACAAGGCAGCGTATCATTCCGGCACGCACGCCTAAATCTACCAGCACCACCGTTTTCTCAGCTCCGGGATTGTATGTAACCGGTTCTTTGCAGGATACCTCGTCCAGCATATTCGTGAACGCATACTCGGCAGGCTTCGGCATATCGTCAAAGAGTATTCTGGCGGTCATACTGCCGTGATTGCGGATGTGCTTGGTAAGCTCGCGGGTATCAACGCCCTTCATTCCGGTAATCTTCTCGCGCTTCATCCAACTCTCCAGAGTCTCAACTGCATTCCAGTGGCTGTAGAACTCGCTATAGTCACTTACTATCAGGGCACGGGCCTGAATCTGGTCGCTCTCGGCATTCACAGGCAGGCCATTCTCATCGTGACCCAACGGCTGAACGCCATAGTTACCTATCACAGGATAGGTCATTACCAACAGCTGACCTCTTGATGAGGGGTCAGTAAGCAGCTCAGGATAGCCTGTCATAGCAGTGTTGAACACAAGCTCGCCACTGACAGGCTGCTCGAAACCGAAAGACTCACCCTTGAAGCAGGTGCCATCGGCCAAAATCAGTGATACTGTCATTTATCTGTAGTTTTTTTCGTAATAATCAATGAATGCCTTGTTCACAAGCAATGTTCCGCCAGGTGTTGGGAAATCACCGCTGAAGTACCAGTCGCCCAGATGGTTCGGGCAGGCACGGTGCAGACCGTCAAGAGTCTGATAAACAATCTTTATCTCGGCCTTGCATCCCGCAGGTGTGAGCAGCTCTACAATCTTCTGCGATATCTCCTCGGCTGTGAACTGGTTGTAAATCTCCTTCACGCAGTTTACGCGCTCACCGGCTGGTTTGGTGAGCTGCTCACGGCACTTGCAATAGACATCGGTTACCAGATGCCACATTCCACGCTCCTGAAGAAGCTCCAGAGCTGCCTTGAATGCTATGAAGTGATCCATACTGGACATATCTATGCCGTAGTAGTCCGGATAGCGTACCTGAGGCGATGAGGAGACAATCACAATTCTCTTCGGTCCCAGACGGTCCAGAATGCTGATGATGCTCTCGCGCAGTGTGGTTCCACGCACAATACTGTCATCTATCACAACAAGATTGTCAATACCCGGATTGATGGTTCCGTAAGTTATATCATAAACGTGCTGTGCCAGCGCGTTGCGGCTGTCGCCCGCCGTGATGAAAGTTCTGAGCTTTATGTCCTTCCAGGCCACTTTCTCGTTGCGGATGCGACGTGAGAGTATTTTGGCCATATCCTGATCTGACGCACCAGGGCCGAGAGCCTTTATCTGCTCAAGTTTCTGATTGTTCAGGAACTCCTCAAATCCCTGTACCAGACCGAACGACGCGACCTCTGCGGTATTCGGAATGAACGAGAAGACGGTGTGGTCAACATCGCCCTCCACGGCCTCCAGGACCGGTTCAACCAGCTGACGTCCAAGTTCCTTGCGCTCACGGTAGATGTCGATGTCATTGCCACGGCTGAAATATACGCGCTCAAACGAGCAGGAGAGATTGGCCTTCGGCTCAATTATCTGCTCCAGACGCATCTTGCCTTTCTTGTTGATGACAAGTGCCTGACCCGGCTCCAGCTCGTGAATGCGGTCGGCGCTCACGTTAAGCGCGTTCTGCAGTGCCGGACGCTCCGATGCCAGAGCTATCACCTCGCCGTCGCTGTACCAGAAGGCTGTACGGATGCCCCAAGGGTCACGTATGGCGAATGACTCGCCACTTCCGGTTATGCCGCCAACCACGTAGCCGCCATCCCAGATGGGAGCTGAGGTGCGCAGGACATTGGCGATATCCATATTGTCCTCTATATATTGGGTAATGTCAACTCCCTTCAGTCCCTTATCCTCGGCAATCTTGAAGATGCGCTCAACCTCACGGTCCAGACGGTGTCCCACCTGCTCCAGCATAAAGTATGTTGACTGGTAGTTGCGTGGATGCTGTCCGTGCGAGATAATCTCCTGGAAGACCTCATCGGCATTCGTTATGGTGAAGTTTCCGCAAAGGGCAAGGTTCTTGGCGCGCCAGTTGTTGCGACGCAGGAACGGATGCACCTCGGAGATGCTGTGTGTGCCGCCCGCCGAATAGCGCAGATGACCAAGATAAAGATCTCCTACGTAAGGACAGTTCTTTGCCACGAACTTATCGTCGGACAGCTGTGCCGTTGTATATTTGGATATCTGGGCAGTGAGGCCGTCAAATATCTCGCTGATAGCTCCCGAGCCCAGTGCCCTGTCTCTGTACATATACTCTTCTCCCGGATTAGCCGTTAGTCTTACGGCAGCAATTCCGGCACCTTCCTGTCCGCGGTTCTTCTGTTTTTCCATCATCAGGTAAAGATGATGCAGTCCGAACAGCAGATCGGAATACTTCTTCCGATAAAAACTGGCAGGTTTGAGCAATCTGACCATCACAATTCCGCACTCATGATGCAAAGGTTCCATCTTTCAGACAATTAATGATAATTTGTTGGATAAGGATACAAAAAAAGAGAGTAGCAACAAGCGCACACTCTCCTTTTTCAAACAGTAACACAATATGTTACCCTCAGAATCCAGTTCACTTACAACTGGCCAGGCGTGTCGTTTACAGCTTTCTCTCAGAATCATACCGCAAAATTACTCCAAATTTTCTTTCCACGGTACCGCCAAGCCTCATTAAGTTTTCAACCGCAACATTAAAAAATGTTATACGGCATTTACCCATGCCCATCATAGGCAAGAGCAGCATTGCAAAAAAAGTAAATGCGATTTTTCTCTTTGCGTTGTATTTTGTTTCTTTATTCCCCTGCTTCTACTTTGAAGAACTCCACTTTGTCGGGGTTCATGAGTTCCACAGACTTCGTGCCGAGGGTGATGCGCACGCCGTTGCCCGATGTGCCTTCGCTTGGCAGGGCTGCCTTGTAGGTTGGCGAGAGTGTGTTACTATCGTATGTGATGGAACTTGGCAGTTCAACGGTAACTACTGCGCTATTACCGTTGGTTACGGCGGCGGTGTGGTCGTCGTAGAGGGTGTACTCGATGTTATCTACGGTTACTATGGTAACTTCGTTGGCTGCATAAGCCGTTTGCGCAAGTATAGGAGCCATTATGTGGCAAATATACAACATTGGCCCCATCCCCCACCAAATAAATCGGCAACTTTTTTCAGACTTTTTTCGTGTCCCCGGCAGAAGCATCTGTGAAGGGGGTGATGCGTAGGATGCGTAACTTCAGCATTTTCACCTGTGATGATGTACCTGTTGACTTTGATTTGAGAAGACAGTGATTCATGCCTTCGGCATTGTATAAGCTAAACGATATAGCCTCATATGCAAAAGGAAGAATAAAAATAGAGGACTTATAACTTGAAGTCGCAAAGTGCGACTTCAAGTTGGGTCGAGATGGCGGTTGCAGTACAGACGTATTAGCACTACAAGCAAAAACGCAATTCATTGACACTTCTTTTCTATATTGCAGCCTGGCCAATGATGCTTTTGTATCATATGTGATGTCTGGCGCAAAAGGAGTAAAGATGCCCAGAGGAGATAAGCAACATATTTTTCATATGGAATTGGCGTTCCTTCTGTAGAGGAGCAGAGAAAAATAGCAACACTAATATCTATTTTGGAAGAAAGGATTGCAACCCAAAGCAAGATAATTGAAGGTAACTGCTCAGGTACCCCTGACCTGACTGTAAACTGAGGGAAGCGCGGGGCTTTCGCCACCCTGATATAACTTTTTTCGAAAATAATCATTATATTGTATAGTTGGCTTTCTGCCCATTGAAAATTAGCCGATTGGAGCC
>JAZLLE010000085.1:0-15139 GCA_045597985.1 Bacteroidaceae bacterium | reverse complement strand
GACCTCTGCTGACTCCTCGCAGTTCGTTGTTACTGCTTGCCTTTCGGCTCGCCTGCGAGGCCTCTCCAGTTATGGACGTACTCTTTCCATCTTATGTCTGCCCGATTTACCTTGGATGATTCGGATAGTTATCGGACTTTGACTTCTGTTGCAGTCGTATCCTCATCCGTAGGCCTTGTATCGGGTTTCTGTCCGTCAGACCAGATGTTTGCCGCCGGCTTCCTTCAGATTCCGTCTCGCGGCGGACACCCTTGCCCTTGGCTGTAACCTTCCCTCTATCAGGGCGGCTTGGGGACTCTCACCCGTTAGAGTACGTTCGTGCTGGACGAACTAAAAGAAGCCCATCGGAAGTTCCAATGGGCTTTATCGTGTCGGTGAATCAGAGAGACCTGTCCCTACTGATTCATTACCAGCTGTAGGTGAAGTTCAGGGTGAGGAACTCCTTGAGCTGGTGGTAGTTCAGGTCAGGATCGGGCTGAACGCTGTCGTCGAAACGCCAGTGAACGAAGAACTGAACGGAGAAGTACTTGTTGAAAGCGTAATCCAAGGTATTCTCCCAGTTGGCCTCAACGTTCTTGTAGCTGGTGAAGAACTGTGCCTTGCTTGTCCAGGTCAGACTCTTCCAGAATGTCCACTTAAGGTTAACCTCAACGCGCGAACCGATGGAGTACTTGAACTTCTTGCCCTCCTCAATACCGAACTTCGGTCCCAGATACTCACGGCTCACATAACGGCTGTTGAATGAGAGCGGAGAGAGCTGTGCCGAGAGAGTGATGTTGTCCTTATTGAATTTCGGCTTGTAATCCATACCGATTGACACGTTACCGTAGGCAGGTGCGAAGAATCTCGATTTCAACGTCACATTATCGCCCTCGTACACATTCATAAACTGTGTGTAGGCCTCAACCTGAGCTGAGTAGTACCAGAACTTGGCAGCCTTGTATCCGAACTTCGATGTCAGACGCAGAAGGTCCTCGTTTGTCTTGAACACCGTGTGGTCGTCCTCCTCGCTGGTGTAGTAGCCCAGCTTCGCCTCCAGCTTGTTATCCCAGGTGACATTCTCCTTGGCATAGTTGGCCTCCTGATTGATCTGTGCCAGCAGAGTGTGGTTGCTCACACCACCCTTGTACCAGTTGCTGGTGTAGCTGCTCTGGGTATATTTGAATGTCGATTTTCCCGGGAACTTCCAGTATTTGGGCTTATTCTTCACAAGCTCGGGAGCATTGGCATCGTGAATCTGCACATCACCGGTATATTCCGCAATACCCTCGGCGGCCTCCTCGCCTACCGAAATAGGACCGGTCACGCTCATAAGCTCGCCCTCCGTAAGCTTAACCAGCTCCGGATGCTCCAGATATACGCGTGCAAGCGTACGGTTGATATTGTTGGCCAGAGACTCCTCATCGTCCCACTGGCTCATTGCCACAGAGAGAAGACTGTCGGTCTCGGCATTCTCACCGTCCGGCTTTGCCTGGAATGCCTCATCGTACAGAGCCAGAGGCATAAATAGTTTGAAGTAGAGAGGATTGTCGCTTATCTCCTCAATCTGGGCTCCCGACTCAGCGGCATAGCATCTGGCCAGAGAGTCAAGTTTCTCACTATACTTCGCCACAATTGCGGAATCAACCCGCACTGAGTCAATGGCACCGGAATTAACGGCCCCCATTGCAAGAGGCATCATCGCCACAACGAGCGCAAACTTGAATTTTCTCATAACACAATCTTAATTTTTCGCAAAATTAATAAAAAAGATATTCGCCAAGAAAAAAGCAGTCATTCGTAAACTCATTTTTCGTAACTTTGCCGCTCGTTATCAAGTTAGATTAATATAAAATACAATAACTGTGGACAGAAGAACATCTTTTGGCTTTATCCTGATAGGACTTGCGCTCATTCTCACGTTTTTCCTGACAAAGCCAGACAAGCAGCAGGCCGCAAGGCAGCAGAAGTACGAGCAGAAACTTGACTCAAACCGTATGGCGGCATTCGGTACCGATACCATAGCGGCGGTTCCGGTCAGCCAGGAGGCTGTTGACTCACTCTCACCATTGCTTCCGGTACTCGCAGGCACCGAGAGCGTCATCACCCTGAGCAATGAGCACGTCAAGGTGGGCATCTCCACCAAAGGCGGCTTCCCCTGCCTCGTCCAGCTCAACGACTACAACAACCAGGAGGGCGGCAAGGTTGTCCTTTTTGACCAGAACGAGATAAGCATCAACCTCAGGCTCGACGGCAAGACGCGCAACATCGCCACCAAGGACCTCTACTTCGTACCATCGGCCGTATCGCAGCAGTCAGTCACAATGAGCCTGCCCACAAACGGCTATGGCACGCTCAACTTCCAGTACACTCTTGACCCGGAGAACTATATGGTCAACCTCGAGATCAAGGCCAACGGAATGTCTGATTTCTTCCCGTCAGACCTGAACGCCCTGGCAATAGACTGGATTCAGAACCTTCGCCAGCAGGAGAAGGGCTTCGAGTTCGAGCAGCGCTACACCACCCTCACCTACAAGCGTCAGGACAAGGGCAACCCTAAGAACATAATGGTAACCAAGTCGGCCCGCAGCGTTGATGTTGAGGAACCTGTTGAGTGGGTGGCATACAAGGGCCAGTTCTTCTCAACCATTCTCATCGCCGCCGACAAGTTCGCCGCCAACTCCAAGATGTCCGAGGCCGCATACGGCAAGGGCAACGGCTATCTTAAGAAGATGTCCGTCAAGCTGCACGCTCCGTTCGACCCCACCGGCAACGAGCCCACACGCCTGCAGTTCTACCTTGGCCCGAACGACTATCAGATTCTCAAGGCCGCCAACCATCTGGCCTACGATGGTCGCAAGCTCCGCCTCAACAAGGTGCTGAACCTGGGATGGCCTGTCGTGCGCGAGGTCAACCGTTTCCTCATCATTCCTCTGTTCAACCTGCTCTCCAACTGGGGGCTCAATATGGGTATCGTAATCCTGCTTCTCACCGTCATCGTGAAGCTGATTGTCTATCCGTTCACTCTCAAGCAGTATATGTCATCGGCCAAGATGCGCGCGCTGAAGCCTTACATCGACGAGGTCAACGCAATGTACCCGAAACCCGAGGATGCAATGAAGAAGCAGCAGGAGACAATGGCCGTATATAGTAAATATGGTGTAAGCCCTATGGGAGGCTGTCTGCCTATGCTCATACAGATGCCTATCTGGATGGCTCTCTTCTTCTTCGTGCCGAACGCCATCGAGCTCCGTCAGCAGAGTTTCCTCTGGGCTACTGACCTGACCGGTTTTGACGATATCATCCGCTGGAACACCAACATTCCGCTCATCGGTACTCACCTGAGCATCTTCTGCGTGCTGTTCTGCGCCACCAATGTCATCAACACTGTCATTTCAATGCGCCAGCAGGCTCCGGCCCCTGGTCAGGAGGATACCATGAAGATGATGCGCTGGTCAATGTACCTTATGCCTGTCATCTTCTTCTTCAGCTTCAACAACTACTCATCGGGTCTGTGCTACTACTACTTCATCTCAGCGCTCATTACCATTCTGATAATGATATACCTGCGCAAGAGCACCGACGACGCAGCCCTTCTGAAGCAGCTCGAGGCCAACTACGAGGCCAGCCGCAATGATCCCAAGAAGAGCCGCAGCAACAGCATGATGGCCCGCCTTGAAGCCATGCAGAAAGAGCAGGAACGCCTCCAGCAGCAACAACGCCAATCCAAGCGCTGAATCGCAGAGTAAAGCCTCATTCCCCCTATAGCCGTGAGCAACCACACCGGTTTTGCTCACGGCTATTGCATTCAATAACCCACCGTGAGCAGCAACGGCGGTTTTGGTTACCTACGCACCTTGCAGATAGCCGCCGTGAGCAAACGGTATTGTTTTGCACACAGATTGAGTTGCAACTATGGTTGTGCTTGGCAAAAGCCGTTGCGGCTCCTCAATCCCAGCCGCAACGGCTTTTGCTGGACATAACCGGATTGCAAATGTTGAATCAATGCCCGAACTTACTCCAGAAGTCAAGAAAAGACTTAACTTTGCACCTAATAAATATAAAAGCAATGAAAAAGCGCTCATTTCTCAACTTGTCACTAATCACATTGACACTTATGGCAACCGCAATTGCAGCCGGAAGCTGCGCCGGCAACTCCGGCAGCGAGCAGAATCAGCCCGTAATCGGCAAGAGCAACATCCAGATAACAGACGGAAAGCTCACGCCCGAGGTACTCTGGGCAATGGGCCGCATAGGCAGCTACTCCGTATCGCCCGACGGCTCCAAGATAGCATACGACGTGGCATACTACAGCGTTGAGCAGAACGCCAGCCACCGCATCATCTACGTAATGAACGCCGACGGCACCAACGTGCGCCAGCTCACCACCACCGCCGACAGCGAGTCATCGCCCGCGTGGATCAAAGGCGGCAGCCGCATCGCCTTCCTCAGCAACAACTCGGGATGCAGCCAGATATGGGAGATGGACAGCATCGGCGGCAACCGTCGCCAGCTCTCCTTCACCGGCAAATCCATCAACGGATTCCTGTTCGCGCCAGACGAGTGCCAGGTGCTTATGATAATGGGAGTACCCAACCCGCTGGTAAAGCCAACACAGTACGAGGACCTTCCCAAGGCAACCGGCCGCATCGCCACCGATATGATGTTCCGCCACTGGGACAGCTGGGTTGACGAACTTCCCCACCCCTTCGTGGCACCGTTCGACGGTGAGCGCGTATCCGACGTCACCCTCGACATCCTTGAGGGACAGGCCTACGAGAGCCCGATGCTCCCATTCGGCGGCATAGAGCAGCTCTGCTGGAGCCCCGACTCACGCAAGGTGGCCTACACCTGCCGCAAGAAGACCGGCCTTGAGTACTCCAAGAGCACCGATTCCGACATCTACCTTTACGACATCCACGACGGCTACACAGAGAACATCTGCAAGAAAGACGCCGACGCAGACCGCAATATGGGCTACGACACCAACCCGCAGTACTCGCCCGACGGCAACTACATAGCCTGGCAGAGTATGGAGCACGACGGCTACGAGAGCGACCGCAACCGCCTCTACGTGATGGACCTGCGCACCGGCGCCAAGAAATCGGTGTCCGAGTCATTCGACAGCAACGTGGAGCAGTTCATCTGGAGCCAGGACGGCACCGAGCTCTACTTCATCGGAGCATGGCACGGCCGCCTGTCCATCTTCAAGACCAGCCTCAACGGCCAGCTCACCACCGTCAACGACGAGACCTGCGACTACAACGCCATCGCCTGGGCAGGCCCGCGCATCATCGCGGCACGCCAGTCAATGACCAACGCCACAGAGCTCTACTCCGTTGACCCAAGACGCGGTCTGGCCGAGCGCATCACACACGAGAACGACCACATCTTCAACCAGCTCGATGGCGTGAGGGTTGAGGAGCGCTGGATTCCTACCACCGACGGCCAGCAGATGCTCACCTGGGTAATCTATCCGCCTAAGTTCGATCCGGACAAGAAATACCCTGCCCTCCTCTTCTGCGAGGGAGGCCCGCAGAGCATCGTATCGCAGTTCTGGAGCTATCGCTGGAATATGCGCATAATGGCAACCAACGGCTACATCGTAGTAGCGCCTAACCGCCGCGGACTTCCTGGCTTCGGCAGCGAGTGGAACGAGGAGATCAGCGGTGACTACGGCGGCCAGTGTATGAAGGACCTGCTCACCGCCATCGACCAGGTAAGCAAGGAGCCGTTCATCGACAACGACCGTCTGGGCTGCGTAGGCGCAAGCTTCGGCGGCTACTCGGTATATTGGCTGGCAGGCCATCACGACAAGCGTTTCAAGGCGTTCATCGCACACGACGGCATCTTCAACCTGCAACAGCAGTCTGTAGAGACCGAGGAGTTCTGGTTCACCGAGTGGGACCTTGGAGGCGAGTACTGGATGAAGAACGACAAGACCGCCCGTTCATTCGCCACATCGCCGCACCTTTTCATCGACAAATGGGATACCCCCATACTCTGCATCCACGGAGAGAGGGACTACCGCATACTCTACTCACAGGCTGTATCGGCCTTCAACTCCGCCATCCTGCGCGGCGTTCCGGCCGAGCTGCTTCTCTTCCCAGACGAGAACCACTGGGTGCTGAAACCCCAGAACGGCGTACTCTGGCAGCGTACCTACTTTGACTGGCTTGACCGCTGGCTGAAATAATGGCAGAGAGGATACAGATATTCGACACCACCCTGCGCGACGGCGAGCAGGTTCCGGGATGCCAGCTGAACAGCATCGAGAAGGTGCAGGTGGCCAAGGTCCTGGAGGAGCTCGGCGTGGATGTCATCGAGGCGGGCTTCCCCATCTCCAGCCCCGGCGATTTCGCCAGCATCGTAGATATAACGAAGGCCGTTACCGAGCCCGTCATCTGCGTGCTCTCGCGTGCCGTACAGAGCGACATCGACGCCGCCGCGCAATCGCTCAAGCAGGCCAGACGCGGACGCATCCAGACCGGCATCGGCACCTCCGACTACCACATCAAATACAAGTTCGCCTCAAACCGCGAGGACATACTGGAGCGCGCCATAATGGCCACCCGCTATGCCCGTAACCTTACCGACGACGTGCAGTTCTACTGCGAGGATGCAGGCCGTACCGACAACGAGTATCTGGCCCGCGTCATTGAGGCCGTCATAAAGGCCGGAGCCACCGTCATCAACATCCCCGACACCACGGGATTCTGCCTGCCTGAGGAGTTCGGCCAGAAGCTGCGGTATCTTCGCGAGCACGTTGACGGCATAGACCGCGTGACGCTCTCCGTACACTGCCACAACGACCAGGGACTGGCCACGGCCAACACTCTGCAGGGCATTATGAACGGAGCCCGTCAGGTTGACGTAACCATCAACGGCATCGGTGAGCGCGCCGGCAACACCGCACTCGAGGAGATAGCCATGATTCTGAAGGGGCGTCCGGAGCTTGGCTTCAGCACAGGCATCGACACCACCCGCATCTACCACGCCAGCCGTCTGGTATCCAGTCTTATGAATATGCCGGTGCAGCCCAACAAGGCTGTGGTTGGCCGCAATGCCTTCTCGCACTCATCGGGCATTCATCAGGACGGCATCATCAAGATGCGCGAGACGTACGAGATTATTGACCCCAAGGACATCGGCCTTGAGGAGAACAACATAGTGCTCACGGCCCGCAGCGGGCATTCCGCCCTCAAACACAGGCTGGCAGCCCTCGGCATAGAGCTTACCAAGGAGGAGCTCGACGCCACGTACCAGAAGTTCATCCGTCTGGCCGACACGCGTCAGGACATCACCGACGATGACATCCTCACCATCTCGGGCCGCAAGAAGGACTACGTGGCCCCTATCAAGCTGGAGTACCTGAAGGCGGTATCGGGTGTGAGCGTGCAGACCCGGGCACACGTCCGCCTGCTGGTGCACGGCGAGTACAAGGCGGCCATCTCACGCGGAAACGGCCCTGTCGATGCGGCCATCAAGTGTGTCAAGAAGATAATCGGCAAGAAGATGCTCATCCGCGAGTTCCTTATACAGGCTATGGACAAGGGCTGCGACGATGTGGGAAAGGTTCATATGCAGGTTGAGTACGACGGCAATCTCTACTATGGTTTCGCCGCCGACACCGACATTGTCAAGGCTGCCGTGCTGGCTTTCATCAATGCCGCCAACCGTTTTGTTTAACAGACTATGAGACAGAGAAACAACAATAACAATCAGCGGCATTTCACAGCCGACAACATCAAGTCGTTCACCGTGACCCAGGAGACTACTCTCCTGCCGTTCCTCATACAGACGCTCTCAGACAAGAGCCGTACAGAGATAAAATCTATGTTGAAATACAAGCATATTGCCATTATGGACAAGCCAGTGACACAATTTGACACCCCGCTCTCGCCGGGCGACACTGTCCAGATCAACTTCGGACGCTCGTTCTACAAGTTCAACAATCCGCAGGTGCGCATTCTCTACGAGGATGAGTGGATGGTGGTCATCGAGAAGGCATCCGGCCTGCTCTCGGTAGCTAATGAGACGCAGCGCACCAACAACGCGTTCAACATCGTGCGTGAGTATGTCCGCCACGACAATCCTGAGGCCGACCTCTACACGTGCCATCGTCTTGACCAATATACGTCGGGCATCCTGATGTTCTCCAAGAACCGCGATATGCAGCAGGAGCTTCGCGAGAACTGGGATTTCTACGTTAAGGAGCGCTGCTATGTGTGTGTCACGGAGCGTGTGCCGGAGCAGAAGGAGGGCGAGATTCAATCATACCTTACTGAGAATGAGCATCTGCAGGTTCACTCTACGGATGATCAGGAGGAGGGCCGTCTGGCCATTACCCGGTACCGTGTGCTGCAGAGCAGAGGCCGCTACGCGCTTATCGATGTAGAGATTCTCACTGGCAAAAAGAACCAGATTCGTGTTCATATGACTGAGATGGGTTGTCCTATCGCGGGCGATATCAAGTATGGCGCCGAGACTAATCCTGCCCGCCGTCTTATGCTGCACAACTACCGTTTCAGCATTATTCACCCTGTCAGCGGCGAGCTGTTGCGTTTCCAGTTGCCTTTTCCGTCGGCATTCCGCAAGCTGACTCAACCTGACGATGTGCGATGAGGAAGGACTGGAAACCGGGCACTATGATTTATCCGCTGCCGGCTGTGCTGGTTAGTTGCGGAGCTGTTCCTGAGGAGTATAACTTGCTTACTATCGGCTGGACGGGTACTGTCTGCAGCAATCCGCCTATGTGTTATATTTCGGTGCGGCCGGAGCGCTATTCCTACGATATTATCAAGCGCAATGGCTGTTTCGTGATTAATCTGACGACCAAGGCTCTTGCGCGTGCCACGGATTTCTGCGGGGTGCGCTCGGGGCGCGACTGCAATAAGTTTCAGCTTGCGGGGCTTACTCCGGGCAAGGCTTCTGTGGTGAATGCTCCTACGGTGCTGGAATCGCCGGTCTCTATTGAGTGCAAGGTAGTTGATGTCAGGCGCCTCGGCTCGCACGATATGTTTCTGGCGGAGGTGGTGAATGTGCAGGTTGACGAGCAGTATCTGCTTCCCGACGGCACTCTCGATATGGCGGCAATGAAGCTCATTGCCTACAACCACGGCCAGTACTTCGATGTTACCAACCCCACCGGCTTCTTTGGCTGGTCCGTCCTCCGCAAGAAAACCATCAAGCGCGACAAGAAATAACTCTATTACGGGCCGCTGCGGTTGGGATTGTGGAGCCGTTGCGGCATTGGTTTTTCCGACCGCAGTTCGCTTCGCTCACTTCCCTTCCCACCGCTAAAGCGGCGGGCCCCTCCCTCTGACGCGCTGAAGGTGGCGAGGGTCTACAAAGTTGATGTCGCAGCGGCCTTGCTGAGCAGGACCTTATTACTGAATAATATCGAAAAACGACTGTCAGCGGTGTTCGGAGAAGCCGTTCACTACGATGGCTTTGGTGGGGCAGCGGTATTGGCAGGCGCCGCAGCCGATGCAGAGGTCGGGGTCTATCTGGGGATAGAGGCGATAGCGGGCGCGGGTGCGCTCATCGGCTGGCATCTCGGCAAGAGTCTCCAGCTCGGCCTCGGTAAGAGGCTCATTGTAGTCGGGAACCAGGGTGATGGCATCGGCAGGACACGCCTGCTTGCACACGCCGCACAGCAGAGTGCCGTGACTCACCACGCAATCCTCCTTGCTATATACGGCCAGACCGATATGCGTTGACTGCTTCTCATCAAGCGTAAGCGGCTTGATGGCACCTGCGGGGCAGACCTCGCCGCACAGCGTACAGTCATAATCGCAGAAACTCACCGTGTAGTCCATCACAGGCTGCATCAGGCCATCCAGGCCATACTCCTTCAGGGCAGGACGCAGCACCTTCTGCGGACACTTGTCAATGCACAGATGACAGGCAGAGCACTTGCTGTTCAGGTGTTTGTGGCTGATGCTGCCGAACGGCGACACCGCGGTGTGCCTCTCAGGAGCCTTGCCATCCACCAGACTCTCAACCTTCTCAACCTTCTCCCTGGCCCACAGCTTGGTACCAGCCACGCTCACCATGGCAAGCGCCGACAGGAACTTCCTGCGCGACACATCGTCAGCCTCGCGGCTCTTATCGTTATCCATCACGTTCACCTTATTCTTAACGGGGACGCCGAAGCTTATGGCACCCTGATTGCAATTGTCAATGCAGTCAAAGCAGTCCACGCAGCGGCTATAGTCCACCTTATGATTTTTGGTATCGATGCAACTGGCACGGCATTTTTTGCCACACAGACCGCATCCGTTGCACTTGTCAGTATCAATCCGTACTTTCAGGACAGAGCAGCGGCTTATCAGGCCCAGCAGCGAGCCCACCGGACAGATTGTGTTGCAGTACGTACGTCCTCCGCGCACCGCCATGAACGCCACAACCACCAGCGTGACAATGGCTACAGAGAGCGACAGCGCATTCACCGCAATGTACTCCTCGCGGCCGAACAGCCCCGGCATCACATTAGACAGCACATTGTTCAGCCATACCGTCACCGTGCCGAACACATCCGTCATAATACGGCCGAAGGCGGCATACGGGTCAAGCAGCGCTATCACCGAGCCTATGCCCAGAATAACAGCCACGGCATAGAGCGCCAGGATAGTGTATCGCAGCACATTGTGCGGCTTGGAGTAGCCAAAGCGGATAGCCTGCTTCTTGCCGCCCACCTTCCTGGTAATCCAGATGAACAGATCCTGTGTAATGCCAAGCGGGCAGATAACCCAGCAGTACAGACGGCCCACCAGCAGCGTGAGCAGAAGCAGCGCCACCAGAGCCACCACATTCACAGCCAGCAACGACGGTATGAACTGCGCCTTTGCCATAAAAGCCAGCGCCCCACTCCTCGCGCCTGCGGCAAAGAGCAGCGTCATAGCTATTATTGACAGGAAAGCCAGAGTAACTCTGGCTATCCTCAGTATGGATTTCTTCTTTACTTTCATAAATAAAACTTATCCCAGCTTCTCAACCAGAGTCTTTATCTTCTCCAGCTGATTAGGAATATTGATGTGCTGCGGACACTTCGACACACAGCCACGGCAGTTTATACAGTTGTCGGCCATAGCCTTCTTGTCAAGAGCCTTGTAGCGGTTCAGGAACGCGCGGCGGTTCTTGCTGTAGTCCTTGTCGTCCTTGTTGTCGGGGTTCGGCAGGGTATATTCGCTGGCGCACTTGTCATAAACGGCAAAGTTGGCAGGTATGTCAACACCATAGGGACACGGCATACAGTAGCGGCAGCCAGTACATCCTATGGCAGAGTTGTCGCGCTGCATCTGGGCAATCTTCAGCAGCAGGTCAATGTCCTTCTGAGGCAGCGGCTGGAAGTTCACGAACGTAGCCACATTCTCGGTAAGCTGCTCCATATTGGACATACCGCTCAGAACAGTCATCACGCCCGGATACGAGCCTACGAACGACAAGGCCATACCGGCAGGACTCAGCTCTGGATGAGCCTCGGCCATCATACTGCGGAATGTATCGTTCACATTGGCCAGGGCACCGCCACGGACCGGCTCCATCACCACAACAGGAATGTTCTGCTTGCTTATCTGCTCATACAGATAGCGGGCATCGGCATTGCGGGTGCTTGGCGCATCCCAGTCCATATAGTTCATCTGAATCTGTATGAAATCCCAGTGATACTGCTTGTGCAGAGAGAGCATATAGTCCATATCACTGCGTCCGCCGTGGAACGAGAAGCCAAGATGCTTGATCTTGCCGGCCTTTCTCTGCTCCAGAACGTAGTCTATCACACCGTTGTTCACAAAACGGTTGTCCATATCGCGCTTGCTGCTTGCTCCGTGCAGCAGGAAGTAATCAATATAGGTGGTCTTCAGGCGTGAGAGCGATGTCTCGAACATCTGCCTCGCACTGTCGGCCGTACCGCCCTGGAAGTTAGACATCTTGGTGGCCAGATAGTAAGACTCACGCGGGTAACGGCTCAGCGCGATGCCTGTAGCCTCCTCCGAGCCACCGTATGCGGGAGCCGTATCAAAGTAGTTGATGCCGTGCTTTATGGCATACTCGAACATAGCGTTCACCTGCTCCTGGTCAATGGCACCGCCACGGCCAAATCCGCCGCCCTGTCCCTGCTTCTGCGGGAAGCGCATACAGCCCATACCCAGCAGACCAACGGTATCGCCCGTCTGAGCCCACTTTTTCTGTACAATCTTATCGTTATCGCCTACAGGTCCCTTCGGAGCCGGTGTAGCCTTTGCGGTACTACCCTTGCAAGACTCCAGCAATGATCCGCTCAGAATCGCGCCTGCGCCACCGGCAGCCATAATCTTCAAAGCGGTTCTACGTGAGCACTCCCTGTTCAGCATACTCTCTTTGTTGTTCTCTTCAGCCATATTTGTAGTATTTCGTTAGTGATTTCTGTTTTAATGCGCTAATATAGTAAGAATTCCACTATTAGCGCACATCTGCTGCGAAATTTTCTTGAAATATACTACGCAGACATTTTCTCATTCTGCGAAAAACAAAAGGAAGAATAACCTCACCTCGTATCAATCAAGTTTCAAATGCTCAAAGAAGAGGCGTCATTCAACCATTATCTTATCACGCTCAAAGGTAGAGTCGTGCATAACTTTGTCGTTCAATTATCTGCGTGAAATTTATATTGTTCTTTTTCCATTTATTCGCATTATGCATAAGGCGAGGCTATGCCATTGGCAGAATGTAGCAAATAATAATAAAAAGAAATTTACTACCAATTATAATAGTAAAAAATACGGAGAAACTCAAAGAAAAAGACAAGATAAAGAAGACACAAAAAAGGAAAAGAGAGTACATATCACAATTGCTTAGTACTGATGTGTACAGCAAACTGGACGTATAAGCACCGAATCACTGATATCTGGCCTCACAGAATCAAATTTTTAGTAAGAAATTGTTTAAATTTGTTGGTCGAAATCAAAACAAAAACAACAACAACAACAATAATGAAGACAGAAGAATTTAACGACAAGGGCCAAACGCTGGCCCCCTACGCTTCACCGAGAGCGACAGTGATTGAGGTCTCTGTGCAGGGAGTTGTCTGCCAAAGCATCCCGAACAGTCCGGAAGAGTACGGCAATGACATTTGGTAGGAATTGAACAAACAAAAGAAAGTGAAAACGATGAAAAAGATTATCATATTCGCAGTTGCAGTCGCAACTCTCTTCGCGTTCTCTTCCTGCCAGAAGGAGAACCTTCAGGACAACGGGGCAACAAACGGAGTCCGCATCATCACCGCGACCTTCGAGAACGCAACCACAAAAACCACATTGAATTCTGACGGCAAGACCCCAGAATGGGAGCCGGGAGATGTTATCCGCATTCTAAGTGAGACATCCTATCAAGACGTGACTCTTGCAGCGGGCGACATTGCAGACAACAAGATAACATTTACCACATCTCTTGAAGGCACCCTCTACGCCGTCTATCCCGCTTCAGCCACTTCATTGGAAAAATGCGAAGACGGTAAAGTCACTTTCACCATCCCCGCAATTCAGGACGGTACATTCGCCAGTGCCAACATCTGCGTGGCGATAAGTACGGAGGATGACGAATACAACAAGGATAACCTCATATTCCGCAACGCTACGGCAGTGTTGAAGATCACAACAGCAGATGATGTGGTTGGTGTTGACGTCACGGCAAGCAACTGTATTGCAGGTGAGGTTACCGCAACGTTCAGTGGGACTGCAGTAAGCCTCTCGACCTCTTCCCTTGACAGGCACTATGTTTCTGCAGTCGGCACATCAGCCCCTACCAACAAAGTGTTCTATCTTGCAGCAGCCCCGGTGACTACGGGATATGCCACGGTAAACTGCTATTCGAGCAGCAAAAAAGGCACTGAAGAGAAAAGTAGTAAGAGTCTAAGCAGGAACGTCATCTATGCTATGGACCTCACAAGCGTTAACCCCAGCATACCAGATATCACCGGTCAGCACGGCATCTTGGACGGCCATGAGTATGTAATCATCAAATGCGGCGAAAATAACCTCAAATGGGCCACGATGAACATCGGTGCCACGGCCCTCACCGGTGCGGACAGCTATGGCGATTTGTTTTCATGGGGCGATGTTGCGACAAAGGACAATTACGGACAGACATACTATGTTGACCCCGCTAAGTCTATAAATACAGACATAGCTCCTGACTCAGGGTATGACGCTGCAAGAGTGAACTGGGGCGGCACTTGGCGTATGCCTACAGGGAATGCAGGAGAGTTCAATGCGTTGAAAGAAGCCACTTATTGGAACTGGGAAGATAGTGGCTATTATGTCTATGTCCCTCAGTCAGGCGATGCAGGAAAGAAGAATGACGAAAAAGATTCAGGCCATACCTACGATAAGTCCGACGCTTTGTTGTTCTTCCCCGCTGCGGGCTACTCCAGTGGCACTTCCTGCTCCGATGCGAGCACCCGCGGCAGCTATTGGTCGAGTACTTGGTGCAGTTCAGACGACGCATACCTCCTGAACTTCAAAAAAGACAGAGTCTATCTTTCGGGCTACAGCGACCGTTATCGCGGCTTCTCAGTCCGTCCCGTCTCAGATTAATTAATAATAAACACCCATAAACCTCCGCGCGCTGCCTTTCCCGGGCAGCGCGTGGTGTTTTCTACCGATTCTCTTTCAAAGCATAGGTGGTTTTAAAGCACATATCAAACCATGGCAGAATTATTGACGGCGATTTATCAATGATCATTTCTGCGGTATCTAAGGTCGCAGATCTGAACCTTGACACTGATTTGGAATGGTCTGTCATGAACATTGTCTTAAATAATTATAGAGATAAAGTGTTCTTCACCCGATATGCACTCGGAATGGAGCCTACACTTATTCCCGCATCTGAATATTTATAATGAATAATTAGGCTGTTAAGTTAAACAATTTTTTATGGTCACGATTTCAAGCTGCATTTCTGAATATTCGCACTCGTTTGGCCGCAAGGTTTTCGGGGAGATTTTGTCTGCTCCAGGCCTTGAGGTCTGTACTGTGCGTACGCTCC
This sequence comes from Bacteroidaceae bacterium, assembly GCA_045597985.1. GTDB lineage: Bacteria > Bacteroidota > Bacteroidia > Bacteroidales > Bacteroidaceae > Colenecus. The sequence continues at coordinate 133 of JAZLLE010000085.1, read as the reverse complement.
AGGCAGCCCTTGAAGTCGAAGCCTCGGGCGGATTCGAGGGTGCTGAGTTTGGTGTGCAGCGGCAGTATCATCACGAAGCCTGTGACACCATACATCCTGTTGTCGGATTTTCGCTCCTTGAAGTAGCCGAAAG
>JAZLLE010000084.1:0-8165 GCA_045597985.1 Bacteroidaceae bacterium | reverse complement strand
GCCGAGACTTGTAGCCTTCTATGACCCTGCGATAACGGGATGCGACCTGTGCCGGGATTGATTCTTCCATCTTATCCTTTTTCCTGCAAAGGTAGATGGATCATCAAAGCGAGTCAATGCGTCATCGCGGAGACGCTTACCTGTAACCTCATGGTTGAGAAATGCGGATTATTATCCAGCAATGTATTCCACAATTATTCCATGAAAGCAATTGATATTACCATGTTTGGCTATTTGTACTATTTGGCTGCAATTTTATTTTACCATCCAGACGTTGAGGGTGATTCCTCCGCCCATACCGCCAAATGAGGGCCTGCACACAAAGAGTTTGTTGTTGAGCCAGGCGTATTTGCTGTCGGCAGGAGCCTCGAACTTAGGCGCGCAGGTGAAATACATACCGTCAGGACCCATTGCTATGATTCCATTGTTGCGGACGTGAATGTTCACACCGTCATCAGTACGTATGCAGTATATTGCCTCAACCTCTGTATGTCCGGTTACTGCATCTGCCATCTGGTAGTCTGCACCTCCAGGAAGCACCTCGCCTTTGATATTCGGACCCTCAAATGTTCCACCTGTGATAGGAATGATGGTGCGCTGGCCGTGCGTGGTCTTGCCTACACTGTAAGTCTGTCCTAACTCTACGTGCAGCTGTACTACAAACTCCAGCTCGGGTGCCGCCGGTTCCTGAACCTTGGTCTGTTGTTCTGTCTGTTCTGCTGCCGCAGGCTGTGCCTGTGCAAACATTGCTGCTGAGAAAACGAGTGCCGCAGCGATAGTCATAATCTTCCTCATATCTGTCTTTGGTTTATTTGTAAATTATAATCCTTTCCGCGAATATAGCTCAACTGTGCGACAGCGGCAAGCTTTTACAACGGAAATACCAGCAGTGTGATGAATATATTGGCTGCCAGTATTATAAAGTTCATGGGTATTCCCACGCGCAGAAAGTCGTTGAAACGGTATCCGCCGGGACCATAGACCATAAGGTGTGTGGGTGAGCCTATCGGTGTGGCGAAGCTTGAGCTTACGCTTATCATCAGGGCCACGCAGAATGTCAGCGGGTTGACGCCAAGCTGGAGCGCTGTGGTGTAGGCGATAGGCGCAAAGATCGCTCCTGCGGCAGTATTTGATATGAACTCTGTGATGAATGTGCCTGTAAGGCAGATTGCCGTAAGTATGACTATCGGGTTGGTGCCGCATACCGACAACAGCCCGCCTGCAATAATCTCTGCCAGTCCGGTCTGCTCAATGGCGCTTCCCAGGCAGACACTGCCGGCAAACACCATAAGCACATCCCAGTTGATTGACTGCTTAGCCTGCTTGATAGTGCAGCAACGGCATACAATCATCAGCAGGGCGGCAAGGAAGCAACTGCTCAGAAGGGACATTACATTAAGGCTTGACAGCAGAATCATTCCAAGCATTATCAGTGCGGCCACTACGGTCTTGCCGCCAAGCTCAGGCCTCACATCGGTTCCGTATATGCTGTGGTGCAGTCCGAACTTACGGCAGATGTGTAATATGTTCGAGGCCGGGCCGCTTATGGCTAAGTGGTCGCCACCCATAAGGAACTCGTCTGGATCCACATTTGTTATTATTGCACGGTCAAAGCGCACCAGACTCATTATCCGGGGCTTAGTGTCATCGCTGTCGCTGAAGGACAGATACCGGCACAGGCCGCTCTCCTGAAATGACTGACCTACAAGATGACTGTTCGATGGTACTCTAAGCTCGTATATCATACTGTCATCAACCATTGCATCTTGCTCCTTGTCGGAATGTCTGTCTGGCAGCAACCTGCTCATAAGCAGCATTGATGCGACTCCCACTGTCAGGCAGAAAAGGCCTGGCAACAGGGGCGTGAATATTGAGAGACCGGTTCCTGTCTGCTCTGTGTAGAATTGCGAGATGATAAGGTTTGGCGGTGTGCCAACCAATGTGCAGATGCCGCCCATTCCTGCCGCATAGCTCAGCGGAATATAAAGCTTGCTGGGCTGAATCTTCAGTTTCTTAATCCATATTCTCACTACATTGATGAACAATGCCACAACGGTAGTGTTGCTGAGGAACGCGCTCAGACCAGCCACTGGCAACATAAGACGTATGATGGCAGTCTTGTAATTCTTTGGCGTTCCCAAAAGATGGTCAACAATCCATTGCAGTACGCCAGTATATACAAGGCCCGCTATTACCACGAACAATACGCCTACTATGACCACGCTGCTTGAGCTGAAGCCCGAAAGCGCCTGCTGCGGCGTAAGTGTGCCGGTGATTAAAAGCAATGCCATTCCGGCAAGGAATACCATATCTGTGGGAAGGTCTGTCTTCAGCAGTATCCCAAACATTGAGATCAGCAGCAAGACTGTGAACCAGGCGTGCCAGTCAAGTCCTGAAAGGGTGAATAATATAGTCATTGATTGCTCGATACTATGGTGGGGAATTATGTGTTACCGCTCACACTGAGCCACCTATATTCTGACCAGTGGAGGACAATAGATGCTGTAGCCTTTCTTGCCTAATACGGAGACGGGCTTCCACATCAGGCGGACGGTCTTGACCTTCTCCACCCCATCCTTACCTACAAACGTGAAGTCCATTGAGAAACGGCTGACGATACCCTCGTCCTCGCCGCTCTCGCGAATCTCACGCTCTATTATGATGGTGTTGTGGGTGTATATCTCAAAATCGGACAATCCCTGCTGGTCTGTCTCTGTGCGATATGCGGCCTTGACCTCGGCCGTAAAAGGTGTAGTACCTAACAACTGACCTTTGTAATAAACCTTGGCAGTATCGCCGGTACTCTCAAAATTGAACTTCGGTACAGCGTACGATGTCAGCATCTGTGCGCCACAATGCATCGCCACCAGCGAAAACAGCAAGACTAGCAGAGTCTTTCTAATTTTTATATTCTCAATCACCACTCTCATCCGTTACCCTTACATTCTTGATGCAGAAATACTTCAAATTGGTACCAGAGTGAAATTCCAGATGGTTGTCGCCGTCCTTTCTCGGATAAGGTGTGTGGCTCGTGGAGCCTATTATATTCCCGTCCACAAGCAACACCACACTATCATCATTCTGTCCAATGAAACGAAACTTGAAATGGCGCCATCCTGATTTCGTCACCGGAAAAGGGATCAATGAGTCTCCACCTACAAAATACGGGCTATATAAGTCCCGGGCCCAAGTATTGATATAGAATGAGTGCCCGCAGAAGTAAATGCGACAAAAGTCCTCGTTATCGTCCTTGCGCGTCCCTGAGTCAGGCGCGAAAAGGTATATGTCAAACTCAAATGAGAATCTGTCGGGAAGGAATATGGGGTGCCCGTCAATAGCAGGCCGCAACGAGCCGGATATTTCCATTTCATTCACTGTTGTGACTTCGCTGCTGTGCTCATGAAACGCGTCCCACGAGATTCTTGTCCAGGTATCCTTGCATTTCTCTTTTGTAGAGCTTATCACCTTGCTTCCCTGGCGCGTCTCATAGATGGCTACCGGCTGTCCGAAATACTCAGTCTTGAAGGTGCCGTCAACCCCGGGTCCGCTGTTCTCAACGTCCCTCAGCTCCGGCACATACCATTTATCCCCGGGTTCAGACGACTGCATATCATCAAAGAACAGTACGCCATCAACAGGTTTCTGATGTCCGCAGGTGTGACAGAATTTACCATTGTTGTCTGACATCCCGCATCCCGGGCAGAACCAGCCTGATGCATTCTGTGCGCCACAATGCATCGCCACCAGCGAAAACAGCAAGACAAGCAGAGTCTTTCTCATTCTTAAATACATACTATAAACGTGTTGTCTGTCTATTGGACTATCAGCGGGCGATATGGTTTACTCACTTCCCTTCAATGATTCAAAATACATTGACGCTATCTCGCTATAGACATAGCGGCAGGTTGAGGGTGTGGGAACAACCGCAATGTGAAAATGCGGAGTACTCACGAATTTACTGATATCCTCCATCTGGCCCTTTCCTGCTCCAGGCCACTCACATCCGCGATTATATGCGGCGGAGGCCACACTCAGCCGCTCGCTTTCAGATAATGTGTCAATACCGTAATCCAGGCACAACAGCTTGACAAACATTGCCAGATAGACGCACTGCCATAGTTCATCGGCCATACGCTCGATGCGTGCCCTGCGTGCGAACTGTGTGTCATCGGTGTCAAAATAGGCGTCGTATTGCTTGGGGAAGGCGCTTTTCATCCACCGTTTCTCAAGTTTCTCCACAAATGAGGGTTTCATCTGGAAACGCCCTATGGAGAAATCAAAGCCTTTAGTGCCACGGGAAATGTATGTGCCCTTTACAGCCATCGTCTCCATACGGTCTTGCAGCAGATTGTATCGCACCATCTCCGGGAAGACTATCGCCTCAGCCATCTGCCGGTCTATTCCGAATGTCTCCCATATCGTGCTCCAGGCATCGCGATGCGAGGCGGCATAGTCGGCTGCGGCATCCCATTGCTGAAGATATGCCGTATGAAAACTTGCAGCATCCCCTGTAGGAGATGCTGCAAGTAATGACAATGACAGTATCAGAGCTTGTAGGTACACTTTACTATCTGATAGAGCCTGCTTCCGTCGGTCTGATCAACAGTCTTGATAATAGCCCAGACAAGGTTGTTGCCCTGCTTCTCCCAGGCATCAGGATAGATGACGTCGCCCTCAGGAAGCTGTATGAAACCACCCTCGGCATTGAAGCTGGCCTTGCGCTTGCCGTCCTTTGAGGTCCAGGTCGCGCTCTGAGGCTTTGACTCACCGGCCACAGCCTTCTGGTTGAAGTTGTCTGGAACAACACTCCACGAACCGGCATTGAACTGATAAATCTGAACGCCATTGCCGGTCTCCACAGCCTTGAAGATATTCTTACCGGCCAGAATATTCTCGAGCGATGATACCACATAGAACTCAGGCCACCAGGCAGACTCGTTGCTGGCGAGCCTCACCTGACGCACTACCTCCTCGTTGTACATTGGCGGATAATCGCACGGGAACTCGCTATATGCCTCCGCAAGAATATCACCGGCATAAATAACGGCATTCAACGGAACTCGCCACAGGGCGCACTCTGGAATGATGCCATCCTCAACGGCCTGACGCTGAACCTGTACAAAATCCGACATAGAGCCATTCACAGCGTCATAACGCTTCTGAACATCGGCCAGCCATACCTTTGCGGCACGCTCACGATATGTCCTGATAGCCTCCAGCGCCTGCTGGTAAAGAGGATCATATACATTCTGGTCATCAGTAGCGTATATCCTCGCCTTTATGTCCTCAAGCTTTTTCTTCTCTGAGGCAGCGAACTTCGCATCGGCAGCCGCATCGAAAGAGGATTCCGGGAACATCTTCGCAAGATTACTGTAATATGCCATCTGCTTCATCTGCTTCTCCCTGAGCGGAGCCATCTTACTCTCAACATCGGCCATTGCCATAGAGATACTGCCAAGAGGGCTCTGGCTTCTCATAGCGTCCATAAGCTCTTTCTCCATTGCCTTGCTGAATGCCTTTGCCTCCTTCTCGAAGTTCGGATCCTTGGCCGACTGTTCCTTCACGTATGCGTCGGTCTTAGCCTTCATCTCCTTCTGCATCTTCTCTGCGGCCTTCTCGTCGCTGAATGCCAGCTTGGCATACTCCTTAGTCTCCCCGGCAGTTATTCCGGTATATTTCTTCAAATCGGCAGCGTGCTTGTCATAGACAGCGAACTGAGATGCCAGCATACCGTTGATGGCATCATCAGTGGTCATAGTCTGGGCACCTGAGAGCTGCTTCTCAAGGTCCTCAACACTCTTGCCACCGAACATCGCGCTGATAATCTTGGTCTGAAGAGCCTCCTGCTCGGCCTCGGAAAGATTACCGCTCTCAATCTTGCGGATATCCTCGTCGGTAAAGCCGTATGCATCCTTCAGTGCCTTCTCATACTCCTTGCGCCACAATTCTGTCTCGGCATCGGCACAGGTCTCATCGGAATTAAGCTCCTCAGCACGGAGGGTAACAGCCTTGATGGCACGATAGAAGGCAATCTGCTCTTCCTCGTTTGGATTAACCAGCTGTGCCGCTGTTGGCAGTGCCGGAAACTCCTTCATCAGGGGGACAGGGAACTTTGCCGTACTCAGTGTAACAGGGCCATCCCAACCGAAGGTGCTGCTGCGCTTTGGCTGAAGAGCCTCCTTGCCACCTGTCAGTGAGATACTGGAGGCATCAAGGTCCTCCATACTCTCTGCAGCATCCATAGCGCTCTTCATACCCTCTGGCATCTTATCCTTAACCTTGTCGCCTATTTTCTCTCCGATTTTCTCGCCTATCCTGTCACTGATAGCGCCAGACACCTTACTTCCAGCCTTCTCCAAAGCCCTGCCTAGCAGTCCCTGCGCGTCGGCCTGCGCAGGCATCAGCATCATAACAAGCGCCATAGCGCTTACTGTCAAAATTTTTCTCATACTTATATTCTTATTATTTCTTTATGAACTCCACGCGGCGGTTCTTGGCACGGCCCTCATCGGTGCTGTTATCGGCGATAGGTGTGCTTGAGCCCTTGCCAACCGCAGTCAGGCGGTCGGCGGAGATGCCCTGGGCCACGAGAGCTGCGACGATGGCCTCGGCGCGCTGCTGACTGAGCTTGTCATTGACAGCTGCGGAGCCGGTGTTGTCGCAGTGGCCCTGGACCTCGAACTTGATGCTCGGATCCTGGTTCATAAGATCCCTGATACGGTTGATTTCACCGGTTGACTCAGGCTTTATGGTAGCCTTGCCGGTGTCGAAGGTAATGCCGTAGGTCACAATCCTGCCCTCTCCCTGTACGCGCTCGTAAAGAGGCACGGCGCCTTTTGCTATGCGGAAGTTCTTCCAGAAATAGAGGCCCGGCCAGTTGTAGGCTCCCTGGAACTGAACCCACTTGGGAGCTTTCATATTCGGTATGTTGGCTACCCTCTGCTCATCGAAATATATCTTGCAGGCCCTTTTGTTGAATGAGATGGCAACGTGATGGAAACAGTTGTATTTATCATTGTATTCAAAGTTGAAGGAACCTTCCCTGCGATCTCCGCCAGGAGTGTACCATTCATAAAAAATGTTGCACGGAAAATTGTCCGAAACGCAGGCATCGATTTCGAGCCTTAAGGTAATCTGACCCTCATGCGCCTCAAAACTGCTTATCTTATCAGTCTCAGCCAGGTAAATTGTATAGTCATTGATGCCTACACCTACATTCGGATGATTCTTTTCGTAAGTGCTCCTGTCATACAAATACACATCGAATTCGATGGTGAATGCATCAGTAAGGTATGGCTCGTCGAAAAGAGGGGTGAATATGCCGTCTTCCGAGCTGATGCACTTGACTCCGTCAATCGTGACAATCTGGCAGTTGCCCTGGAAGAGATCCATCCTTGACGGGAATTCGCCCATCTGCTCGCCCTCAAGATTGTCGTCGTGAATGATTTCGTCTCCGGCCACGAAGTCGTAGTTGTTCCATACCACTGCGGATGCTGCCGGCTTCTTAGGCTCGGAAGCCAGACCGCCGGCCGAAGGCTTCTTGGCACCGCAGTCATCGCAGAAGTTGCCGGTGTTACCTGTCTTTCCACACTCAGGGCAGGTCCAACTGCCAGACGTTCCTGAACCGCCTTCACCTGGCCTCTTCGCGCCACACTCAGCGCAGAAATTGCCGGTATTGCCTGAATGACCACAATCATTGCAAGTCCAACCCGAATCCGATGACTTTGATGACTTTTCGGTATTCTCCTCAGACTCACCGCTATTCTTGCTCTTCTTGCCCTTTCCGGTAAGAATGCCTCCGATGGCATCGAGAGCTTCGTCAACAGCATCATCAGTCTTCTGATTCACAGAGTTCTCTACTCTATCCTTCACACGATTGGCGGCACGCTCCAGAATAGACTGTGCCTCTGCCTGTGAGAACAATCCTGCTGCAAGCAGCACGGAAAATGCAATAGTAAACTTCTTCATTCGTCCAATTATTAATTAAAGTCGCAAATATAAGACAATTATATAATCCTTTCGTTTAAGAAGCTGTTTAAATTTCAATCGTAAATTTTATTATACATGAGCCGGCAGAAAGCGAGTTGAACCATCGCCACTCCGGTTTCTGAGTAAAATTCGTAGTCCATGGCAATCCTTCTGAAGTTTTCCAACCACGAGAAAGA
>JAZLLE010000083.1:0-46026 GCA_045597985.1 Bacteroidaceae bacterium | reverse complement strand
GGAAGGACCGAATCGCGCAGTGCAAAGTAAATGAATGCCACCTTTGAGAATCTTTTGTAGTCAAATGTCCGAGAGGAACTTCCCCGTTCACTACGATAGGACGGAATCCGACAATAGAATGGGAGTGATGTTGGTCCAAGGGATGGCTGAAAACAACTTGCCACACATCGTAGGATGAGAAAGCGCGAAACCGCCGTATGCCGAACGGCACGTACGGTGGTGTGGGAGGTCGGTAAATGCAAAAGTAGGAGGCAAATACCTTTTATGATTAGCATTTACCTCCTACCCAATTATTGTAACGGTTGTCACTTCAACGAGCCTGAGGCACGGAAGGCATCGAGCTTGGTGAAGCAGTGCGCGTCTATTATCTGCTCAAGGCTGCGGTCAAAATTGTTGCGTATCTCACACTCGGGGCCGAATATGAGGCACTCGCCGTTCTCTGCGGTATATGGGTGCCATTCAGGCAGTCCCTCCACGTTGGGATTGCCGGTGTGGGCGAAGTTGGCCCACGACTGTGCCATACGGTCGGCAAGACGCAGGTCTGACTCTGACGGCTCAGGCAGGTCCCGGCCGGCCAGATGCAGTGTGTTGAAGCAGAAATTCAGCTCTGCCCCGTGTGCCGATATGTGGGAAACCGGCGATTTCCAAGTGAACATATAGTTATATACCGGCGCGCTCTTTGAGGCCGATGCGGCATCGGCAGTGATGATGGTCTTCGGACGGAACATCATATCCACAGATGGCAGATCCTGCGGAATATAGTCGGGCCAGGCCTCGGCAAACTCTGCGGCGTATGCTTCGGTATCATCGCCGAAGATGGGATGAACTGCGCTCTTTGCATCGTCAAGGCTCATTTCGCGGCCATATTGAGTGCGCTGAAGCTCATTGAAGGTTGTGCCAATAACCAGCGGGATATCGCTTGATATAGATGCGAAATCTGGCTGGAACGGTTGCTGCAGCAGAACCTCGCCATCGGGAGTAGGGCCGAAGCCCCACATCATAGGAGTGCCTGGCGAGCGTGTGCCGATGCTTGCGGCAAGTGCGCGCTGGCCAGCCTGATAAAGCTTGTCGTATGGCACATCGTTTATCAGCTCAACCTGGTCTGCCGGTATGCCAAGCTCTTTCAGAACGGCCAGACCAAGCTCCTCAGTCATAGCCTTGTTGTTCACATTCAGGATAGTTCCGCTCATAATGATTGCCTTGTGGAAGAGCCCCTTTGCGTGAGGCATACACATAAGCGTGCCTACCTTGCCGCCACCGCCTGATTCACCGAATACTGTAACATTGTCAGGGTCACCGCCAAATGCGCTGATATTGTGGCGAATCCACTCAAGGGCGGCCACTACATCCATCATTCCCACATTGCCAGAGTATTTGTACTTTGGGTAGCCTGTAGCGGACAGGTCCAGGAAACCTATTATATTAAGACGGTGGTTAAGGCTTACCACAACCACATCTTTCTTGGCCAGACCCATTCCGGGGTTCCAGGCCGATGTGCCTGAGTCAAAACCGCCACCGTGGCACCACAACATCACAGGCTTCTTTGCCTTCAGGTCTGTTGTCCATACGTTCAGCACATTGCAGTTCTCGGACATCTCCTTCTCGTTGCGTGAGTTGCGGCCACCCTGCATAGCCTGCGGGCCCCACTGGTCACATATCATCACAGTATCCCACTTGTCGGCCGGCTGAGGCGGCATAAAGCGTTCCGCCTTGGCGTATGGAATACCCTTGAAGGCTATTGTGCCTTCCTCGTCAAAGCCTTTTACAAGGCCGTTGGTGGTCTTTACCGTGAATGGGTCGGCCGGCTGACAGCTGCTCACAGACAAACATACCGCCATTAAGGCAGTCATTGTGGTAAGGAATGTAATTTTTCTCATATTTCTTTTTAGCTAATTACTCTGTCTAATAACACATCGTGTGGCTCTACCGGCAGATGCTCCACTATCTGGAACGCAAAGCCCACGCCAATCTTAGGGCTGTTTATTAACGGAAGCAGCCTGTCATAATAACCTTTGCCACGGCCCAGACGCATGCCGTCTGTGGTGAACGCGCGCCCAGGGATGAATGCAAGGTCAATGGAGTTGTAATCAGTGAAGGTCTGGCTCTGAGGCTCCAGTATTCCAAACTGGCCGGCCTGCATCTTGTCAATGCCCTGGTATATCCGCAACTGCAGTATATCATCCACAACCACAGGTAACAGTACGGTATGCCCCTCCTGATGCAGTCTCTCAACCAATGCGGGTGTCTGTACCTCATCGGGCAGGGACCAATAGAGCAGTATGGTCATCTGCTTTCTGTTATCTGCCGTCACTGTATGGTGTATCTTGCGGCATACCTCATCGCTCAAGCTGTTCAGCTCCTGAGGTGTCTTTGACCGGATTATCTCCCGAATATGCCGGCGGATGTCCTGCTTTGTCCCAATATCTGTCATAGTATGGCAAACTTACACAAAAAATTCCACGAAGCCTACTCGCTTAACGGCTTCTTAGGAGAGACGCTCCAAAAATAGTCTCTGATTGTTCTGGTAACCTTTCTTCTGAGATGAAGACACCTTTACAACCTGTCAGAGCGAAGGAGTGAAATCAGGCGGGCAGTTCCATAAAAGTAGGAGAAAATACTGACATTAGGATATTAGGACTCCGCATCGGGACCAGAAACGGGTGTCATAGACGGCACATCCGGCGCGTCTGCAATATGGAGGCAAAATCTTCATAATCACATCAGGCAAGCAGTCAGAGCGGCATCACGAGCCGAACAAAGCCTGTAAATATTTCTTACCAGCGTGGATTATGATTCCAGCCACCGTGAGAGGAACAGGTTATAAACGGAGTATTCCTTTCCATCTGGTGTGTCTGTCTCAAGAACAAGTTCCTTTTCCACCAGCGAGGCCATTGTGCGCCTTGATGACGCCGGTGTGCCTAAGCCGTATTTAGAAATAAAGGCACCAGAGGTAGGCTGAGTGACGATTTGCTCTTTTGCTATGGCTTTCAGGTATCTCCACTGGCCTTTGGTGAGCATGTTGCGGATTGTGAAGAAACGGTCTTCCTCTGTATCAAGTATGTACTCAATAGCGCAATATACATCCTGTATGGTTACCGCCTCACCTGCGCGCATATACACGTTGTTGCAAAGAGTCTGCGTGTAGAAGGTATGGCATCGGGTCCATTCCAATATGAACCTTACGGTATCGTCGTCTATGCTCTTTCCGCCTTTGTTGAACTTGTCTTTTATGAAACCGGCGTAAATGTCTGAGTCGAGTTTACGTAATGGAATGTTGACCGTACTCTGGTAGAACGGACTCTTCGCGCTGGCGAATATGTCTGTCATAATGTGCCTGCGGCTTCCGCTGAAAATGAAACGCACATTTCGCAGATTCTGGATATGGCTTCGCAGCAGTGCCTCCATCCTGCAATCCTCGTACTCCCTTATCTGCTGGAACTCATCAATAGCCACCACCACTTTCCTGCCTGTTGAGTCAAGATACGACATCAGCGATTTAAGCGTCGTCTCCTTTTGAAGCTCGGTCTGATATGTTATGGAAACCTGAGGCTGTCCGCTTATGGGATCATAGCTGACGAGCGGTCTGATTCCTCCAAGCATAGAGAAGAATCTCTTTATCGCAGACAGGCTGCTTTGTGATACCACAGCCTCGGCCAGCACCTTGACAAAATCGTCAAGTCCCGATGTGGCATAAATGTCCGCATAGAAGGTGTCGTATCCATATTTCTTTTTCCTCAACTCCTCAAATGTACGGAATATCAGTCCTGTCTTTCCTATGCGGCGCATAGATATCAGAGTGACATTGGCGCCATTCTCAATGTGCGAGATAATGGATTCCATCTCTTTCCTGCGGTCGCAGAATAGCTCTTCCGATACGTATGGCTGTAATACGAACGGGTTGTCCAGAGTAGATGCCTTTTTCATACAGGCAAAAATAATACCTATTTTGTATTATACAAAATGTTTAATCTGTAAAATGCAATTCCTGTGAGACCATAAGCTTTGATTTGCTTGTTGCAGCATCATTTAAGCCGATTATTGCAAATATCAGAACTCCGCATCTAGTACATAAGGCGTACCACCGGTGGTGATGCCAGCCCCGCTTACGTTGAGGTGAGTTGAGTAGGAGTTGTTGTAGAACTCAACGCTGGCGTGGTCGTCGTCGTCGGTAATCACGTTGGGGTTCCAGTAGAGGGTACGGCGGTAGTCAACGTCGCCAGGTATCGGGCCGTCGGGATACTGGGGGCTGTAGAACTCGTACGGAGCGGAATAGCCCATCACGGTGGTTACGCGGGAGTTCAGGTGCATCAGCTCGCTGCGGATGGGGCGCTGATGCCCGGGCTCAAGAATAATCTCTATGAATACCACACGCCGGCGCTCAGCCGCAAACAACTCCTCAGGTGTCTCATACATACCGTGCTTGTGGTGCCACTCCATCTTCAGCGGAGACAGGTCCATCGCCTCACGCTCGGTCATCACCCTGTCAAACAACATCACGCTCATAAAGTCCTGCATATCGTATTTTCCGTGATTTGTAGAGACATACCTTTCCGGCTCATGATAGGCCCGGTGATGTGTGGCGGCCTCCACAACGTACGCCTTGAACCAGATGGTCTCGCCCTGATAGTATGATGTGTTGTGAAACTGCAGATACACCTTCTCCTGCGGGAACTCACTGCTGAAACGGTAGATATTGCCGGCGAAACGACTCAACGCCTGTTCAGCGGTAAGCTGCTCCTGCGATGCCCTCACACGGAACGAGCGCAGCACATTGGCGTTCTGTTGCTGGCCGTGCCTGCCCTGTGCCACGAACTCACTACAGAACAACAGAAACAGCAAAAGAAACAACAGTTTTCTCATATCTCATACAATGAAGACAATTCAGAGTCCACAAAGATATTCTTTTCTGTTTGTTTTAGTAAGGAAAAATTCACTTTATTAGTCAGTTATCACCAGTCCTGCCAAAGCCTGCCGCACGCTCAGTCTGATGCGGCGGACCTCGGCCGAGGGCACCTTCATCGGCTTGGAGAGTATCTCCTGCCCCACCGAGCGCATATCGCTGTCGCGGCCTGCGTCCTGATACATACGGAACAGCCGGTACAGAGGGATGAAGCGGCAGGGGCACATAGCAGAGGCGAGTCGGTAGCTGGACTCAGCCTCAGCGCCAAGGCCGAGAGTGCGCTCTATGTCGCCCTCCAGAAGCACGGAGTCGTAGCACGACATAATGGCGAGGCTTGACCGTATGTACTGGAGGGCCTCACTGTCAAGGCCGGCCTGATGGTATGTCACGGCCTGGTTGTACAGAAAATAGGGGTCTCGTCCCAGACTGCTCTCCAGCCTGCAGTACCCGGCGAGCACCGGCTCCGACAGGTCGCCCGCGCCGCTCCTGTCTGACATCCTCCTCCAGTCAGCCTGCGCCTTCAGCCAGGGTATGAGCAGGAGGGCGAACGCGAGGCAGTACGCTGCGGCGGCCACTGCGGGAAGAGCGCGCGCAATCCTTGCGGGAAGCCTGTCAATGGCTCCGGCCCACACCGTGAGGCACGCCACAAGGACCACTGCCGATGTCAGCGGATAGCGGAACGGATAGGAGAAGGCCGACAGCACGGCTACCGCCGACAGCACAGCCGCCGATGCCCTGCCCTCAGGCGCCTTCATCCTCAGCGAGCGGACAACCGTGGCCGCAAGAAGTGACAGCACTACAGTCAGTCCTACTATGCCGTAGTTCACAAGCACGAGCACATACTCGCACAAGGGATGGCCCACATTGTCTGCCAGAAGTGACGCTCCGGAATACGCGGGGTTACTCAGCCACTCCGCCTGATACGGCATGAAAAGCCTCCGGAACCCGCCAGGGCCCGCGCCGAGCAGGGGATGCTCCATCGCAAGGCTAAGGCTGCAGCGCAGTATCAGGCTGCGGCCGTATGTCGATGCCTCCTTCCTGCAGAACATTATGACGAGTGCCGCAGTCAGGCAGAGCGCCAGCGCCGCGAGCATCGCGTTGCGTCCGCGGCAGGATAGACGCGGCCACAGACTGAGTCCGAACGCAACCGTCATGGCTATCAGTCCGGCCCTGGTTCCTGCCGCATACAGCAATGCCGACTCCGCCAGGAACAGGTATGTACATACCGGCAGAAGTCTTTTGCATCCAGACAACGCATATACAAGAAACGGGAACGTGGAGGTGAGCGCGGCGGCCATTCCTGCGGGATTGTCAAAACCTGCGGTGATGCGGAACGTGCCCTCAGGCGCAAGCACGCCGAGCCACTGCAACCCTCCATATACCGTGACGGCAATGTTGCACACTGCGAGCGACTGTGCGGCTGGGGTAAACACTAATCCGGTAATGCCATCTGGCTTGCCAGAGTCTGAGCGCGAGGGAATCTTGCCGGAGCCGTATGAACAGACAGCCGTACACAAGAACAGCGGCAGCAGGCAGACAGCGGCTCCAGCCCAGCGGCCCACTATCATCCAGTCATTCACGGACCGGACACAGGCAAAGGTGCAGGATACGCTGAACAGGAGCCAAAAAAGGGAAATCGGTATTTTTGCAGGTATGCTCAAACTATAAACTAAAATAGAATAAGCCTTATCGTTATTTACCACCATTCCACGTTGCCGTTCCCATCAACGAGAAACGGCCTCTCATCCCAGCCACGCGTCCTATCGTGAACCCACAGCAGCGCGTCAGATGGCAGACTGTCATAATGGAGTATATTACTATCTGCCACACGAATATCGTGCGTTACCCAATATGCCCCGGTCCAATACTTCAATTCGTAAGTATCACCCGGATGTATATCGTTATCGTCACTTCTTGGGATGACTCTAAAATAACTGGGAGACACTGGTGTTCCAAAATCCAGTCCGACCCAATTACCATCAGGGATATCTGTCTCAAAATTACTAAGCCAGTCATTATCAAAAGCATTTGATATAATCTGATCGTCGGCCTGCGTGACAGCAATAGGCTTTCCGTTCAACATATCGCCATTGGCATTAAAGAATGCCAGCTCTGCAACGCTCCCGTATGTTCCATCAGCTGATAAATACCTCCAATATCGGTATTTATGTAAATCGCTATTAATCTCCGTCTTGTCTGAGAGATAAATGTCATCTATTATATACATCGTTACTGGATTAGCAAACGAGGCATTGTCGGCAGCCTGTATGCGCCCGCCTTTAATTCTGTTCCTCATAGAAACGACATTTTCCGACTCGTAGTATTTTCGACGGATATCCACACTCCGTCTCTTACCGAAATTGCATTTTATGTATTCCACCGACCCATCCTTATGAATTATGAACGGATTAGAGATGGGTATCAAAGCATTGCCATCAAACCCCAACGCTATGTATAGGATATTACGCCCCATTTTAACAAATGTTGCTTTTGATTTCATTATAGGAGCATAATCCACCGGTTGCCATTCAGTGGAAAAGCCATTGAATGTTGCGATATAGGCAAATTTGTCGGACAATTTAACACCTGTGGGAATGTCAATGGTAATATCTGACGTATTATAGTATTTGTCAGTAACATCCACCTGGAATAAACTGAAAGGATATTTATATCTGGAATTGTTCTGATAATCAATCCTGCTCTTGTTTATTGAATATGTATGTCTATATACTTTAGGAATCCTTTGATATGGAAAAAATGGAGAACCCGGACACGATGAGATATCCCATTCGGAACGAAGTTCCTCCCCGTTGTCATTGAGGACAACATACCAGGAATGCCCGGCCCTATATCTGCCCCAAGACGGAGTTTCCTCAATAATAGCAGGAATTCCTAAACTGCGAAAAGTTAGCACGCCTAGATTTACATAATCCGCACAAGTACCAAATGTCATTCGCGAAATTGTCTCAGCGCTTAACATAGGATAGATACTCTTGGTGTACATACCTATTGGATGAATGCTATCGATAATTTCTTGACGTACGGTATTGACCGCTCGGAACGTTGACTCATAGCTCTCGTCATCGTACGGCATAGATGACAAATTGTTTGAGAATTTGGAGGAGAGCACATTCCTCCATTCATCAAAGCTTTGAAAGTCAGTACATTTATATGGAAGTATCCATTCGCAGAATTCATCAAAGGATATATGCTCCGCCCATCTCGCACTATTCCAGACCTCAAATGATTTATCAATATTGGCAATCAAATACTCAGAAGAAATTATCCTTGCATCTTGAATCGGGTGCTCTCCAATCGGATAAAAGCGGCTGTTTGTCAGAGTCCAGAGCGAATCGCGCTGCTGCTGAGGGGTCAGTTCTGAATTGAACAATTGAATTGCAATATCGTAATAATCGTCAACCAAATCACCTCTGTAGGAATAATGACCAGGCATATTCTCAATCAAGAAACGCGCGGCACGCAACTTCAATGAATCCTCGGAATAATGGTTTAGAACCCTCTCCAGTTCCTGCCGGTTCAGACCGGCTATCTGCAACGCATACCGCAGCATATCATCCTGTGTGTTATGGGAGCGACATGAGAAAAGAAATGACAGGCACAAAACAACAGGAATAATCCTGTGCAATAAAAACGAGACAAGCGATGTGTACTTCATAACTATGTTGAGTATCTTCCGCATTGGCGAATAACGTCTGTCAAAAGCTACAATCCAAGACATACGGTGTCCCACCGGCGGTGATGCCAGCCCCGCTCACGCTGAAATGCTTTGAGTAGGAGTTGTTGTAGAACTCCACCTCGGCGTGACCGTCGGCGTCGGTAATAACGTTGGGGTTCCAGTAGAGGGTGCGGCGGTAGTCAACGTCGCCAGGTATCGGGCCGTCGGGATACCGGGGGCTGTAGAACTCTGCGGTAGTTGAATAGCCCTGCATGGTGGTATGCCTGCGGCTCATGTCAAGCTCCTCACTGCGGGTGCTCTGGAAATGACGGTCCTTGACCTCGACGTCAACCAGATTGTAGCGTTTTGAGTATAGTTCTGTGGGGCTAAATGTGATGAGATGCTTGTCAAGGTGCTTCACGTATAAGGGGCACAGCTTCAATATATCAGCCAGATACATACGCCGGTCATAGACCAGGACGCTTATGATATCCACGGCAGGGAAGCTTGTGTCGCCAATGGGAATACCATACAGTGCCTTGAGTGCCTCATTGTGGTTATCCTCATAGAACCTCTCCGAGTCGTGTACGTAGTAGAACGGCTTGATTTTACTGTCACTCACATCAAAACTTATATGGTTCGCTCCCAGAAATCCTTTGACTCCAGAAGTATAGCTACCCCTGTCAAGCGTGTTCTCAGCATATTCATGAGCATCGAACGCCTTGAAGGTGTAGTAGTCTATGTACATCCTTGAGCCTTCTATCACGGCCTCCGGAAGCACATATCCTAGATCCTGCTGGATGACGGTGGGATAGTTGTCCTCAGCGGCATTATCCTCCTCTGCCGTATCCGTCTTTCCGGGAACATTCGCTCTTCCAGGATACGTCAGCGCCTTGTCCGCCAGCGAATATCTCGTCACTTTCGGCCTCATATAGCGCTCCAGCACCATCCTCGGGGTTCTCTGAAAGGCGCTTTTCCTGGCTGGTCTGGCTATCATCGTGAGCTCCGCCTTGCCGTAGAAGTCATCGATGTCAAAGCCGAAGTAGCCGGTTGAGTCGACGATGCACCTCAGGCGTTGCGTGAGTCTCTTGTCCTTCGGGACGGTGACGATGGCGACACTCGCTCCCCCAACAGGCTTGTCGGTAAAGGTCAGGTGGGTCTTGACCCAGCCGTTGAGCGTAAGGCCCCTCTCCAGACGGTGCACCTCGTTGTACTCTTCAGCGCCGGCACGCTTGCGCCAGTCGTACTTCTCCCATCCCTGTACAAGCATCAGCAGGTCCAGGGCCTCAAGATGCCGGTCGTCGTCCGACTCGAAATAATACTCCGGCCTATACACCAGTCCGCGAAGGTCAGACGATAGCAACAAAGAGGAGCGTATGTCGGTCTCCGTGGCGGAGCCCGGACATCCGGCATCGCGCACTGACAGGCAGAAGCGGTCGCGGAACGGCTGCCCTGCGCCGTCCCTGAGCTCGAATTCGAGCCTCACCGGTCCGAACGGCTCGTAGCGGTCCTTGTCAGGCGTGACAGTGACTAACGGCAGTGCGGAGCGGCCTCTGACATATATGTGTCTCGTGGCTATCACTGTCCCGTCGCGGTCAAACAAAGTAAGGCAGTGCACTCCCTCAGCGGCATCAGCGAGCGGCATCTCGACCACCGACGCGGACGACGTCACGGTGACCGTCCTGAAGTCCCTCAGCTCTCCGCGGCATGTCAGTGTCAGGCCCAGGGTGTCGGCAGGAGCATCGCCCGCCGCGAGCACCGTAGCCCTCAACACGTCGCCCTGAGCATCGGCGCTCAGCAGATAGCCGCCCCGCTCCGCGTCAGGCAGGTCGAAATGGTAGTTCCTGCCGCCAAACGTGAAGACGGCGCGGTTATGCGTCCTCAGGGGCGTGAAGACTACGCTGCCCATACCGTCATGTACGCACCGCAGCGGGATGGAGTCATTCAGCATTCCGTCAGCATCCGCGCCGAGCCCGTCGCTGCCCATCACCTTGAAGGCCACGCGGTTGGGCACTCCGGTCACAAGATGGCCACCCTCAGGGTAGAATGTCACGTCAATGCCACGGATGGCATCAGGCAGCTTGCGGAAACGCTCCAGCTCATCGTCCTTCACCTCGTTGATGACCGGCTTCTCGCCATAGTAGTTGCCGTCCTTCTCAGGTTTCTCGAAGACCGGAAGGACGCGACGGAAAATCATTTCCTCCGGGAAGTTGAGCATATAGGCCGTGTATGCGCGTATCTCGTAGAAACCGCTGCGGTAGGGAAGGACACCGCGGAGCTCGCGAGCGTGAGCGGTGGAGGCGTCGTTCAGCGAGAATGAGCCGTCCACCTGACCGGCCACTACGGGAAGCTTCAGTGATTTCAGTATCTCGCCGCCGGGGGATAGGAAATCCACGTACAGCACTTTGCTCGGGGCACGGCGGTTGTCCGAGGCATTCACCACATACGCCTTGAACCAGATGGTCTCGCCCGTGTAATACGAGGTGTTGTCGAACTGAAGATACACCTTCTCCTGCGTGCAGAGCTCGCTGAACCGCATCATATTCGAGGCATAGCCGCTCAACCGCTGCTCCGCCGTCTGGGCCATCGCTCCAATTGTCATGAACGCAATGGCTAGTGACAATAATGCTCCTCTCATTTCCTCACCATCTATAATTTTATAAACTTGAGTATATTAGTAACCGTAAGTTGGCTCTCTATAGGGATATATTGTTTTCGCCTTCATAAAGCCTTCGCCGGAAGATATTCTATTGTTCATATTGATTTCGTTTACAATTAATATGTTCCAATTACCATTATCAAATCCTCCTTTAGGACCAGCCCATAAGGCATACTTAACTGAATAATAGCTGGGATTTGGAATCGGTGTAGTTATTTCTATAATATCTGCGAAGCTACCATAGGCTGAGCTGGCAGCCCAAGTTGATTTGGATGTAATGACTCTCTCGTGACGATAAATGTAATAAATCCAATGATCGATAATAGTATCATTGACGTTTTTATTAGGATGTGGGTCATATACCACAGGATTCCAGTGTCCTATAGCGCTCCAATGGACAGAAGCTGATGCGACGGAACTGCCATTCTCATAATAATAAACAGCATCGCCACCAGAGTCAACCTCCATTTGATTCTCGGATCTGTTTAACAACTGAACCATCTCATTGGTATCAAGACGGGATAATGTTGTCAAATTGAACAACATATTGTCATATTCAAGCTCACACGTCAACCGGTTGAATAACGCAAGTGTAGGAAAGACCTTACCATTATACATCCAAGTCAAGCGAATGACATCATACTTATCTTTATCTGTCATAAGTTGACTGATTTTCGATTTAATAGCCTCCGTTTTTAGCGAATGACCGCCTTCCAGGTGTTGTAAGTCATCAAATTTCAAGACCTCGATAACCGAATCCTTCTTGGAAAAGACGGGATAATAGCAGTAATCCCCGCTGTAAAAAAGAGAGCTGTCCAATTTAACGTCGGTAAGAAATTCCATATCTTTCAAGACGAAACCTCTATTCTCAAGATTATCCTTATTGTCTCCCATAATATCCGACATAGACTCTTTCCAATCAATCATACTGTCATCAAAAATGGGAGTAAGATAGCTATCGTTGCTACAAGACATAACAACTAGAAACAAAGCGAGGATAGTTAAGGATTGCCAATGCTTATTCATAACTATATTTGTTTTGATAAAAAATTAAAATTCAAATAAACCCGTCCACCAGCAGTCATAGGCGTACACGCTAAGGCGATAGGTGCCGGCTGGTGTACCAGTAGGCATATTAAATACGGTGGTTGCGCCTGCGTGGAACCTGCCGGAGCAGATGACGGCTTCTGTGGAGCTGTCCGTGACGCTGTACTCGCAATCGGCTAGGACAGACAAATCAAGTGAAATGGTTAATTCGTCGATGAAAGCGGTTACGGTTGGATCTGTAGATCGCGATGGCTGAATCTCGAAATTTTCAGGCGGCTCGTCTGCTAATAGTAGAATCTCGTCATTTGCGAACGCTGTAGAATACAAAGCGAACGAAATTAGTAAGCTCAAAAATCTTTTCATAACAATGTTAATGTTTGCTATTAGTACTACAAATGTAGATTAACACGACACCTGAAAAGGAATTACTGAGCGGAAAAAAAACGGAAAAAATGTAATTGACTGTCTTGCTATTTCTTGCAAGAGTAGTTGACTATCATTGAATAATAATCTTCCGGCATATTTTGCGATATCTTGTGCTTCCGCTTACGTATGGCATCTGGAGTAACATTACCCGTCAGTAATGAGACTTGCTCATTTGTACATCCCAAAGAGGACAGCACCAATGTTATGAAATCAGCTTCTTTTGCAGACGGCATCTCTGTATGTATATCCTGAATGGTCTCAATGTAAGACACTTTCAGCTCTCTGATAATGGCGGAGGTTTGGGAATTGGACGCTGAGTCTGGAATGTTTGCCTTCACCGCAAGCAGAGCCTTGAACTCCGGTGCTTTCCTGAATCTCTCATAGCAATAAGTGAGTCTGTGTCTGTAGAGCTCCAGAATTGCCTCACGAGCCTGCGGTGTATCGTTCTGCAGTTCCGACACCTTTGCCTGAAGTATCTCAATGGAGCTTTTGCGTATGTTCTCTTGCTGTTGTATGATTCTCTGCTGCTCTCGCCTCTTTCTTGCCATGAATGCCAATATGAGAGACAATACAAATACAATCAGAAAAAAGATACATATTATCACGAAACGGGTCTGTCTGTTGCGAAGATTATTCCGCATAAGCTCCGTTTTATGGTTTTGTACTATATCTTCTATTCCCCTGACATATTTGACGCTGAACACAGAATCCATCATCTCTTCATATAAGCCTAAATAATACAAACACTCATCAGAGTTTCCTTTTGTTGCAGCGAGTCTTGCCAGTCTGCCTGCATTATTGCATACAGTATATAATTCAGGCGTACATTCCATAGACCTCTTGTAGTAGATATATGCCGAGTCAGGCACATTCAGCTCATAGTATGCGTTGCCTTTCAAACTGAAGCCGGCACCTGAGTTCTCTGGATTATTCACCGTCTTCAGGTAGTCGTCAATGTACATAATAGCACATCTGATATCTTTGTTGTGGTATAAGCTTATCTTTGACTTTTGGAGCAATATCCTGTTCTTGTACGCTATTGGAACATTCACATCTTCCAACATATCGTTATATATACTGTCGGCAGCGGCATATTTGTGCATATACATATTACACAGTCCGAGATTATATCTCGCGTATGTCCCGGTAGTTATGTCACCCAATCGGAATGAGTTTTGCATACACATTTTGAAATATTTAGCCGCATCATCGTACATAAGTCGGTCTATATGCAACTTACCTATATTCTGCTCGCAAAGCACATACTGCCGTACCAGCGTGTCAGGGAACAGGCTCAGGGCCTTCAGGTATGCGTCTATGGCAGTGGTGTCATTGCCGCACAGGTCGCTTACGCACCCCAGCGAGTACCAGCTCATAGCCGCGCGCCAGCTTTTGCGACGGGTGCCGTACCAGGCGGTGGCCTCGCGGATAAGGCTGTCGCTCGCTATGTCAACGTAGCACTTGTAGTCGGCCTGGGTCTTGAGCATGGCGTAGAGGGCGCGGGCCTCACCCTGTAGCGCGGAGGCGTCAATGCTGTCCAGACGCGTGCGGGCATCGGCGGGAGCCTCGTCAAGGATGGCCTCCACGGCCTCCAACTGCCGCATCGCGCTGTGGTCTGAGCACGATGCCGATGCCAGCAGCCACAGCAGGGCCACAAGCGGCAAGATGATATGTAGTGATGTGCGCCTCATTGTCAACAGGATTAACCAAGTATCCACTTGCGAAGCGGAACAACCTTTATGGAATATCCATTCTTCTCTATAATCTCCTCCTGATTCCAGGTGATAATAGATAAGATGCCACATTTCAGTTCCTCGGCGCACTCTGTCAGTGAATCCACCTCGCGCTTGCGGGTCTTGGCAGAGTCCATATTGTAGCAGACTTGTATCAGTTGCTCAACCTTGACTCCCTGACGGCACACAAAGTCTGTCTCTCTGTCATTACGTGACCGATAATAGAACAATTCATATTTCTTAAGGTCGTAACCGCGTTTGAGCAGTTCCAGAAAAACCAGGTTCTCAAGCAACCTGCCCTCGTTGTTGGCCGAGAGCTCGAACGCACGCGCCAGCACAAAGCCGTTATCCACCACATAAACCTTCCTATCTGCCTTTTTCATCAGCCTCAGCTTGTTGGAGAAACGGGGAAGATACTGAAAGAGATATGTGGCCTGCAGATATGTTGAGTACCTCTGCACCGTAAGAACACTGGACATACCCAACTCCACGGCAAGCGACGTGGCGCTGAACGGGTTCGTGAAATTGGAAAGGAGCCAGTCGGCTACATTGTACAGCTCCTCCACCTTGCGCACCTTGTATCGCAGGACTATATCCTTGACTATTATTGCGTCATAAAGGCTGGAGAGATACCCGGATGTAACCTGAGGTGTTCTGACAATTTCCGGATAACCGCCATTTGTCATAAAGTCATCCAAATGATTGTTAATTTCCGAAATCTGTATCGGTGTGTCAGAATCCGGTGCATAGCCCAGATATTGCATATACTCGCTGGCTGCGAACGGGAACAAGCGTATCTCAACATAGCGGCCAGACAAGGCTGCGGCGATATCATCGGAAAGAAGGTTTGCGTTCGAGCCGGTGATAATCATATTGACTCCGTTCCGGTAGAGCTTCTCAACCCACATAGACCAGCCCTCCAGATTCTGGACCTCGTCCAGCAACAGGAACTCATATCCGGGATACACCTCGTTGAGTGCCTGCTCTACGGCATCCTCGGAAAAATTATCCAGAAGCAATGAATCGTCAAAATTCAGATATGCGAAACGCTTGTCAGACAGCACCTGTAGTGCAAGGACTGACTTGCCCGCGCGTCTGGGACCCGTTATCAGCTTTATCGGTTTGGAATCCCTGTATAGGGCGGCCTTGGCGTAGGCATACCTTTCCTGATACTCTATTGAGAGCAGTTTGTCCCTTTCCTCTTTTTGCCTGGCAACAATGGTTTTCATTCAGTTTTGCTTATGTAGTGAACAAAAATAGCGTTTTTTATTCACTACACGAATTAGTTTGAATATAAAACCGTGTTTTCCCGCCTGCCCCATAATTTTATAGGTATCGCGCGCAATGTGTCTGATTTTTGTGTAACTTGCGTGTTGTTATAATGATTGCAATATGGGACGTTCGTATAAAGGTGGTGTCCGTGTGACCAGAAAGGTTATGATGGACCTTATCAAGGACTATTTTGTGGGAAATGCCGATGCTTCGGTCAGTATCAAGAGCCTGTATGAGGAGTTGCGTATGAAGACGCATCCTATGCGCGCTCTCTGCCTTGACGTGGTTATGGATATGGTGGAGGACGGCTATCTGAAGGAGGTTGACGGCCGCATACAGCTGGCACACAAGGAGAAGTTCCTTGAGGGCGTGATCCAGCGCAAGTCGGGAGGCAAGAACTATCTTGTTCCAGACGATGGCAGTGCTCCCATTCTGGTGGCCGAGCGTAATGCCAAGGGTGCCCAGAATGGTGACCGTGTGCGGATAGTGCAGTTCGCGCGTCGCTCTATGACAGCTCCCGAGGGCGAGGTGATGGAGATTCTGCATCGGGCCAAGGACACATTTGTGGGAACGCTTCAGATAGACCGCCGTATGGCATTCCTGACTACAGCCAATAAGAACGATGTTGATATATTTATTCCGCGCGATAAGCTGAAGGGTGGCAAGAATGGCGACAAGGCTGTGGTCAAGGTGATTGAGTGGCCCGATGGTGCCGGACGTAATCCTGTAGGCAAGGTTATTGACCTGCTTGGCGCCGCTGGCCAGAACGAGACCGAGATGCACGCCATTCTGGCTGAGTACGGGCTGCCTTATTCCTATCCTGAGACGGTAGAGGAGGAGGCGAACAAGATTCCGTCGGAGATTCCGGCAGAGGCTTTGGCCGGCCGTGAGGATTTCCGCAATGTGACCACATTCACCATCGACCCCCGTGACGCCAAGGATTTCGATGACGCCCTCTCTATCCGCAAGATAAAGGATGGTCTCTGGGAGGTTGGCGTTCACATTGCCGATGTCAGTTACTATGTGACTGAGGGTGGTGTGATTGACCGCGAGGCGTACAACCGCGCCACATCGGTCTATCTGGTTGACCGCACTGTGCCTATGCTGCCTGAGAAGCTTTGCAATGATCTCTGCTCGCTGCGTCAGGACGAGGACAAGCTCACATACTCGGTGATTTTCACAATGAACGAGGCCGCCGAGGTACGTTCATCCAGAATATGCCGGACTGTAATCCGCAGTAACCGCCGTTTTGCCTACGAGGAGGTGCAAGCCATAATTGAGCGTGAGCAGGCCGGTGGCAAGGAGTCTCTGCCGGGTGATGAGCTGAGGGAGGAGATAATGACCCTTAACTCTATGGCGCAGATTCTGCGCGACAAGCGTATGGCTGCCGGAGCTCTTGACTTTGACCGTGTGGAGGTTCACTTTGAGATTGATGAGAATGGCAAGCCTGTAAGCGTCTATTTCAAGGAGTCTAAGGAGGCCAACAAGCTTATCGAGGAGTTTATGCTTCTGGCAAACCGCACTGTGGCGGAATTCATAGGCAAGCCCAAGGACAAGAGCCCGAAGGTATTTGTATATCGTATCCACGACAAGCCCGATCAGGAGCGTCTGGATAATCTGGCGCAGTTCGTGCAGAAGTTCGGCTACAAGGTCAAGACCACAGGCTCCAATGCCGAGATGGCCAAGTCGCTGAACAAGCTGCTTGCCGATGTAAAGGGCAGGCGCGAGCAGAATCTGGTTGAGACGATTTCCTTGCGCGCTATGCAGAAAGCCTGCTACAGTACCGACAACATTGGACACTACGGCTTGTCAATGGAGTATTACACGCACTTCACATCGCCTATCCGCCGTTATCCTGACCTTATGGTGCACAGGCTGCTTACCCGTTATCTGAGCGGAGGCCGCACGGTATCGCAGGCCAGGTACGAGGAGCATTGCGAGCACTGCTCAAGTATGGAGCAGCTTGCCGAGCAGGCCGAGCGCGCCAGCATCAAGTACAAGCAGGTGGAGTATATGAGCGAGCGTATGGGCCAGGCTTACGATGCCGTAATCAGCGGAGTAACGGAGTGGGGCATCTATGCCGAGATTATAGAGAACAAGTGCGAGGGCCTGATTCCTATCCGTGCTCTTGGAGGAGACTACTTTGAGTTCGATGACCGCAACTACTGTCTGACAGGACACTCCACCGGCAAGAAGTATCGCCTGGGCGACCCTATCAAGGTTTATGTGTCATCGTGCAACCTTGAGAAGAAACAGATGGATTACTCTATTGCTGATTGATGTCTGGAATCAGGATGAGAAGGAAAAGTGTCAAAAACATAATAATCGGTGTTGCGGTATCGCTTGTAGTGGTGTCCTGCAGCACAGTGGCCTTTACCGGCAGACGCAGGCTGCTTATGTATCCCGACAGCCAGATAACATCGTTGTCGGATCAGTCTTACGCATCTATGATGAGCTCTATGAAGCTCTCCACCAATTACGCGCAGGCAGCTATGATTACTCAGGTGGGGCAGAGGCTGACAGCGGCATTGAACACCTATCTGGCGTCTGTGGGTGAGACAAGTATTCTGCAGGGGCTCAAATGGGAGTACAATCTTGTGCAGTCGAAAGAGGTAAACGCATTCTGTATGCCGAATGGCAAGATTGTGTTCTACGAGGGTATTATGCCGTACTGTACCACGGCTGACTATATAGCTGTGGTTATGGGGCACGAGATAGCCCACGCCGTGGCGCGTCACGGAAACGAGCGTATGAGCCAGCAGGCCGTACTGAATACCGCCGGCACCTTGGCCAGTGCGGTGATTGGTGTAAAGACCAACGAGCAGACACAGGCTCTGTTTGACCTGGCCTTCAATATGGGCGGTGAGTATGGTGTGCTGTTGCCGTTCTCGCGCAAGCACGAGCTGGAGGCCGATGAGATAGGCCTTATCATAATGGCAATAGCTGGTTACGATGTTGACAAGGCTCCGTCGTTCTGGCAGAAGATGTCGGCAGGGGGAACTGCCGCGGTTCCTGAGGTTATGAGCACGCATCCAAGCGACCAGACCCGCATCAACCACATCACAAAGTGCATTCCAAAGGCAAAGGAGTTTGCCGCAAAACTTAAGAAATGATGTTGGGCAGACGCGCGTTACTTTCCAGCCTGCTTGCTTTGTTTGCCATAGCAAGCGCCTATAGTCAGGTCCAGAGGCTCTCAGACAACACTCTGCGTGTTGATTATACATTTTCCGGGAATGCCAGGGAGTGCCGGATTTATCTGGATGAGTTGAATACTTTCCCAGGCTGGGCAGGCCGCCGTGCCAATACTGAGAACTATGGTGGCGGCGGCATCTTCAACTCATACACCCTTACGGCAGCGCACCATCCTACCGAGGCGAAGGTTGTGGTACACGAGTTCGGGCATAGTTTCGGCGGACTGGCTGACGAGTATTATTACGATGACCAGTACGAGAATTACTACAACTCCCAGACCGAGCCTTGGGAGCAGAACATCACCACTCAGGTTGATTTTGACAGCAAGTGGAGGGATATGATTGCGCCTGAGACTCCTGTTCCAACACCTGCGCCCGTGCAGAATCCGCGTGCGGTAAGAACCGGCAAGGAACGCAAGGAGGTGGGCAGGCTGCCGGAGGTTGGCCTGTACGAGGGAGGCGGATATATGTCGAAAGGTGTTTGGCGTGGCTCATTTGACTGCCGTATGCACACCAACGGGTATCCTGACTTCTGCCCTGTGTGCAAGCGCGCCTTGGAGAGGATAATCCGCTATTATACTGAGCAGACAGATAGATTGCATTTGCATTAACATTAATTATTTTAATATGAAAAAGTTACTGACCGTTGCGGTCGCTATTTTGGCTATGACAGCTTGTACACAGAAACCAACCAATCCGTTGCTGACCGATTGGGACACCCCTTACGGAATTCCTCCGTTTGACAAGATTCAGACTTCCGATTTCATTCCGGCAATCAAGGCCGGCATTGAGCAGCAGCAGAAAGAGATTGATGCCATCACATCGAATTCCGAGGCTCCCACATTTGAGAATACCATAGTTCCTCTGGAGCTTTCAGGCAACATCCTGAGCAAGGTATCGGGAGTTCTATACAACATCTCCGAGACAGACCGCTCAGACGAGCTTGACGCTGTCATTGAGGAGGCTATTCCACTTACATCTGCCCACTCGGACAACATCTCTTTCAATAAGAGACTCTATGACCGTATCGCAGCCATATACAACGCTGACCAGAGCGGCCTGACACGCGAGCAGCGGATGGTTTTGAAGAAGTATTACGATGGTTTCGTGCGCGATGGCGTAGGCCTGCCCGAGGATAAGCAGAACGAGCTTCGCGAGATTAACACCGCGATAGCGTCAAAGACGCAGAACATTGGAAACAACATTCTTGCTGAGAGCAACGCATTCAAGGAGAAGTTCGGAATCAGCGTATCGGATTATCCTAATGCTATGACAACTACCGAGGACCGTGCCCTGCGCCAGCAGATGTTCCAGGCTTATACAATGCGTGGTCATAACGGCAATGAGAATGACAACAGCCAGCTGGTTCTTGATGTGATGGGCCTGCGCATCAGGAAGGCTCAGATTATGGGCTACAGCAATCCTGCCGCATACATCCTTGAGGAGAAGATGGCTCACGACCCTGAGACAGTAGATGAGTTTCTTGCCGGCATTATGAAGGCTGCCGTTGCCAGGGCCAACGAGGAGGTTGCCGATATGCAGCAGATAATGAACCAGGACATCAAGGACGGCAAGCTTCCTGCAGGCTCAACCATTCAGCCTTGGGACTGGTGGTATTATGCCGAGAAGGTGCGCAAGGCGAAGTATGACCTTGACGAGGAGCAGATAAAGGCTTACTTCAAGCTTGAGAATGTAGTTAACGGCATATTCATTGCAGCGAGGGAACTGTATGGCGTGAATATGGAGAAGCTTGAGGGTGTGCCATCTTACAACCCGGAGAAGGTCACCACTTATAAGGTTACTGCGGCCGACGGCTCACTGCTTGGTATCTTCACCACCGACTATCTGCCACGCTCCAGCAAGCGCGGCGGTGCCTGGATGAACAATGTGCGCGAGCAGTATGTTGATGCTGACGGCAATATGGTCCGCCCGATTATAGTAAATGTCGGCAATCTGGAGGAGTACCTGAACATAGACGAGGTTCAGACTGTGTTCCACGAGTTCGGTCACGCACTTCACGGCCTGCTCACTCAGTGCGACTATCCGTCGGTAAGCGGTACCAACGTCAAGCGCGATTTTGTGGAGATGTTCTCACAGTTTAACGAGAACTGGGCTTTCCAGCCTGAGCTTCTGGCAAAGTATGCCTTCCACAAGGAGACCGGTGAGGTTATTCCTGCAGAGCTTGTGCAGAAGATAAACAACGCCCTCAAATTCAACCAGGGCTTTATGACCACCGAGCTTTGCGCTGCCTCTATTCTGGATATGAGGTGGCACGAGCTTGAGAGCATCGACGGAATCAACATTGATGAGTTCGAGAAGAAGGTGTGCGATGAGATGGGCCTTATCAAGGAGATTGTTCCGCGTTACCGCACCACATATTTCAATCATATCTTCTCAAGTGGCTATAGCGCCGGTTACTATGGATATCTGTGGGCTGAGGTACTTGATAAGGATGCATTCTCAATCTTCGTGAACTCCGGTGAGGTGTTCAACAAAGAGCTTGCCACCAAATTCAAGCAGACGTTCCTTGAGAAGGGCGGCAGCGAGGAGCCTATGACTCTGTACCGTCAGTTCGCAGGCCGTGAGCCGGACAATACCGCATTCCTTAAGGGTCGCGGACTACTGTAAGTATGCTTTATCTAATATTATGAAAGACAGAATAGTAAATCTGGCAGAGGATTATATCTGCAATACCGGTGTATCCGTGTTTCTTACTGGAAAGGCCGGTACCGGAAAGACAACGTTTTTGAGACATATTGTGGAGACTACCGCCAAAAGATTGGTGGTTCTGGCTCCAACAGGCGTAGCGGCAGTGAACGCGGGCGGTGTTACAATACACTCGTTCTTTCAACTGCCGCTTTGCCCTTATCTGCCCGATGTGCGCGAGTTGGTCACGGAGTATCAGATGCCTGAGGCCAAACGGCAGCTCCGCAAGGAGAAATTAGAGATTATTCGCACGCTTGACCTGATTATCGTTGATGAGATATCGATGGTGCGGGCCGACCTTCTTGACGCTATGGACGATGTCTTGCGCAAGGTGCGTCACGACCCTCGTCCGTTTGGAGGTGTGCAGATGCTTATGATTGGCGATATCCAGCAGTTGCCTCCTGTGCTGAAAGACGATGAGAGGCCGTACTTTCAGCAGGTATATCCATCGCCATTCTTCTTTGATGCCAAGGTGATGACACGTCTTAGATATGTGACCATAGAGTTGCAGACCATATACCGTCAGCAGGACGCCGACTTTGTGCGTGTGTTGAACAATGTTCGCGACGGACGGTTTGACGCATACACATCGCAGGCGCTTGACAGCCGTCTGGATCCGGGCTTCGAGCCGAAGAGGAATGATAGCGGCTGGATAAGGCTCACCACACACAACGCTACAGCCGACCGCATCAATATGAGCAAACTCCGTGAGCTGCGGGGCAAGGAATATACATTCGATGCAGAGCTGGACGGACTGTTTCCTGAGAATAATGCTCCCGCTGATATGCAGTTGCGGTTGAAAAAGGGCGCGCAGGTGATGTTCATACGCAATGACAGTCGCCAGGGGCGCTATTTCAACGGCAAGACAGGCATAATAACAGATATAGACGCTGACGACGGCATAACCGTTACTGATGAGAACGGCGAGGAAATAACCGTTGGGTTGGAGAAATGGGAGAATGTCAGGTACGAGATAGACAGCGCTGACAATGAGATAAAGCCTATTGTTCAGGGTACATTCAGCCAGTATCCCCTCAGACTGGCGTGGGCTATCACAATACACAAAAGCCAGGGACTCACATTCGACAAGGTAATGATTGATGCCGCATCGGCCTTCTCATTCGGGCAGGTGTATGTGGCATTGTCCAGATGCCGTACGCTGGAAGGCATAGTGCTCACATCGCCCATCTCCGGCTCTTGCGTGTTCGGCAACGAGAGCGTGAGCGGTTTCTGTAGGAGCATCCCTGAGGCGCAGGTGGTGGAGAGCGTGTTGGAAACTGAGAAGAGGGCTTATTACTTCAATCAGCTTAAGGAGTGTTTTGACCTGCGTCCGCTTAGAATCTGCACGGAAAGGTTGGAGCGGATATTCCAGAATGAGATACGCAAGATATCGCCGCGACAGGCTGAGAAATTCACATTACTGAGCGATAAGGTGTTTGAGCTGTGCCAGGTGTCAGAGAAGTTCTGCTCACAGATTGAGCGGCTGGCAGCATCTAGCGGCAATGATCCGGCTGACGGCTACCTGCACGAGAGGGTAAGAAAGGCGGCAGAGTATTTCACATTGAATCTTGGCGATGTGGTCTCAGAGATTGCGCCTATGCTCACCATAGAGACCGACAATAAGGAGACGAACAAACGTCTTAGGGAAAATGGCAATGAGCTGCTTGCGGAGGCCGGTGTCCGTCTTCAGGGCATAACAGGACTCCAGACAGACAGATTCTCGGTGGAATCGTATCATAAGAGCAAGGTAGAGGCCATTCTTAATTCGGCAAAAGCGGGCGTGACATCTAAGAGACAACGCAAGAGACGCGCTACGGCCGGGGTGGAAGTTCCATACGTCGCTGACCACGACATCTACGATGAGAATCGTCATCCCGAACTGGTGGAGGCCCTTTTGGAGTGGAGGAAAGTGCAGTATAAGAGGAAAGAGGTGCCGGCCTATTTCATTCTGAGTCAAAGGACCCTTCTGAATATAGCCGATGCAGCTCCAAGGAACAAAAAAGAGCTGATGTCTATTCCTGGTTTCGGCAAAACCAAATGGGAGCAGTTTGGTGAGGAACTTCTGGAGCTTATAGCCGATAATGTCTTCTGATTTGCAATTGCAACGTTTTTGCAACACTTATCCGTGTGTAAATTATAGTGCGAGTACCTAATTTTGTGGCAAAACCGTAGCGATATGAGAACAATAGTCCGTTTTGTAAGATTTGCTTTGGCGATAGGCGCATTGCTCATAGCTGATGGATTGTGCGCCCAGTCACGAGCCAATGATGTAATTATGAAAGAAGGGGCGGTGACATTTCTGGTGGATAAGGACCTGCCAGCTCCCAGAGACACATTCTATACCATTTCGGATGGCGAGCAGATTATCCAGTCGCTTCTGAGAGACAAGGAACTGCCTTACAGCTCAGTTGTCAAATCAAGTTTCGCATCGGACAAATTGTGCTACTTCGGTTACGATACGTTCTTCAAGGGAATGGTTAAGGCATTCGCGGACCATCGCCCTGTAACGCTTACTCCCGATGCGATATGGCTGCTGATATGCCAGGGTCTCGCGCATCACGTCAATGACAATCCTGAGCAGATGCGCCCGTTGCTGGTAAGCCATGAGGGCAAGATGGATCTGGTAGTGCGAAGTGACCTGCCACTTACTAATCCTGATGTGAGCTGGGAAGCGCTTCTGAGCGATTTCACCGATGAGATTGGCACATATACCAAGGATGGTGTGGCAGAGTTGATAACTGCCTCATTCAGCACTACAGGCGTGAATGAGCGGATGGCATCGCAGATTACGCTGATGGAGAGCGTGAAGTCGTACTTTGAGTACATTGTGATATATATGTCGTGCGGAATACCGGATATTACTCTGACTGGTACTCCCGCAGACTGGAAGAGCATTCTTGAGCGCACACGCAAGCTTGAGAAGTATGGTCTGAAGTGGTGGACCGACCAGCTTATCCCTATTCTTGAGGAGTTTGTGCGTGCATCCGAAGGCCATCCCGATACCGGTTTCTGGATGAATATAGTAAAGACTAAAAGGCCGGAGGAGGTTCGTGGCGGTGGCTGCAGTCCTGACACGCCCACCGAGTTTGACGGCTGGTTTCTCAAGTTCCTGCCGTTCGATGAGGACGGCCGTACGCCTGAGCACGTGAACATCCTGCATAAGTTCGCTCCGGAGATGGTCAAGGTACCGTTCCGATATATTGAGATGAACGATGCGACTGGTCTGGTAGAGCGCGACGAGCCTATGGAGATGTGGGCAGGACTGGTGGGAATGGAGCAGGACGCCCGCTACGGGCTCGCACCCAAGATTGGCTGGCTGGTACGCAGGAGCGAGGATGAGGCACAGGTACTGAATGAGCTTGTAACAAAGAATAAGAGTGGTTATGGGCTGGATCTCAAAGTCGCTGAGGTTCCGGAAGTTCTGAAAAAGGTTGGTGCTATCCGTCGTCTTACGTTAAATTTCACTGATGATGTCGTTATTCCGCAGTGGATGGACTCCATAGAGATCGAGTCGCTCACAATAGAGGGAAAGGTTGATGAGCGGCAGGCCCTCAGCTTGTTTGAGCGTTTCCCTGATAATCTGAGAATCCGCTCAACGATACTCAATAATGGTTATATGAATAATAAGGAGGACCTGCAGAGATACAGGCAACGTCAGAGCGGGAACAGCCTGTTCAAGACAACGCCCCTCCCTACAGGCGAAAAGGCCGGTGACACAATCAGAGGTGTAGTATCGGACTCCATTGGCCCGATAATGATGGCTAACGTTGTTGAACGGGATGCCGGCAACCGTATTGTCGCTCATGCCGTTACTGATTCCATTGGTGAGTTCTCTTTCCGTCTGCAGAACCCGAAAGATAGAATTGAGGTGTCATACATTGGGTTTGAGACTGTCAGTCTGACAATTGACACGACCTTCCTTGATGTTACATTAAAGTTGAAGGACGTTCCTGTTCTGGAAATCAATGAAATCAATAGAAAAACCGAATCTAGATAGTTATGTGTGTTTTGGATAAGTTGTCCAAGATCAGTCTGCTCATGCCAACCCACTACGACGGAGAAATCTTCGTCTATCAAGCCGCTCATTAATAATGGGTCAGAGGAACAGGTCTCAAATGCAAGCCATGCAACTATATTGTAAAATGCGTATCGTTAGTAACGACTGTTATATGTCGTTAGTAATGCCTTTGTTTAGTAAGCGTAAAAGATACTGATATATTACCAAGTTATTTTTGAAGATTACTTAAGTAAGATAGATACGTATGGCTAATATTTTGCGTTAGTAATATCTTTTACTACTTTTGCGCCACAAAAGTAAAAGGTAAGAGATTATACAATATGTGCGCATACCAAATCAACGGAATACAGCAAATAGGAGTGGGTACAGTGAGTTTCAGGGATACCTGGAACTGGCTCATAGAGAAATTTGGAGCTGACATTAAAATCCTGGAGGATGACACGGTGGCGGAAAGGATGCTTCCATATACGGGAAACGCACCTCAGAAGCGTCACGCTGCGATTGCAATGTGCCTTCAGGGCGGTGGAGGGTTTGAGATTTGGCAGTATTCAAAAAGAAAGCCTGAGCCCTGTCCTTTTGAGGTCTCAATTGGTGACTTAGGAATATTTGCGGCCAAGGTGAAATGCCGCAATATTGAGGCCTTCAATGGTGGTTTGTCAGACAGACTACCTGATGGAACACGATGCTCATATATTCAGGACAATTATGGCAATTGGTTCCAGATGGTAGAGGATAAGAGCATCTACATTGAGGAGAACCGCCTGATGGGTGGTATTGTAGGAGCTGTAATCGGCGTGTCTGATATGGAGCGCTCTGTCAAATTCTATTCGGAGATATTGGGCTATACAAAAGTCCTTTGCGATACAAACGGGAGTTTCTCAGACTGGAAGAGCCTTCCAGGAAGCAGCCAACTGTACCGAAGGGTGATTCTCACAACCGAAGAGCCACGTAAAGGAGGGTTCTCGGAGGTTTTTGGTGACAGCACTATTGAGTTGGTCCAGGCATTGGACAGAGTTCCACGTAAGATTTACGAAGGCCGGTTCTGGGGTGATCCCGGGTTCATTCAGATATGCTTTGATGTTTGCGGAATGAAGGATTTTGGCAGTTTCTGCGCATCAAAAGGCCATCCATTCACTGTTGACAGCTGTCCTGGCGACATAGAGTTCGATATGGGTGCGGCATCCGGACATTTTACATACATTGAGGATCCTGACGGAACTCTTATTGAGTTTGTAGAGTCACACAAAATTCCGATTGTGGCAAAGCTCGGGTGGAATATCAATATGAGGAAACGTAATCCCAGGAAGCCTCTGCCAAAGATTCTGTTCAGAATGTTGGGACTGGTGTCAAGAGAGAGAATCAGATAGATATGACAGTCTGGATAACGGGAGCGTCATCGGGAATAGGTGAGGCCTGCTCATACGGGTATGCCGAAAAGGGATGTAGGCTGATTCTCACTGCACGCCCGTCCGCAAGGCTTGATGAAGTGGCAGGCCGGTGCAGCGAGAGAGGTGCGGAAGTAGTGGTGCTTCCTTACGATTTTCTCAAGGCTGACGGTGTGGAGGAACTCTGTACCTGTGCCTGGAATGCTTTTGCCGGAATTGATATTCTCTTTTTAAATGCCGGAATAAGCCAGAGGGCCTCAGTTGAGGACACATCGATGGAGATGGCCCGCAATATTATGGAAGTGGATTACTTCGCACCCGTTGCCATTGCTAAGTCTATTCTTCCAAGTATGGTGCAGGCCGGCGGAGGGAAAATAGCCGTGACCACCTCAATCGCAGGCTTGTTCGGTTTTCCGCTCAGGTGTGCCTACAGTAGTGCCAAACACGCGCTCTACGGCTTTTTCGAGACATTGCAGGCTGAGTATTTTGAAAAGGGAATCCGCGTGACTATAGTATGCCCCGGCAGAGTCAGGACAAACATTTCATTGAATGCTCTGGTGAAAGGCGGTAAGAGGTATGGTCTGATGGATCCCGGACAGGATGGCGGTATCTCTGCCGGAAAGGCCGCAAAGAAGATAATCCGTGCTATAGAAAACAACAAGCGCGAGGTGCTTGTAGGGGGCAAGGAGCTTCTTATGGTTGGAATCAAAAGGTTCCTGCCGGGTGTCTGTGCCCGAATGGCAAGAAAGATAAGTGCGGTATAACGTGCTATCTATCCATATTCGACGTCAGCTTTCCTAATGTTGACAGGAAGGATTTCAGCTCATCCTCGCTGATGTCATGAATCATATCCTCAAGTATGGAGATGCCGGTCTCTTTGGCGCTTTCCTTCATCTCAATGGCTTTTGGAGTCAGCACCAGAATGTTCTCACGACGGTCTGACTCACCTTTCTGACGTACCACAAGGTCTTTTTGCTCAAGTGCGTCAACAAGCTTTGTAACAGAGTTCTTGTCTTTATGCATAGTGTCTGCCACATTCTGCTGAGTCATTGTGCCCTGATTCCACAACAAATCAATCAGCAGAAACTGTTCCGGAGTAAGGTCTACACCGTATTTTTTGAGCATGGATGCGGTGTATTGCTTGAGTTTGCAGGCTGCCAGGTTCAGACAGACGGCTATTTCCTTGGATAGTATCAAAGTGCTACTGTATTTAAATATTATCTTACAAATATAATACTATAGTTTATGGTTTGCAAATTTGGATTAAGGGTGAGGAATTAATATGTATATTTGTGACAGGTAAACTATAATCAGATGAAAGTAAGTACTATTGTCACCACAATATTGGCAGGCCTCTCTCTCACAGTGGGCGCGCAGACAAGCCAGTTTGATATTGATTTAAAGAAGGTGGGTGCTCCTATACAACCCACAATGTACGGCATCTTCTTTGAGGATATCAACTTTGCGGCCGATGGCGGCCTTTATGCCGAGTTGGTAAAGAACCGCTCTTTTGAGTTCCCTCAGGACAACCTTCAGGGATGGAAAGCGTTTGGTAAGGTGGAGGTGAGGGATGACGGCCCGTTTGAGCGCAACCCTCACTATGTACGGCTTGTAGAGCCGGGACATCGTCATAAATGGACTGGTCTGGACAATGAGGGTTTCTTCGGAATTGGCATAAAGAAAGGAGACAAGTATCGTTTTTCCGTCTGGGCCAGAGTACCGGACGGCGGAAGCCAGACACTGCGCATAGAGCTTGTGAATACCGCATCGATGGGCGAGAACCAGTTCTATACCCAGAATCGCATCATTGTCAATTCAAAGGAGTGGGCCAAGTATCAGATTGTGATAACTGCCCCTGAGACCAACCCAAAGGCAACTCTGCGCATATTCCTTGAGAGCAGGGGCGGAAGCGTTGACCTTGAGCACGTGTCATTGTTCCCGGTTGATACCTGGAAAGGCCACGAGAATGGTTTAAGAAAAGATCTTGCGCAGGCACTGTATGACCTTCATCCGGGCATCTTCCGTTTTCCAGGCGGATGCATAGTTGAGGGCACAGACCTTGATACCCGTTACAACTGGAAGAACTCCGTTGGTCCGGTAGAGAACCGTCCGCTCAATGAGAACCGTTGGGAATACACCTTCCCGCACAGATTCTATCCTGATTACTACCAGAGTTACGGTCTGGGCTTCTATGAGTTTTTCCTGCTTTCCGAGGAGATTGGCTCCGAGCCTCTGCCCATTGTGAGCTGCGGCCTTGCCTGCCAGTTCCAGAATGACAAGGCGGACGC
Source organism: Bacteroidaceae bacterium (assembly GCA_045597985.1). Classification (GTDB taxonomy): domain Bacteria; phylum Bacteroidota; class Bacteroidia; order Bacteroidales; family Bacteroidaceae; genus Colenecus. Next base: position 16,725 of record JAZLLE010000083.1, on the reverse strand, counting down.
GCATGTTCCGGTTGATGAGCTCCAGCCATACATTCAGGATGCTCTTGACCTCATTGAGTTCGCCAATGGCGGAACAGATACCGAGTGGGGCAAGCTTCGTGCCGATATGGGACATCCGCAACCCTTCAACCTTAAGTTCATAGGCGTAGGAAATGAGCAGTGGGACCCAATCTATCCGGAGCATCTGAAGCCATTCGTTGATGCCATACGCGCCAAATATCCCTACATCAAGATTGTAGGCTCATCTGGCCCCAACTCCGAAGGCAATCAGTTTGATTACCTCTGGCCCGAGATGAAGAGACTGGGCGCAGACCTTGTTGACGAGCATTTCTATCGTCCGTACGACTGGTTCCTCAGTCAGGGAGCCCGTTACGACAATTACGACCGCAAGGGTCCGAAGGTGTTTGCAGGAGAGTACGCCTGCCACGCCACCGGCAAGAAGTGGAACCATTTCTATGCATCGCTCCTTGAGGCTGCCTTTATGACTACCTTGGAGCGTAATGCCGACATTGTGCAGATGGCCACGTATGCCCCGCTCTTTGCCCACGTAGAGGGCTGGCAGTGGCGTCCGGACCTGATATGGTACGATAACCTCAAATCCGTGCGTACCGTAAGCTGGCACGTTCAGCAGCTTTATGGCCAATACAGAGGTCAGAACACCCTGCAACTGACTATGAACGGTGTCAACGTAACCGGTGCCGATGGTCAGAACGGCCTGTTTGCCAGTGCCGTGCTCGATGCCGGTAAAGTCTATGTTAAAGTCATCAACACCACCGACAAGCCGCAGGATATCACCCTCAACTTCACAGGTCTGAAAAAGAAAGAGCTGCTTAAGGGTGTGGAGTGCGTAAGGCTCACCTCCAACAAACTATATGAGGATAACAGCCTTGAGCTTTCGGACAACATCGTTCCTGAAAGGGCATACTTCAATGCCGAAGGCCAGCAGATTTCCGTCACTATTGAGCCATACTGCTTCACAATTTACGTGCTGCAGCGCAAATAAGCTGACAGGAAGTGAGAGTAACATCAATTATTGAAAATATCAGCCACAACGGGTTTCCCGTTGAGCACGGCCTGAGCCTGTTCATTCATAAGGAAGACGGGCAGGCTGTCCTGTTTGATATGGGACAGGGTGAGTTGTTTGTCCGTAATGCAGAGGCTTTGTCCTTGTCAGTAGCCGATGTGGATGTGGCTGTGGTGTCTCACGGTCATTATGACCACGGTGGCGGATTAAGGGCTTTCCTCTCTGAGAACCAGAAAGCAAAGGTGTATATTAACAATGAAGCTTTCCTGCCACATTATTCGTCGCGCCCCACCGGACTGAGCTATATCGGTCTGGATAAGTCTCTTCAGCACTGCGGGAGAGTAGTGTTGTGCGGAGATATAACCCGTATCAGTGGCGGAATGACGCTTTTTGCCAACGTTCAGGGCAGTTGCTGCAATCCCACCGGAAACCGGCTCTTGTTCGGTCCGGACGAGAATGAAAACGACAACTTCAGGCACGAGCAGAGCCTTATTATAGAAGAGTATGGCAAGGCTGTGCTCTTTGCCGGTTGTGCTCACCGAGGTATTGTAAACATCATACGCAAGGCCGCTGAGATTACCGGCAAAGCACCCTCATACGTCTTTGCCGGAATGCATCTGGTAAAGAGTGGACTGGATGAGAAGGAAGAGGCTGAATTCATAGAGCAGCTTGCCTCAGAACTGATGAGGTATAGTGATACAATGTTCTACACAATGCATTGCACGGGTGAGGAGCAATACGCGATGCTCAAATCCCTGATGGGTGACCAGATAGAGTATCTGGCCTGCGGTGATGACGTGACTCTGCGGCACCGGTAATAATCAGTAAAAACGACGATAATATCATCGTAAAACAAGCAGGCTTTGGTCATAAAATGCAGAAGGCCTTGTTCGTTTCATTTCAAATAATGAAACGAACGCATTGAGGCCTCATTGCATTCATTTCAAATAATGAAATGAAATGAGCGTAACTATGCAAGAAATAGCGTATGGCTTCTGGTTATTTCGCCTGAATAGAGTTGCCCGGTGGGTCAAGGTACCTGTCCCTCTGACCCGGTTTAGCGCTCAGAAGCCTTGATGACGCTGCGGGCCATATTGGTCCAGGAGTATTTCTTCTTTTCCTGGCGCAGGCCTTCGGTGAACTGGTCTTTGCGGTCCTCTTTGAAGAAATCCACAAGGCGGTCGGCTATCTGGGTGGCATCGGGGGCGACAACATAACCGGCAATGCCGTCAGGTACAATCTCGGCAAGACCTCCTACGTTGGTGACAAGCATCGGCTTCTCAAAGTGATAGGCTATCTGGGCTACACCGCTCTGGGTGGCTGACTTGTAGGGCTGGACAATGAGGTCGGCGGCTCCGAAGCAGTAGCGTACCTCACTGTTTGGCACGAAATCGCTCTTCCAGACTATGAGTCCCTCAAGGCCAAGCTCTTTCTCCATTGCCAGATACTTCTCTGAGCCGGAGTAGAACTCTCCTGCCACAATCAGGCGAGCGTTCTGCTGGCGCAGGCGGCTGTCTGCATATGCCTGGAGAAGTATGTCAAGCCCTTTGTAGTCGCGAATAAGCCCGAAGAAGAGCATATAACGGTATTGCGGGTCCAGGCCAAGAAACTGAAGGGATTCCTCTCTTGTGGCTGGCTTGCCGAAGTTGTCGTAAAGCGGGTGACGGCAGAAAACTCTCGGGCGGCTCTGGTCAAACTGGTTGATGTCGTTGAGAACGGCATCGGACATTGCCACATAACCATCTACCGAATTGGCAAAGTAGCGTGCCAGCAGCTTGTCGCCCGGGCGATGCTCGTGCGGTATCATATTGTGCACGAGGCCTGATATGCGGGTGTGACCGTTGTGGCGTGCTATGCGTGCTATAGTACCTTGGCAAGGGGCCATAAAGGGCAGCCAGAAGGCAACCACTACAAGGTCTGGCCTCATCCTCTTCAACTGGCGGCCAACCTTTATCCAATTGAGCGGGTTGATGGAGCTCATCTTGCGCAGGGTGGTGATATCCTCAGGAGCCGGATCCTCAGAGAACTGTGTCTTGCCGGGAAAGAGGAATTCCGGGTATTGCAGTGTGAATGTCCATTCCTCCACGTTGTGGCCCATTGAGATGAGCTCTGCGCTGAGGCGGTCATCAAAGAGAGCGATGCCACCACGATATGGGTATGCGGGCCCGAGGATAACTATCTTCATACTTCTGCTTTCTGCTGTTTGTACAATGCTTCCAATACCGGTATGTCCTCGGCGTATGTCAGTTTCATATTTGCCTGCTCTCCGCGTACCAGAAAGACGGGTATGTCGGGCAGATATCTTACCACTGTGCCGCAGTCGTCGGTGGATTTGAAACCTGGGTCCTGAAGGGCTAGTCTGTACGCCTTCTCGATGATGCTCTTGCGGAAGCCTTGCGGTGTCTGCTCGCAATAGAGAAGGCTGCGGTCTGGTATGGCTGTTATTACCGGCTGGTCCTGACGGGTGCTGACTATTGTGTCGGTGGCCGGCATTGCCGCATCTACGGCCTGCCATTCGTCCAGTGCGCGTATGGTGTCTGTTATGATGCGTGGGCTGACCAAAGGTCTGGCGGCATCGTGGAATATCAGGTTGCACTCCGGCTCAGAGCGATACAGCTCCATAGCATTCAGGCTGGAAAGGTATCTCTCCGCTCCTCCCGCTATGACGTGTCTCACTTTGCTCCAGTTCTTCTCTCTGGCAATCTGACAAACCTTGTCTATCCAGTCGCTGGCACAGACAATGACCATCTCGTCAATGAGGGGGTGATTGTGGAATGTATCGACAGAGTGCTCCAGCACGCTTTTGCCTGCCAGGGTAAGGAACTGCTTGGGAACAACCGCTCCCAGTCTTGTTCCGCTTCCCCCCGCCAATATAATTCCAATATTCCTCATAATCCTCTAATATTGCCAACGTCCTACCATCCGCATGGTCGCCAACAGCCAATAGCCAAGCGCCTACCTGACCTCGCTTCCGGGCTTGACTGGTTTCTGTACCGTAGTCACTGCCAGTGTGCCGTCAGCATCAAGCGCGCTGAGTATCATTCCCTGGCTCTCAATGCCGCGGATCTTGCGCGGTGCCAGATTTGCTATGAAGCAGACCTGCTTGCCAACCAGCTCCTCCGGCTGATAGTACTGTGCTATGCCGGACAGGATAGTACGGCCTCCCAGACCATCGTCTATCTTGAATTGGAGCAGTTTGTCTGCCTTCGGAACCTTCTGGCACTCCAGCACTGTTCCTACGCGTATGTCAAGCTTCTCAAAGTCGGTGAACTCAATGTCCGGAAGGATGGGGTTGGCCGGTTTTGCGGCAGCCTCCTTCTTCTCGTTCTCCTCTTTTGTCTTGAGCAGTTTCTGAATCTGAGCCTCAATGACATTGTCCTCTATCTTCTCAAACAGAAGCTCCGGCTTGTTCAGCTGATGGCCGGCGGCAAGCAATCTCAGACTGCCAAGTTCGTTCCAGTCGAATGTATCCAGAGCAATCATCTGACGGAGCTTGTCACTGCTGAACGGCAGGAAAGGCTCAAAGGCGATTGCCAGATTCGCAACCAGCTGCAGGGCAATGTTGAGGATGGTCTCAACGCGCCTCATATCGGTCTTGGCAAGATGCCAGGGCTCGGTGTCGGCCAGATATTTGTTGCCTATGCGGGCCAGGTTCATTGCCTCTTTCTGTGCCTCGCGGAACTTGAAATTCTCAATGAGAGTCTCAAGCTGCTGTTTTACATCTACAAACTCCTTCAGAGTGTTGCGGTCGTAATCGGTCAGCTCGCCGCACTCAGGCACAATTCCGTTGAAGTATTTCTGTGTGAGTACAAGGGCACGGTTCACGAAGTTGCCATATACGGCCACCAGCTCGTTGTTGTTGCGGGCCTGGAAGTCTTTCCAGGTGAAGTTGTTGTCCTTGGTCTCGGGCGCATTGGCGGTAAGCACATAGCGCAGTACATCCTGCTTTCCGGGGAAATCCTGCAGATACTCGTGTACCCAGACTGCCCAGTTGCGTGAGGTTGATATCTTGTCGTCCTCAAGGTTAAGGAACTCGTTGCTTGGCACGTTGTCAGGCAGGATGTAACTTCCCTCTGCCTTCAGCATAGATGGGAATACTATGCAATGGAATACTATGTTGTCCTTGCCGATGAAGTGTACAAGGCGGGTGTCCTGGCTCTTCCACCATGTCTCCCAACTGCCTTTCTCCGGATGCGCGTCGCACAGTTCCTTGGTGTTGCTGATATAGCCTATCGGCGCATCAAACCACACGTAGAGCACTTTGCCCTCGGCTCCCTCAACAGGAACAGGAATACCCCAGTCAAGGTCGCGGCTTACGGCACGTGGCTGCAGGCCCATATCAAGCCAGCTCTTGCACTGCCCATATACGTTGGGCCGCCACTCCTTGTGTCCCTCAAGAATCCACTTCTCAAGCCACTCCTGATACTGATCCAAGGGGAGGAACCAATGTGTGGTCTCGCGCATGACAGGCTTGCTGCCGCTGACGGTACTTACCGGATTGATAAGCTCAGTGGGCGATAGGGCGGTTCCGCACTTCTCGCACTGGTCTCCGTATGCCTTCTCGTTGTGGCAGTGGGGGCACTCGCCGGTAATGTATCTGTCGGCCAGGAACATCTTGGCCTCCTCGTCGTAATACTGCTCGCTGGTCTTCTGTATGAACTTACCCTCATCGTACAGTTTGCGGAAGAATTCAGATGCCAGTTTCTCGTGTGTTGGAGAGCTGGTACGGCCATATACGTCGAAAGAGATGCCCATACCCTGGAAGGTATCCCTCATCAGGTAGTGGTAGCGGTCTATGATGTCCTTTGGCGTAACGCCTTCTTTCCTTGCCCTGATGGTGATGGGTACTCCGTGCTCATCGCTTCCTCCTATGAACAGCACATCCTGCTTCTTCAATCTCAGGTAACGCACGTAAATGTCTGCCGGTATGTATGCTCCTGCCAGATGGCCTATGTGAAGCGGGCCGTTTGCGTATGGCAGTGCCGATGTAACCAGTGTTCTCTTGAACTCCTTCATCTTATTGAATGTTATGATTTATCTTAATGTGCAAAATTACACTTTTTATCCGAATCTCTCCACTCGCAAAGACTGAAGATGAAGCCTTTGTCGCGGCATACGGTGGTTGTAAGCTCTATTTCCCGCATAACCTGGGGAGTGAGCAATGCCGGTAGATTGTCCACCAGTCCGTGACCGGTGAGTTTCAGGTATGCCTCCTTCATTGTCCACAGCCTTGTGAACTCCTCGCAGGGGTTCTCAGCATTCAAAATGGCGGTGGTCTCCTGCTCACTCATACAATGGTGGCACAGGTCGGTGCTTACATCCTTGACAATCTCCTCAATATCGCATCCCACAGGCTGGTGGCTTACAGCGCACAGCACACCTTTGTGGCAATGGCTCAGGTTGAAGTGGATATGCTCATAACCGCGCAGCGCGGGCTTCCCGTGAGTCAGGAAATCAAAATCCGGATTCTCCTGAAAGCCGTAATTGTGGCGTAACTCATCGGCCAGCAGCAGGTATGCCTTGCAGCAGAGTACCCGGTCTATGTGAAAGCGGAACCGGAGAGCCTCCTTGCGGCGCCATTCAGGAAGAATCGTCAGGTCATTGTTCAGCTCCTCTTCTGATACCGTCTGTGGATGGTCGAATAGTCTTGTTGTCATCTGATTTTATCCGTTGCGCTAAAGTACAAAACAACGTATTATGTACAAAATTAATTTTACCTTGATGTCCAGTCCGCACGGTCAAGACTGCGGTATCCGATAGCCTCCGCCAGATGGCTTGCCCTTACTTGCTCCGAGCCGTCCAGATCGGCAATGGTTCTTGCCACTTTGAGAATCCGGTTGTATGCGCGTGCTGACAGATTCAGACGTGTCATCGCTGTGCGTAGCATCAGTATTCCTTCACGGTCAGGCTCGGCGAACTTGCGTATCATTCTGTCTGTCATCTGCGCGTTGCAGAAGATGCCGCCGCTCTCTGACTGTGTGGTTGTGACGTTGTCTGTAATTGATGCGAAACGCTCCTGCTGTATCTCTCTGGCACGAATAACCCGTTCCCTGATTGACGAGCTCCTCTCACCTGCGGCTCTCTTTGATATGTGGTCAAACTGAACAGGTAGAATCTCACATTGAATGTCGAACCGGTCCATAAGTGGTCCGGAAATACGGTTTAGATATCTGCTTATGGCATCCGGTCTGCAAGTGCAGGGACGTGTGGGGTGGGTGTAGTAGCCGCAAGGGCAGGGATTCATTGATGCCACCAGCATAAACGAGGCCGGATAGACCACATTGTACTTGATGCGCGAGATATGAATGCTACGGTCCTCCAATGGCCCTCGAAGCACCTCCAGAACGCTATGCGGAAATTCTGCAACCTCATCAAGATAGAGTATTCCATTATGTGCAAGGCTTATTTCTCCAGGCTGGGCGTTGGCGCCTCCTCCTACTAATGCGGCGCACGAGATTGTGTGATGAGGGCTTCGGAACGGGCGTTCCATAAGCATAGGACTGTCTGGTCTCAGCAATCCGGCTACTGAATGGATTTTAGTGGTCTCGAGACTCTCGGAAGGAGTGAGCGGAGGCAATATGGATGGCAGACATTTGGCCATCATTGACTTGCCGCTTCCGGGCGGTCCTATCATAATCAGGTTGTGTCCGCCGCTGGCGGCAACTTCCAGGGCTCTTTTCACACTCTCCTGGCCACGAACATCTGAAAAATCGGGAGTATCTCCGGTGGTTTTGACCCCACTGAATGTACTGGCTCTATGATACTCGCTGATACAGTCTTTGCCATCAAGAAATTCCGCTACTTGTCTCAGGTTGGCGGCTGCAAATATTTTGAGCCCGTCAACCAGTGCTGCCTCATCAGCATTGTCTATTGGAAGAATCATACTCTCGAATCCCTCCTGGCGTGCCTTGATGGCCATTGGCAATATGCCTTTGACAGGGTGAAGCACTCCGTCAAGGCCTAACTCTCCCATAATGATGCTTTTCCCGAGCATCTCCGTGTGAATCATACCACTTGCCGCCATTATTCCAATGGCAAGAGGCAAATCATAAGCCGTACCCTCCTTGCGGACATCAGCGGGCGCCAGGTTTACTATAGTCTGGCAAGATGGAAATCTCAGCCCGTTGTTTTGGAATGCCGATACAATTCTCTCGTGACTCTCGCGGACGGCATTGTCCGGAAGACCAACCATAAAAAACTTGATACCACGCGAGGTGCTTACCTCAATGGTCACCACGAATGCGTCTATCCCGTGGACAGCCGCTCCAAAAACTTTGATTAACATAGCTCGTATCAGATTTAGTGTTGTTCATTGTAATGTCTGTATTGCGTCAAGCCTGATCAGTTATTCTTTTTTTTAGCAGGTGCCTTCGCGGGTTTCCTCTTTGTCTTGTCCTTGTCGTTTAATAGTGAGATCCGTCGCTCAATGGGCTCAAGTGTGTTTCCTTTATCTACAATTCTTCGCTGTGGTCCCAGCAGAGTATAGTACGGAAGTTCCCTGAGCTCGAATTGTGAGGCGATGGGGCCTTGCCATCCTCCGGCATCGATATATTGCTTATAGTCAAGGCTGTCTTCAATGACTGTTTTTTTCCAAAGCTCCTTGTTCGTATCTATGGATATTCCTGCAAGTGTAAGCTCCTTCTCCTTGTATTTGTCTTTCAGCTCACTCATCTCCTTCAGCGCCTTGTGGCTTGCCTCATCCCACGATGCCCAGAAACAAATCAGCTGGTAGCCGGAATCAAACAATTCTTCCAGCGGCGAAGAAACGAATGCGGTATCAGTCAGGTTCTTGTTGTCTAACTGAACAACGTTCCTGGCTTTTTTGTTAAGCTCTTGTCTCAAACCCAGAATGAAGGTATTGTCCTGAATCAAGCCGCTCATCTTGTCAGTAAGTGCTATGGTACGTTGCTCACTGATTATCTGCTCCCTGAAGAAATACCTATATATAAGATAAGGTGAGACTTCCGAGAAAGGATTTTTGACGATGAAACTGTCTATGAGGTTAATGATCTCAGATGGTGTTGCGTTGTCAGACAAATGCGATTGAAACTGTGCCAGCTTAAGGTTGCTCTCACCACCATCAATCCTGGCAGGTATGTCTGTCGAGTCCTTGAGGAAAGATGCTGTGAGGTGCTTTTCGGCGAATACCACATCCTCCCTTCCATCGGAAAAGAGAAATATAAGCGGCACTATAGTATCAACATCGCAGGAATAGGTGAACCGCCCGTTCTCCATCCGTATGGTATCAACACGGTCAAAACGGCTGTCCATACCTGTAACGAGTATGGAATCGTTCCCTCCCCCTGTCACCGTGCCGTGCAGGACAAAACTATCCGACTGCCTTGAGCAGGCGGCGAATGCTGTTGCGCACGCCAGAATGGCAAGGAAGAGGTTTTTGCTCATTATCAGTTGTTACTTGTTGGCGCGCTTGCGCTCCAGCTCGTCCAAAATAACCTTGCGCATACGCATACTCTTTGGAGTAACCTCCACGTACTCGTCGTTCTTGATGTACTCAAGAGCCTCCTCAAGTGAGAATACCACAGGTGGTGCGATGTGTGCCTTCTCGTCAGCTCCGCTGGCACGCATATTGGTAAGCTGCTTTGCCTTTGTCACGTTTACTACGAGGTCTTTCTCGTGAACGTGCTCTCCTACAACCTGACCCGCATATACCTGCTCCTGCGGGTTGACAAAGAACTTGCCACGGTCCTGCAGCTTGTCAAGCGCGTACGCATATACTGTGCCGGTCTCCATTGCTACCATCGAGCCGTTGGTACGCCTCTCAATATCGCCCTTGTATGGCTGATACTCTTTGAAGCGGTGCGCCATAATGGCCTCGCCTTGCGATGCTGTAAGTACATTGGTGCGCAGTCCGATGATGCCTCTTGACGGTATGTCGAATGTTATAATAACACGGTCTCCCTGAGTCTCCATCGATGTCATATCGCCCTTGCGGCGGGTTGCCAGGTCTATCATCTTGCTGCTGAACTCCTCAGGTACACTGATGGTAAGCTCCTCTATAGGCTCGCACTTCTGCCCGTCAATCTCCTTCATAATTACCTGAGGCTGGCCAACCTGAAGCTCGTATCCCTCGCGACGCATAGTCTCAATAAGAATGGAGAGATGAAGCACGCCACGTCCGGATACAATCCATTTGCCATCGCCCTCAGCAGGTGTGACGCGCAGAGCCAGGTTCTTGTCGAGCTCAAGCATGAGTCTTTCATAAACGTGCCTTGACGTTACATATTTGCCCTCTTTGCCGAAGAACGGAGAGTCGTTTATGGTGAAGAGCATGCTCATTGTGGGCTCATCTATGGCGATAGGAGGAAGTGGGTCCGGGCTCTCAGAGTCGCAGATGGTGTCGCCAATCTCAAACTTCTCCAATCCTACAATGGCGCATATATCACCGAAGCCTACTTCAGTAGTCTTCTTGCGTCCCATTCCCTCAAAGGTGTGGAGCTCTTTGATCTTTACCTTCTCTATGCTTCCGTCGCGGTGAGCCAGTGAGCAGGTCATACCGTCTGTGATGGTTCCTCTGTTGACGCGTCCTATTGCGATACGGCCTGTATAAGAGGAGTAGTCGAGTGATGTGATAAGCATCTGCAGAGAGCCTTCCTTCTTTTTAGGTGCCGGTATATATTTTATGATGGCGTCAAGCAGAGGCAGTATGTTGCTTGTGGGCTGTTTCCAGTCCTCGCTCATCCAACCCTGTTTGGCCGAGCCGTAAAGTACCGGAAAGTCAAGCTGATCCTCTGTCGCATTCAAAGCGAACATCAGGTCGAACACCATCTCATAGACCTCTTCCGGACGGCAGTTAGGCTTATCAACCTTATTTACAACTACAATCGGTTTCAAGCCAATCTCAAGCGCTTTCTGAAGGACGAATCTTGTCTGCGGCATAGGTCCCTCAAAGGCATCGACCAGCAGTATGCATCCGTCTGCCATATTGAGCACACGCTCTACCTCACCTCCGAAATCGGAGTGGCCCGGAGTGTCGATGATGTTAATCTTTACATCCTTATATATAATAGACACGTTCTTGGAGAGAATGGTTATTCCTCTTTCCCTTTCAAGATCGTTGTTGTCAAGCATCAGTTCACCCTTGGCCTGGTTCTCTCTGAAGAGATTGCCGGCCATCATCATCTTGTCCACGAGTGTGGTTTTGCCGTGGTCTACGTGCGCGATAATGGCAATGTTCCTTATTTCCATCGTTTCTTGTTAATTCGGTTGCAAAGTTACGGCAAAAAATCAAGAAATCGTTTGGTTAAGATAAAAAGAAGACCTAACTTTGCGCCCGCTAAATAAAAATAGAGAGAAATGTATTTAGACAAAGAGAAAAAACAAGAGATCTTTGGACAGTACGGAAAGTCTAACACGGATACTGGCTCACCTGAGGCTCAGATAGCCCTGTTCTCATACCGTATTTCCCACCTGACGGAGCACCTTAAGGTGAACCGTAAAGATTATAGCACTGAAAGGGCTCTGACCCAGCTGGTAGGCAAGCGTCGCGCTTTGCTCAATTACCTTAAAAGTAAGGATATTGAGCGTTACCGCGCAATTGTCAAGGCTTTGGGACTGCGCAAGTAAGGCTGTCTTACCTCAGAAAGAGCCGCGCCTTTTGGTTGCGGCTTTTTTTACGTCTGTATTACTCTGCAAATATGTAGTCTGATGGAGAATATTAAAAACGTATGTGTATTTTGTGCTTCCAGCCCGAATACGGTTCAGATTTATCTTGATCAAGCCTATGAGCTTGGAAAACTGCTTGCCGCCAATGGCATAGGTCTTGTTACCGGTGGCGGCTCAATGGGGCTTATGGCCAGCGTTGAGGACGGCGCGTTGAGTGTGGGCGGTAAAGTAACCGCAGTGATACCTCAATTTATGATTGAGGCCGGGTGGCTGCACAAAGGTATCAAGGACGTTGTGGTAACTGAGACTATGCACGAACGCAAGCAGAGAATGTTCGGGCTGGCCGATGCCATAGTTACTCTGCCGGGAGGTTGCGGAACACTTGATGAGCTGACAGAGGCTCTTACCTTGAAACAGCTGGGACTTTTGTCGAGCCCTGTTGTCATAATGAACTCAAATGGCTATTTTGAGTATTTCCTCCGGCACCTTCAGCGTCAGTCTGACGAGGGATTCATGCGCCCTGTTCATCTTGAATTGTGGTCTGTGGCCTCTGATCCGGCTGCTGTTCTGGAACAGTTGCGTATAATGCCTGAATGGGATACCAGGCTTGGCAAATTGACTCCAAACAGATAGTTGTAGCTCCCCTATTGCTTAATTAATAGGCATTTCCTTGCTCATTTGTCATTATTTGTCTATCTTTGTGCGCTCAAAATGGTGGCTCTTTTTCAGAACCTTTCTGAGCGACATTTAGTATAAGGAATAAGTAATATCAATATGAAGATTCTCATCTCGCAACCTCAGCCTGCCTCAACCAAGTCTCCTTATTTTGACCTGCGTGACAAATATGGCGTGGAGGTGGTTTTTCGTCCTTTTATTAAGGTGGAGAGCCTTACAGCGAAAGAGTTCCGTCAGCAGAAGGTCAACATTCTTGACCACTCCGCTATTGTATTCACATCCCGCCATGCTGTGGATCATTTCTTTGAATTGAGTAAAGAACTGAGGATATCCATACCTGACGATATGAAATATTTCTGTATATCAGATCAGGTGGCTAACTACATACAGAAATATGTCCAGTACAGGAAGCGCAAGGTGTTCTTCGGTGAGACCGGTAAAGTTGATGGAATGATGCCTGCTATTCTGCGCCATAAGACCGAGAAATATTTCATTCCTGTGTCAAATGTCCATACTGGCGATTTGAAGAGTCTTCTTGACAGTAACGGAATATCCCATTCTGAGGCAATGATGTATCGTACTGTCAGCAATGATTTTGAGCCAGGCGAGCTTGACGGCTTTGATATGATGGTCTTTTTCAGCCCTGCGGGTGTTGATTCCTTGATGAAAAATGCTCCGGATTTCGTTCAGGGCAATATTTTGATTGGATGCTTCGGCGATGTTACGGCAAAGGCTGTTGAGGATGCCGGACTTCGTCTGGATATTAAGGCTCCGGCTCCAGGCATTACATCTATGGCTGCTGCCATTGACCAGTACCTGAGCAAACTGAAGTAAATCTGAATTTTCCTTATGGGCTGGTAAGGCGGATGTCAGTTCTGTTCCTCCAGCCCATTTTTTATATCTATGTCTGAAAGGCTGACATTTAATAAAGGTGAGCGTCTTTGTGGCAAGACACAAATAGACAGGCTTTTCTCTGAGGGCAAATCCGTCTCTTGTTTCCCTTTGCGGGCAGTCTATCGCTTATGCCCTTCCGAAGAGGAGCCGGATATTGTTGTGCTTTTCAGCGTCCCAAAGAAACGACTCAAGAAAGCGGTCTGCAGAAATCGCGTGAGACGTCAACTGCGTGATATGTACAGACATTCCAGGAAATCCCTTCGTATGTCTCTTCCTGGCTCAGGAGTGGAGCTGCATCTCGCTTTTGTCTTTTGCGATGTCTGCCTTTGGCCTGGTCAGCCGCTCACCCAACGGTTTGACAGGATTGTGGAGAAACTGAGCGAGAAGCTTCGTCTGGAATCCAAAGCATAAGGAGTATGAGCGGTTTTTTTATCCGTGTGTATAGAATTTTCTTAAAATCGCTGGGCTGGTTGCTGTTGCTTCCTATCTATTTCTACAGATTCTGCATATCCCCGCTCACACCTCCATCCTGCCGCTTTACGCCTACTTGCTCGGAATATGCTGTTCAGGCTATCCGCAAACACGGTCCTCTCAAGGGGCTGTGGCTTGCCGTGAAAAGGATACTGCGCTGTCGTCCAGGGGGCGGTTCTGGCTATGATCCTGTGCCTGACTAGATGCAAATACTGGATATACATACACATATCTTGCCTGCCGTGCCTGATAGCGCTCTTTACTCCCTTCAGTACGGACAGGAGCCACCGCTTGGCTTTTTTTGCTCAGCAGGACTTCATCCATGGTATCTTGTGGAAAATGTGGCCGCAGGCTTTGACTGGCTTGAGCGTGTAGCGTTGAATCCGTGCGTACTGGCAATCGGTGAGGCGGGAATGGATTTGCTTCGTGGACCTTCGGTGGCGCTTCAGGAGCGCATCTTCATTACTCAGGCGGAATTGGCAGAACGGCTTCGCAAGCCAATGGTTGTCCATATGGTGAGGAGCGCGGACCGCGTATTGCGCTTGAGAAAGTATCTGTCGCCAGAGATGCCCTGGCTTATACACGGATTCCGTGGTGGAGCCGCGTTGGCCTCTCAGTTGATAGACTCGGGTATGACGCTCTCGTTTGGCAGGCACTTCAATGCCGAGGCTGTGAGAGTCGTAGGTCTAAAAAATCTGATTGTCGAGACTGACGGACAATGCAATATTGATGATGTGATTTCCGCGATAGCGTTGTCATTGGAAATGAGTGCTGATGACATAAAAGAGACCGCTATCCATAATGTATCCCGCTTTTTAGGCATACCGATGGCGCGGTAAGAAAAAGAATTGTAACTTTGCAAGAAATAGAAATACAAACAATATTATAGGATATGAATTTTCTGGAAGAATTAACTTGGAGAGGTATGGTTCATCAGACTATGCCTGGTACTGATGAACTGCTCGCTAAGGAAAGAGTAACCGCTTATGTGGGTTTTGATCCGACGGCAGACTCACTTCACATCGGCCATCTGTGCAGTATTATGATTCTTCGCCATTTTCAGCGCTGCGGTCACAAGCCTATCGCGCTGATTGGCGGTGCTACAGGTATGATTGGCGATCCGAGCGGCAAGTCTCAGGAGCGTAACCTGCTGAATGAGGATACACTTCGCCACAATGTGGAATGTATAAAGGCCCAGTTGTCTAAATTTCTTGATTTTGAAAGTGATGCGCCTAACAAGGCTGAGCTGGTGAACAACTACGACTGGATGAGGGATATGACATTCCTTGAGTTCTCCCGTGACATAGGCAAGCATATCACTGTAAACTATATGATGGCGAAAGACTCAGTACGCAGACGTCTCAATGGCGAGGCGCGCGATGGTCTCTCTTTCACGGAGTTTACATACCAGCTGCTTCAGGGTTACGATTTCCTGTATCTCAATGAACACAAGGGGTGCAAGCTTCAGATGGGCGGTGCCGACCAATGGGGAAACATTACAACAGGCGCTGAGCTTATCCGCAGGATAAACGGCACTGAGTGCTTCGCGCTGACCTGCCCGCTGATAACGAAGTCTGACGGCACCAAGTTCGGAAAGACCGAGGGTGGCAACATCTGGCTGAATCCGTCATATACATCACCGTACAAGTTCTATCAGTTCTGGCTTAATGTCAGTGATGAGGATGCTAAGAGATATGTAAAGATATTTACTAATATTGAGAAGGAGGAGTGCGAGGCTCTCATAGCAGAACACGATGCTGCCCCGCACCTGCGTCTGGTTCAGAAACGTCTTGCCAAGGATGTCACAATCATGGTCCATGGTGAGGCTGAGTACAAGGCTGCCGAGGAGGCATCAAACATACTTTTCGGCGGCGGTTCAAAAGAAGAGCTTGGCCAGATAAGCGAGGAGATGCTTCTGTCTGTATTTGAGGGTGTGCCGCAGTACACATTCAAACGCAGCGCGCTGGATGAAGGTATCAAGGCGTCGGACTTCCTGACTGATGTGTGTCCGGTGTTCTTCTCAAAGAGCGAGGCCAGGAAAATGATGCAGGGCGGAGGTGTCTTGCTCAATAAAGAGAAGTTGTATGACCACGCTCACATCTTCACTTCTGCCGATTTGGTTGATGGCAGATATATTATTTTGCAACGTGGCAAGAAAAACTACTATTTGCTGATTGCAGGATAAAACAAATCTGTTAATTTTGCAGTCGCTCCCGGGAGGGAGCCTTTATCTGGATTGTCGTATGGTGTAATGGTAGCACAACAGGTTTTGGTTCTGTTTGTCGAGGTTCGAATCCTCGTACGACAGCAGAGAGCGGAGATGCGTGGCGTCTCCGTTTTTTGTCTTATCGCTATTTGGCACAAATCCGAACAGAAATGACACAAGTAGCGCCATTCCATCGGCATTGTCGTGCAAGTTGGCACAAATCCGAAATCATCCGTTACACCAGATAAATGCCGGATGGCTCATATGCGCTATCTTTGCACTGTAAGTTTTCATGCACATATTTGGTTAGTAATTGACTTTCGTGTATGGCCTGAAGCTTCTGTGAAGAACCTTGCAGGCATGAGAAAAAAGGCGTCGTATCGGCGCCTTTTTTGGTTGGTTCGCCCGGCACGAACGTATTCTAACGGGTGTAAGTCCCCAAGCCGCCCTAACAGTGGGAAGGCTACAGCCGAAAGCAAGGGTGACCATCGCGAGGTGGAATCTGAAGGAAGCCGGCGGCAAACATCTGGTCTGACGAACAGAAACTTCATACAAGGCATATGGCCGTGGGTAAGGTTGCATAACGAACTGAAGCCCAATAGCTATTCGGAACGGTCGGTGTAAATGAAGCGGACATAAGATGGAAAGTTAATGCCCTTATCTGAGGAGGTCTCACGGACGTGGAGAATAGTTTTTTTTTACGAAATCCATGGAGTAAAGCTTGCCGTGAGAAGTCAGCCGAGGTCATAGTAGTGGAGATTTTGTCGATACCACTCCACGAAGGACCGAACCTAAATTAAACGATTAGTAACTGAAAACTACCACATGAAGG
>JAZLLE010000082.1:0-10263 GCA_045597985.1 Bacteroidaceae bacterium | reverse complement strand
CGCCAACCATAAATTCTGGTGCTGGTGTACGGACGCAGATTGCACGACACTGTACGACTTCTCCAAGGGTGTGACATCAGACATGACCCTTTACGCCAAATGGACGGGCAGCATCAACGACCATCCCTACATTGAGCTTGCTGGCTATAAGTGGGCCACGGAGAATGTGGGCGAATGTGACAACGTGACAGCGGTTGCCGAACCTGGAGCTGGCTACAACGGCTGGGGATTCTACTTCTATAGACAAGCAGGTAATGATGCCTTAAATGCAGCGCAAAGCTGGGGCAATGAGAGTGGTCACACATGGACGCTCCCAAGTGACGAAAAGTGGAGCGCTCTCATAGAAAACTGTTATTGGGAATGGACAGGTTCATATAACTATTTAAACAGCCCCTACAATGGAATGTCAGGCTATATTGTTTACGAGGCGAAAAATGATGATGACAAAAATCAGTTGAACAAAGCGGACAGTGGTTACACACCTACTACTGTCACCCATATTTTCCTCCCTGCCGCTGGTAAAGGCGGCGGCGAAGTCCTCAACCAGGGCGGCGACGGTTACTATTGGTCGGCAGACGACGGAAGGTCTCTCTACTTCGGCACTGGCTACCGTCGCATGGACCGCAGCGTTCCGAGCCTCGGTATGGCTGTGCGCCCTGTCTCAGAATAGCCGCGCGGAGCGCGTATTCGATTCATTTGATTTATTCAATTCATTTGTTCCGAGCCATTGAAAGGCTCGGAACTCATTGAGAAAAGTAAAAACCTCGCGAAGCGAGTTGATAATATTTGAAATTTTCCAGTCAAGAGTGGAGTAAATAGTAGAACAAACGAAAACAGCTCAGTCGGAGGGTTTGCGGATCTTATGGACAACGGATCCGAGATACTCGCTACTACCCGGAAGGGTCTGTACTTTTCAAAGAACAAAGGTCTGACATGGATACTAAGGAGGAAATAGCATCACAGGCCTCCCCCGGTTCTTTCTATCTTCTGGAACACATGTCGGACAGTGAGATGTCCGCATATCTGGGGAAACGCAAGGTCGATGATATTCTGACGGCATACAAGCAGGCTTTCGGATCGCTGAGAGTCCTCGCCTACGAAATCGACCTCACAGAATATGTCATCTCTACATATAGGAAAGCTAACAGACGGTCACGCGTCAAGTTTGCTGACGGTTTGGACGGCAAACAGCGAAAGACCTCACTCCTGACCCGCGTGACTTCAATGAATAATACGCATTGGCACAGTTTATTTCGAAACTTTTGAAGAAAAAGGTATTCAATTCAAAATATAACCTTACCTTAGCACTGAAATTCATTCATCAATCCCGACTATGTCAAAGGAACAGATCATACTTGACCGTATTCACCAGCTGGCAGAAAAATGCCTTCCAGCCGGCAGCAGTGTATGGCTGTTTGGCTCCCGCGCCAGAGGTGACTACCACGACGAATCTGACTGGGACTTGCTGTTGCTGATAGACAAGGACAGAATAGCAAATGCCGATCACGACAACTATGCATATCCGTTCGTAGCATTAGGCTGGGATTTTGGAGAGAGCATTTCACCAATTCTGTACAGCAGGAAACAGTGGGAATCCTACTCTTTCACACCATTCTATAAAAATGTCGAACAGGACAAAATAACCATCCTATGAGCCTTGATTCAGAAGAAAGAAAATCAATAGTCACTTTGGAGTTTGACAAAGCCTCAAAAACGTATGCTATGATTCCAACTCTGGCCGATAACGGCATGTGGGACATTGTAGCAAACAGACTTTATTATTCCCTGTTCCATGCAATACTGGCATTACTGGTGAACGATGGCCATAAGACATCCACTCATGGCGGACTTATTGCCATTTTCGGACTGCATTACGTAAAAACCGGCATATTCTCCGTCGAAGACGGCAAAACGTTATCACGTCTGGAAAGTCTTCGCGAAGAAGCCGACTACAATTGTGCATTCAGCACTTCCAAGGAAGATATTGAGCCATACATCGACAAGGTAGGCCAATTACTGAAATCGATTGAAGCAAAGCTGACCGTTCTCATTAATTACTAGAATATGAGAAAGAATAAAAAAGCCTTACTGTCAGGTCTGCTTATGCTTTTCTGCACATCGGCCTTGATGGCGCAGACTAAGGAACAGCTTTTGCTTAGTGGCTGGCGATTCCAGCGTGGCAATATACAGGGTGCTGAATCCGCACAGTTCGATGACTCGGGCTGGCAACTGGTAACGATACCCCACGACTGGGCAGTATCAGGTCCGTTTGACAAGAACATAGACATACAGGTAACCCGCATTGAACAGAATGGCGAGAAGAATGCTACCGAGAAGACCGGACGTACAGGCTCTCTGCCGTGGATTGGCGATGGATGGTATCGCACGCAGATAAACATCCCTGACGGGTACTCCTCAGCCGAGCTGATATTCGACGGAGCAATGGCCGAGCCGCAGGTGTACATTGACGGCAATAAGGCCGGTTTCTGGGCCTATGGATACAACACATTCAGTCTTGACATCTCACGGTTCCTTCCACGTGATGACAATGGCAACCTGATTTCCGGAACGCATACTCTGGCCGTTCATCTGTATAATATTGAGGAATCAGCGCGCTGGTATCCGGGAGCGGGTCTGTACCGGCCTGTACGTCTTGTTCTTCATCCTTCGTCTTATCTGAAGACCTGGGGAACATTCGCACGCACCACTATGGTGACAGGTATCTCGGCCGATGCCTCCTGCGCCAGTGAGGCCCGCATTTATGTGTCTTCTGAAGTCAAGTCCGGCAGTAAGCCTTTCGGACGCAACAGGTTCCAGGTACGCCAGTCACTGCTGGACAATGCTGGGAGTATAGTGGCTCAGAGCATTGAGGACGTGAGCCTGACAGGAAAGGAGCCCACCGGCGAGACAATGCATGTTCTCACTGTACGGGACGCGCATCTGTGGAGCCCTGAGAATCCTTATCTCTACACTCTTGTCACTGAATTTGTGATAAGGGACGAGGTGCTTGACCGCAAGGAGACCAAGGTAGGCATACGGTCCATTGAATACACCGCCCAAGGGTTCATACTTAACGGACAGATACGCAAGTTTAAAGGCGTATGCCTGCACCACGACCTTGGTCCGCTTGGAACGGCTTTCAACAAGGACGCTTTCCGCCGTCAGGTCCGTCTGCTCAAGGAGATGGGCTGCGACGCCATTCGCACATCACACAATATGCCGGCCCCTTGGCAGATGGACATCTGTGACGAGATGGGTATGCTGGTAATGGCTGAGTCTTTTGATATGTGGGCCAGCCCAAAGGTCAGGAATGGTTATTGCCGTTTCTTTGCCCAGAAGGAGACACCCGACAGCGATCCGTGGTGGAAACGTGACCTGACCAACCTTGTGCTCGTGAACCGCAACCACCCGTCTATTGTAATGTGGAGCATAGGCAACGAGATTCCCGAACAGGGTTCAGTTCAGGGGCGCGAGTACACACGTCTAATGCAGGACCTTGTACACGAATTGGATGGAACACGTCCCTGCACACAGGGCATGGACCAGGGAACCGCATCAATGAGAGCCGGCAACTGGCAGGAGTGTGACATTCCTGGATTCAACTATCGTCTTCACGTCTATCACGAAGGGTACAAAAACGCTCCAAAGGGATTGGTACTGGGCACTGAGACCGCTTCTACAATATCAAGCCGCGGAGAATACAAGTTCCCGGTACGGGAGGAGCATGGCACGGCCTACCCTGACGGACAGATCTCAAGCTATGACCTGGAGTCATGCATCTGGAGTAACCTGCCCGATGACGACTGGATGTATCAGGACAAGCTGCCTTGGGTGATAGGAGAATTCGTGTGGACAGGCTTCGACTACCTGGGAGAGCCTACGCCATATGACGAATACTGGCCGTCACGCAGCAGCTATTTCGGAATATATGACCTTGCCGGTCTGCCGAAAGACAGGATGTGGCTGTATAGGACACATTGGGCTCCTGAGAAGGAGACGCTTCACCTATTGCCGCACTGGACATGGCCCGGGCGCGAGGGAGAGACGACTCCGGTATTCTGCTACACAAGCTATCCAGAGGCCGAGCTCTTTGTGAACGGCAAGAGCCAGGGACGTCTGAGCCACTCGGATATGACTCTTGAGGAATATGAGGAGCATCGGATTCAGGCACCTATGCCTTGGGGAGGGACTTCTACCTATGCCGACCCCAATGCCGGTAAAAACCGTCTGGACCGATACCGCCTGCGCTGGATGGATGTCAGATACGAACCGGGAGAGCTGAAAGTAGTTGCATACGATGCCGCTGGCAACAAGGTGGCCGAAGAGGTAGTCCGCACCGCAGGCAAGCCCGATCACATTGAGCTGGTGGCTGACCGCTCAGAGATGCCGGTACTCCCTACCGACAGCGATGGGAATGCCTTGGACTGCCCCAGCCTGACCTTTGTGACCGCCCGTGTGGTTGACAGGGACGGCAACCTGTGCCCTGATGCCGATTCACAGCTGTCATTCAGCGTAAAGGGCAAATCGGCACTCTTCAACAGCTGCTGCAATGGTGATGCCACTTCAACGGAGACATTTACGGAACCAACCATGAAGGCCTTCCACGGCCAGCTGGTTATTGTTCTGCAAGGCACTGACCAGACAGGTCTTTCCACTCTTACCGTGACCGGCAAGGGACTGAAAAGCGCAAGAATCAGTATATCTACCTTATAAATACATCTATGAATTTATAATCACTTCAGCCTGTCAGCAAGCTCAAGAATCAGTCGCTCTGTCTTCTCCCATCCCAGACAAGGGTCGGTGATTGATTTCCCGTACACTGTCTCGCCATTCTTCTGTGCTCCGTCCTCAATGTAGGACTCAATCATCAGTCCCTTGACCATGGACCTTATGGCATCGTTGTGATCCATACTGTGGATTATTTCCTTGGCTATACGGCCCTGCTCAAGATATTTCTTTCCTGAATTGGAGTGATTGCAATCAACGATGACCCCGGGATTTACTATTCCGGGATTCTCCGTAAAGGTTTCTGACAGATGAATCAAGTCCTCGTAATGATAATTTGAATGACTGGTGCCGTGGTTATCCACATATCCACGGAGAATGGCGTGGGCGTATGGGTTACCCGAGCTCTCAACCTCCCAGTTGCGGTATATGAACATATGTCCGCCTTGGGCAGCCTTTATGGAATTTATCATAACCGAGATGTCGCCGCCCGTGGGATTCTTCATTCCGACAGGAATGTCAAGTCCGCTGGCCACCAGGCGGTGTTGCTGATTCTCCACGCTCCTGGCACCTACGGCCACATACGACAGCAGGTCTGACAGGAACATATGATTCTCAGGATAGAGCATCTCGTCAGCACAGGAGAAGCCTGTCTCCATTATTGCCTTGAGATGAAGATGACGTATGGCAAACAGTCCCTTGAACATATCGGGAGAAGCCAGCGGATTAGGTTGGTGAAGCATACCCTTGTAGCCTTCGCCCGTTGTTCTGGGCTTGTTGGTATAGATTCTTGGGATTATGACAATCTTTTCCTCTACCTTTTCCTGAACCTTGCGCAAGCGGCCGATATAGTCCAGCACGGCATCCTCACGGTCTGCCGAACAGGGGCCGATAATCAGGAGTATTTTGTCTGTCTCTCCACCCAGAACCTCTCTGACACGTTTGTCGTTCTCAGCCTTTACCATACGGCCTTCTTCCGGCAGAGGATACAAATCCTTTATTTCCTGAGGGCTGAACAGCTCTCTATTGAATGTCATATTCATATTCTATTGTCCTTTATATTATTTCTTATCAAACTGTTCCCTATTTCGTGACGACTCTCTCATCACGGCCTTGAGCGTCTCGGCATCACCGTTCTCAATGGCTTTCCTCAATGTCTCCATACTGTTTACAAACAGGTCAATCTGGTGCATCAGCACATCACGGTTCAGAAGGAAGAGCTCGCTCCACATTGTCTCGTTTATTGCCGCTATTCTGGTGAGGTCTCTGAAAGAGTCGCCCGAATACTTTGCCATCTGTGAGGTCTCGCGGCAGGTCATCAGCGATACGGCCACACAATGGGTCAGCTGGCTGAGGAACCCTATCATCTCGTCGTGCTCTTCCGGAGATAGCTCTGTTATCTTGCCGAAGCCCATTCTACGTCCCAGCTCCTTGCACTTTTCTATAGCAGGAAGTGTGTTGCAGGCTGTTGGAGTAACCAGATAGTTGGCGCCTTTGAACACAGAGCTGTCGCTGTTGACTACTCCCGAACGCTCCCGTCCCGCCATAGGATGAGCGCCTATGAATTCCAGGTCGGGTCTGAGAATGCGCTGCACCTCATAGACAACCGGTACTTTCACGCCAGACACGTCGGTGATAAGCGTGCCGGGGGCGATAAGGTCCTGATGTGCCTTTATCCATTCTACAAAAATGTTCGGATAGAGACAGAACACAATCAATCTGTATCTTGAGATGAATTCCTTCTCTATCTGGACAGTACCTTCGGTTATGATACCTTTGGAAAGCGCGTAATCAATTGACTCCCTGCTCTTGTCAATGGCACCCACCTGGAAGCCGGCGTTGGTGAGGGCTTCGGCATAACTGCCTCCGATGAGCCCCAGACCTACAATCAATATCTTATCCTCAATCATATTCGACACCAAGTTTAGTCAATACCTCAAAATAATCAGGGAAGCTCTTGCTGACGGCCTCCGCGCCATCGATGGAGCCTGAGAAAACGGTAAGAAAAGGAACCAGCGCCATAACCAGACGGTGGTCGTTGTGGCCGTACAATGCTCTTGAGGGAGCATGAGGCCGGGGAGCGGATATCTCCACCTCGTTATCGGACACCCGTGCCTCCACGCCGAAAGGCTCAAGCTCGCTAATCATATCCCTTACGCGGTCGCTCTCCTTGATGGCCAGCCGTCGGGTTCCTTTGATGCACCCCTTACCTTTCAAGGCGGCAAGAGTAAAGAGCACCGGGCCAAGGTCTATGTTTTCGGAAATGTCAACCTGTCCCTCATTCACGAGTCGGGACATCAACTCACGGCAGACACGGTCACCTTGCGCAGAGTTGTCCCTCAGTCCGGATATATCAACTTTGTTGCCGTCAATGAAATTGTAGATTTCAAGATAGGCGGCATTGGTCCAGTCTCCCTCTACCCTTGCGGTTGAGGATAAGGAATAATGCTGCCCTCCCGGGATGAGAAGCTGGCGTTCATCCTGCCACTTCAAGTGTATTCCGGCCTGACTGAGAACGTCTTCCGTTATAGCCAGGTATCCCCTGCTGACAGGCTCGCTCGCAAGCAGGATGCGGCTGTCTCCCGCACACAAAGGCAAGGCCATCATAAGACCGGTAAGATACTGGCTGCTGGATGATGCGTCAAGAATGAAATCTCCGGAGTCCAGGTGTCCGGACATTTGGATTCCATCAGTTACATATCGGAAACTGACATTGGAAAGAGTCTTGACATAAGGAGCTATTCCCCGTTCCAGAAGACGGTCGCTGCCGGTAATCAGGAATTCAGTTCCCTCACCTGCCAAGGCCAGTGCCAGAGGGATGATGAATCGCATTGTGGACCCGCTCTCACGGCATGGCAGAACAATCCGGCTATTGGTCAGCATATTCCGGCAACGGCTGAACTGCGCACACTTGCCATCGTATCTGCTCTCAAATCCAAGAGCATTCAGGCAGTCAATTGTAGCAAGGATATCCTCCGATGGAGCTAAGGCTTCCACCCGCCCATTGCTTAGCGCAGCGGCTATCAGCAACCTGTGGGCGTAGCTCTTGGATGGCGGAGCCTGGACTGTACCGGCTGCCCTGCTTTTTCTGAACGTGAGTCTCATCGGTTCAAGTAATTGCAAAGGATATCAATTGCCTCAATATAGCCATCTATGCCCTTGCCGGATACCGTGGCGATGCAGGACTCCCGGATATAGCTTATCTGACGAAAAGCCTCGCGGGATGACACGTCGGAGATATGCACCTCTACAGTTGGGATGCGTGTAGCCTTCAGAGCATCGGCAATTGCGATACTGGTGTGGGTGTATGCGCCGGGGTTGAACACCAGCCCATCCACTTTATCGAAGAAAGCACGTTGAATCATATCCACAAGGTCTCCCTCGTGGTTGGACTGTCGGATCTGGCAGCCGATGCCTTTTACGGCAGCATGATTGCCTATGCGACGGCAGAGCTCGTCATAATTCTCCGAACCATAGATATCAGGCTCACGTATTCCCAAAAGATTTATATTCGGGCCGTTCAGTACAAGTATGTTCATATTTGCTGTTTTATTGTTTATTCAAGAAATACTTCTACAATATTTCCTGATGTCTGTAAGATCCCAAAAGGCGCAGATTGTCGCATACGGTCTTCATCTGATGGAGCAACTCCTTTCCGTTTTCTCCAGTCACGTCACCTTCCAGTTCCGCAAAGAAATATTGGTTCCCTTCCGGCTCACATGAGGGACGGCTGTGGAGATAGCTCATGTTATATCCGTGCGCGCCGATAATGTTCAATGCCTTAGCCAGAGCTCCAGCCTCGTTGCGTACCGCAAAAACAAGTATGAAACGTGTGTGGTGTCCTGCAGCCTTAAGGTTATTCATAGAGCGTGAGAACACTGCGAAGCGGGTCTGAGTGTGAGGGGATGCGCTCATGTCCAGAATAGAGTTGACGTAAAGGTCGCCATGATATGCCAGATCAAGTACTGTCCCCACATCTCCTGCCAGGCTGTTCTCTATCGGCAGTATTGCCACATCTACTTCACCATTGACGCAGGCAGAGTATGTTCCGGCGAAATCGGTGAAAGGTACGGTCTCTGCCTCAGGGAATGCCTTTTGAGCGGTGATGTGCGCGAAATCGCCGGGGGCTCCGCAATATGCTATTCTCATTCCCTTGAATAGACGCCTCTGGTAGTCCTTGGAGAGACTCATCAGATGCTTCTGGAAAAGTACGTAGAACTCCCGCTTCTCGGAATCCTCTATCAACTCGCTGGCATTTTCCATCTTGGCCCGCTCACGGGTATCATCAATGATGCAGAGGCCGCTTCGCATCTTATACTCCGCAACTTCACGACATTGTCGCATACGCCGCTCAAACAATTCCGCCATCTGAGCGTCTATCTCATTGATGGCCTTGCGAGCTTTGTCCAGTTCATTATCATTTACCATATACTATGTATAAAAAACGAGGCCGCCCAAACTTGGACAGCCTCTTATGTGTTTCGTATTTCCATTGCTAATCGCACACGAAATTAAGACCGTCCATTTTCAAGACAGCGGCATAATAATATAAGTAATAACAGCGTGCGCAACTCATCATTTCTTAATCAACACCGCAAAACTATACGTATTTCTGTAAACAACCAAATAATTCGCATTCAAATTCCGAAATCATTTCTTTATTTGGAGTATGCGACACGCCACAAAGACAAAAGATATGTCCATGGATTGAAATAACGTATCCAGGACAGCATGATTCAGATTATTGAATTTATGTTTAATTTTGCATTGAATAGGTATGTTTTTTTTACGAACATATAAGAATTCTATTGAAAACGAAATGAGACTGATAGACAAATACCTGCCATCTGATTACAATGATAGGGTCTTCAAGAGGTTGAGACCTGCGGAGCCGCTTACTCCAGACATTATCTTTGAGAATATGTTCTGCAATTACCCTAAGCCGGTGGCATGGCTGATGAGTCTGCGCAATGCCTTGGTCAAGCAAGTAGGCCTGCAAGGGGGCGGAGGTTTCAGGAATCTTGTAACGGAGCGCAACGACCAGGAGATTATTCTCTGCAAGAAAGACCGTCATCTTGACTTTTGGATAGGCATATTCTGCTCTACTCCGGAAGACGGCTATCAGGATGTCTCTGTGACAACAGTTGTCAAGTTCAACAATTTCTTTGGCCGGCTCTATTTCATCGGCATCTGGGTATTTCATAAACTTCTCGTAAAAACTCTTTTTCGTAAAGCAATCAACGTTGCCTCTCTCAATCAATGCAGCAAGTAATGGAAACCAAGAGACTTATACGTTGTACTTGTGGCACCAGGCTGCCTCGAAGAATTACAGACATTTCTTCATTTCATCATAGTCATTCGGACTGAGCTTTCCGACTTTTGCAATATGTCCTATTCTTGTTGCCGCCATGAGCTTCAAGATACCCGAACTCTGTCAACTGACGAAGGTAACGTTTGGCCGATGTTTCAGCAAATCCGAACTCGCCGACAATCATCTCTGTCCTGATTTCTTCCTTATCGGCCACATAGACTAGAATA
>JAZLLE010000081.1:0-10002 GCA_045597985.1 Bacteroidaceae bacterium | reverse complement strand
CCGCTGCCATTCTCTTAAATGCGTCATTTTTGAACCTGTTTTGCGGGCAGACCGCCCCGATGTAAAGATTTATACTTAATATAAACCTTTATCTCACAGATTCTTCCTCAAAAATTGCGTTTAAAAGTTGAAACCGGCCATCAATCAAATAAGACAGCAATATGAAGAAGACATATACAACCCCAAGGACGAAGGCCGTGAAGGTGCAGGAGTCAGCAATAATCTGTACAAGTCCAGGCTACATGACCATCAACAATGATTTAGGTGATGAATATAAGAAGGGTGCCAGTGCCTGGTAGTCATCATCAAACTCTGTAGGCCGAAACAACTGGACTTCTGCCGGCTCATGTATAACAAAATTTACGACTAAAATTTAAACAGCTTCTAACAATCACAAAAATCATACCTGCCTGGTACTAGATGAATGATGCCTGTCGTACGAGCCACCTCGGAAACATTCAGCTGGGGGAATCTATTGAAGATGTTTGCAATGGGATTGTTCATATCAGGCTCGACAGACTCAAAGAAGCTGCTGATATGGATGTCCTCATCAAATGGAGACGGTTGCCATCTGAAGGTTAAGAATATCCAACATCTGCGTTTAAAACGCTAATTATATTAACTTTTTGAGTGCATCCTGCACTCGTTCTGACAGCAAATGTGGTAATAATATTTGTTTCATCAAAGCTTTTTCAGGAAATCCTCTATAGCCTTAGGTATTCTACTTGTTTTTTCTCTACAAATGCACTACTTTTGCATAATCGGAAAAGTCAGAGAGTATGTTGGACAATTTTTTCAGTGTTGAGGAGGTGTCTCAGTTCCGGGTGTGGATGGATTGGGCGGACAATTTTGTTGTGACCGCTCACGTGTCTCCAGACGGCGATGCGGTGGGCTCCTCGCTGGCTCTGGCTTTGTTCCTGCGCTCAAAGGGCAAGAATGCCGTGGTGGCGTTTCCTGATATGCCGCCTGAGTTCCTGATGTGCCTGCCCGGGGCGGACAGTATCATGTCATTTGACAAGGACCCCGATAGCGTGAACTCTCTTTTGGATAAGGCCGATGTGATATGCTGCCTTGATTACAATGCAATAGGTCGTGTGGGCGATATGGCCTGCCATCTGCTTTATTCAAAGGCAAAAAAAATAATGCTTGACCATCATCCCTATCCAGGTCCGTTCTGTGATGTGGTACTCTCACGTCCCAGAGCTTCCTCAACATCGGAGATTGTGTTTCATTTCCTATGTGCGCTGGGAGAGTGGGGCAACATCAATTCCCTGATGGCTGAGTGTATCTGTGCGGGGATGATGACCGATACTGGCGGTTTTACATACAACAGCAATGACTCGCAGTTCTTTTTTGCGCTGAGTCAGCTGATTGACAAGGGGGTGGACAAGGACGCGCTTTACAGGAGGATTTATCATAACTACACGGAGAACCGTCTTAGAATGACAGGCTATGTTCTGGCCGAGAAGATGCTTCTGCTCAAAGGCACCCGCATATCTCTGATTACTCTTGCTGCAGATGAGCTTGAACGCTTTCATAGCAGCAAGGGCGATACCGAGGGATTTGTAAACCTGCCTCTGCAGATGTCCGGGGTGTTGTTCTCTGCGTTCCTGCGTGAGGATAAGGCGCGTGGAGTGATCAAGCTCTCGCTCAGGTCTGTGGGTGATGTGCCTTGCAACAGATTCGCATCGGAATTTTTCCACGGAGGCGGTCATGCCAATGCCTCTGGGGGCGAGTTTGAGGGTTCTATGGATGAGTGTGTTGAGGCTTTCTACAAAGCAGTGGATGAGTGGCGCTCATCAAAAGAGGGTTGTATAATGAAATTGTTTGATAATTAATATATTGGTTTATGAAAAATAATCTGGGCCCTTTCCTGGCGGCTTTGATGGCCGTTGCTGTCTTTTCCGCTTGTAGGGATACTGTGACATACGCAGAGCAGAAGGCCAGGGAACGTGAGAATATTGAGAATTTTATCAAAGCCAACGATATAACTGTCATTACGCTTGACGAGTTTCTCAAGGATACTGTGACAAATAATCCTGAGTCTGGTCCGGATTTCAGAAAGAACGAGTTTGTGTTGTTTCCGGAGAGCGGCGTCTATATGCAGATAGTGCGTCGTGGCACGGGTAAGCCTCTTCTTGCCGGTGAGAAGAAACTGTATAACTGCCGTTTTGTGGAGTATGACATAGCCAACGCCGACACTTTGACCACCAATCTTTTTGGTACTGATCCGGACGTGATGTCCTGCAGCAGGGTAAGCGATACATATTCCGCTACTTTCACACAGGGAGTAATGAGCCGCGCATATGGTAACTCAGTGCCTGCCGGATGGCTGGTGCCGATGCCATACGTCAGGCCGGGTTTCTATAATGGCTCCCCATCGGCCAAGGTGAGACTGATTGTACCGCATGACAAAGGCAATTCCTCTGCAATGCAGTCTGTGTTCGCCTGTTATTATGAAATTACTTTAATGTCGCAAAAATGGCAATGATTAAATCTATCTCCGGAATACGCGGAGAGATTGGTGGTCCGGCCGGCAATGGCCTGACACCATTGGATATTGTGAGGTTTGTATCAGCCTATTCTACATGGCTGAAGAGAGAGAATCCTGCCGCACGTACCGTTGTAGTAGGGCGTGACGCACGCATTTCCGGACAGATGGTACGCAACGTTGTATGCGGCACGCTTATGGGAATGGGCATTGATGTGATTGACATAGGTCTGGCATCGACACCTACAACGGAGCTTGCTGTCACGTGGCTCAAGGCCGATGGCGGTCTGATACTTACCGCCAGCCACAATCCGCGTCACTGGAACGCCCTTAAGCTTTTGAACCGCAATGGCGAGTTCCTGAGCGCTGCCGATGGCAATGAGGTGCTGGCAATAGCCGAGGCCGAGGATTTCAACTATGCCGATGTTGACAACCTGGGCAGCTACACTGAGAATCACGATATGAGCCGTCGTCACATTGACGCGGTTCTGGCAATGAGTCTCGTAGATGTTGAGGCAATATGCAAGGCTGGCCTGAGTGTCGCGATTGATTGCGTGAACTCTGTTGGCGGCATCATCCTGCCGGAGCTTCTGGAGCGTCTTGGGGTGAGGAACGTAAAAAAGCTCTATTGTGAGCCTACCGGCGATTTCCAGCACAATCCGGAGCCGCTTGAGAAGAATCTGGGCGACATTATGGGACTGATGCGCCAGGGCGGCTATGATGTGGCTTTCGTGGTTGACCCCGATGTGGACCGTCTGGCGTTTATCGATGAGAATGGCGCTATGTATGGCGAGGAATATACTCTTGTGACAGTGGCTGATTACGTGCTCTCAAAAACTCCTGGCAATACGGTCTCGAATCTCAGCTCAACAAGGGCTTTGCGCGATGTGACACGTCAGTATGGGGCTGAGTATAATGCCGCTGCGGTAGGCGAGGTGAACGTTGTGACCAAAATGAAGGAGACCGGTGCCGTCATAGGCGGCGAGGGCAATGGCGGTGTCATTTACCCTGAGCTTCATTACGGACGCGACGCGCTGGTGGGCATCGCGCTCTTCCTGAGCCATCTGGCACATCAGGGCAAGAGCGTGAGCGAGCTGAAGAGAAAGTATCCGCTATATTACATAGCCAAGAACCGCATTGACCTCAGGCCTGGTACCGACGTTGATGCCATTCTCAACAAGGTAAAAGACATCTATGCGAATGAGGAGATTAATGACGTAGATGGTGTCAAGATAGATTTCCCGGACAAGTGGGTACATCTTAGAAAGAGCAACACGGAGCCTATAATCAGAGTCTATTCCGAGGCGTCCTCGATGGAGGCGGCAGATGAGATAGGGCTCTCTGTGATGAATGTGATAAGGCAGATGATCTGACAGGGATTATTCCAGGAACAGCGAGCTTACTGTTCCGTCGCTGGTAAACAGACCTGACTCACTGAAGCGCACTCTGCCTGCTTCGTGAATCAGGTCTCCTTTTTGTATCCACTTTCCGGCATTGCGCAGGAATTCATTTACGGCATTCTGTCCGAACCGCTCTCTCATCAGATTTAGCGAGATGCCTGCGGTGGTGCGTAGTGACAGCATCAGAAACTCGTTGTAGCGGTCTGTCTCTGTGAGGGCCTCCTGCCCGCATTCCGGTTGTCCGGACGCGATGCCACGCATATATCTGTCTATGTCTGCCACGTTCCAACGGCGCACGGATCCGTTGAATGAGTGCGCTCCGGAGCCAAGCCCCAGGTATGGCGTGCCGTCCCAATAGCTGCTGTTGTGGCGTGAGTGGTATCCGGGCAGGCAGAAGTTTGATATCTCATAGTGCTGGAATCCTTTCTCACGCATTGTGCTGCAGAGTATGTTATACATCAGCGCGCATTCCTCGTCGGTTGTTGCGGATATATCTCCCTGCATCAGCATTCTGTGCATAGGCGTTCCTTCCTCGTATGTGAGACAATAGGCCGATATGTGCGTCACTCCGCAGTCAATGACTCTCAGAATGTCGCGGCGAAACTCCTCCGCGCTCTGGCCGGGCAGTCCATATATGAGATCAATGCTTATGTTGCTGAATCCGGCTTCCTGACACAGCCTGATTGATGACAGAGCCTGACTTGCAGTGTGACGGCGTCTGATTAGTGACAGTACTGAGTCGCTCAGACTTTGAATTCCCATACTTATTCTGCTCACCGGAGTTCCGTTCAGACCAGACAGAAACTCTTTGGTGATGTCGTCAGGGTTGCACTCCAGCGTGCACTCTTCAAGGCCTGACAGGTCAAATACCTTTGCGGCTTTATCTGTTATGGTCTGTATTTGTGTGATGCTGAGCCTGGAGGGCGTGCCTCCCCCGAAATACAGGGTCTTTATACGTTCCTTGTCCGGAAAGTTGCGGTACATTTCCATCTCCGAGCATAGGGCATTGACGTATGCGTGGCGTGCCCCGGCCCGGGTCGTGGAGTGGAATGCGCAATACGCGCACCTGCTGGCGCAGAAAGGAATATGTATGTATATGCCTGCCATACGGTTGCAAAATTAACTGCTATTCGCAAATCTGCAATCGTTGTTATTAATTATTAATTTATTTGATTTGGAGATTTGTTATTATTTGCTAAATTTGCGAGCCAAAATTTCAGAAACAAAAATAAGTAACAACAATATTAATTAATTGACAATGAAGAATTATAAATCTGGAGATGTCAGGAACGTTGCCATCGTTGGTGGTTCCGGTTCTGGTAAGACAACCCTGACAGAGAGTATTTTGCTGAACGCTGGTGTTATCAGACGTCGCGGTACAGTAGGTGCAAAGAATACTGTAAGCGATACCGCTACTGTAGAGCAGGAGTATGGCTACTCTGTGTATTCAGCAGTATGCTCGGTGGAGTGCGGTGATACAAAACTGAACTTCTTCGACTGCCCGGGATCAGACGATTTCTCAGGCGCGACCGTAACGGCTTTGAATATGTGCGACTCCGCCGTCATCCTGATGAACGGACAGTACAGTATGGAGGTTGGCACTATCAACAACCACCGTGCCATACGCAAGCTGGGCAAGCCGATGTTCTTCGCGGTGAACTATGTTGATAATGAGAAATGCGAGTATGACAATATAGTAGAGGCTATCCGTAACCAGTTTGGTGGCGGTGTGTATCCGGTTCAGTTCCCGGAGGTGGCAGGCCCTGGCTTCAAGAGCGTCATTGATGTTCTTGAGATGAAAAGATACACTTATTCCGGCGATAACGGTGTTGCTCAGATTGATGAGATTCCGGCTGCTTTGGCAGGAAAGGCTCAGGAACTGCACGATGCTCTGATTGAGGCTGCCGCCGAGAATGACGAGGCTTTGATGGATAAGTTCTTTGAGGAGGGTGAGCTCTCGCAGGATGAGATTATCGCAGGTCTGCGCAAGGGTATCTCATCAGCAAGTTTCTTCCCGGTTCTCTGCTTGTCTGCCGCCCAGAACGTAGGCGTTAGCCGCCTTACTGAGTTCGCTTGCCAGATGGCACCGAGCCCATTGGATGTGAAACCGGCCTGCAATGCCAAGAATGAGGAGGTTAAGGTTGTTTCCGATGGCGCTACATCGCTCTTCTTCTACAAGACATCAATGGAACCGCATATTGGCGCTGTGTCATATTTCAAGGTTATGTGCGGAACCATCCACGAGGGTGAGGACTACACAAACGCAGACCGTGGCTCGAAGGAGAGAATAGCTCAGATTTTCACAAGTAATGGCTCAATCCGCACACAGGTTACCGAGCTTTGCGCCGGCGATATGGGCTGCACGGTGAAACTGAAGGATGTCAAGACTGGTAATACCCTTAATGCTAAGGGCGCAGACAACAGTTTCAACTTCATCAAGTTCCCGAATTACAAGTACTCACGCGCCATTAAGCCGGCCAATGAGGCTGATATGGAGAAGATGATGTCAATCGTAGCACGTATGCGCGAGGAGGATCCTACACTGGTTGTTGAGCAGTCAAAGGAGCTTCGTCAGGTTATTCTGCGCGGTCAGGGCGAGTTCCACCTGCGTACATTCAAATGGTGCATTGAGAATAACGACAAACTGATGATCAACTTCGATGAGCCTAAGATTCCTTATCGCGAGACTATCACCAAGGCTGCCCGTGCGGACTATCGTCACAAGAAGCAGTCTGGTGGCGCCGGTCAGTTCGGTGAGGTTCACCTGATTGTTGAGCCTTATGAGGAGGGTAAGCCTCTGCCAGAGGTCTTCAAGTTTGGAAACCAGGAGTTCAAGATGAGTGTGAAGGGTACAGATGAGTATCCGCTGGAGTGGGGCGGCAAGCTGGTCTTCGTGAACAGTATCGTAGGCGGTTCCATCGATGCACGCTTTATGCCTGCAATCCTGAAGGGTATTATGCAGCGTATGGAGCAGGGACCTCTGACCGGCTCATACGCACGCGACGTACGCGTAATAGTATATGATGGTAAGATGCACCCGGTTGACTCCAATGAAATCTCCTTCCTCCTGGCTGGACGTAATGCATTCAGCATGGCGTTCAAGGAGGCTGGCCCAAAGATTCTGGAGCCTATCTACGACGTTGAGGTTCTTGTTCCGTCTGATTATATGGGTGATGTGATGAGTGATCTTCAGGGCCGTCGTGGTATGATTATGGGTATGGAGAGTGAGGGCAACTATCAGGTTCTCAAGGCTAAGGTTCCATTGAAGGAGATGTCAACCTACTCAACATCACTCAGCTCAATCACTGGTGGCAGCGGATCATTCGTAATGAGTTTCGCAAACTACGAGCTTGTTCCAACCGATGTTCAGAACGAACTTATCAAAGAGTTCGAGGCAAAACAGAAGGAGGAAGAGTAATAGTTACTGTTTTGATAAGTATGGGTGGCATCGGTTGTTAAACCGGTGCCACTTTTTTGCTTTTTTAAGATAATATTTTTACAATTTATTTGAAGAATGTTCTAAGATGACTATATTTGTGCGGTTGTTTGATTCCAGAATAAAGTTCGCGTGATATGAAGAAGACTACGATATGGATTATTGGCGGGGTGATGGGATTGTCGTTCCTTATACTCCTTTATCTCCAGGTGGGCTATATGCGTGATATGGTTTCCATGCGCAAGCAGCAATTTGAGGAGTCCGCGAAAAGAGGGCTGTATCAGGTTGCCCATACGTTGGAAATGGAAGAGACCCGCAAGTATCTGGCCGAGGATATGGAGGCTGTAGCCAAGGCCGAGCAGGCTGCCCGTCAGAATGTGTTCCAGCAGACATTCACGTTTCCTGACGGATCTACATTATCGGTTCAGCAGCAAATGCCTCCGGTGCCGCCTCAGACGTCAATCCCGGTATTGCAGATTCCAAGGCCAGGTGGTAATCCTACCATATCTGAGCATAGTATGTCTATTCAGGAGGATTTGATTAAACGCTACATCAGCCAGCGTGCATTGATGGACGAAGTGATATATGGAATGCTGAATACGGCGAGCGACAAACCTCTTAGAGAACGGATTGATTTCTCGCTGCTGGCGAATGAGCTTACCGCACAATTACAGAATAACGGCATATCCATACCATTCCATTATGTGGTGACTACCAACAGCGGCAGAATAGTAGGAGGGTGCGAATGTGCGGACTTCAACCCTAAAAACCAGAAAGACTCATACTCTCAGGTTCTGTTCAGAAATGATCCTCCAAATAAGATGGGCGTTCTGAGGGTCTATTTCCCCACATTGCAGAATTACATCTATAGCTCCGTGCGTTTCATCATTCCGTCCATTATTTTTACGATTTTTCTGCTTATATCTTTCATTCTCACCTTATTTATTATATTCAGGCAGAAGAAAGTGTCGGAAGTTAAGAACGACTTTATCAATAACATGACTCACGAGTTCAAGACTCCAATCTCTACGATATCTCTTGCGGCTCAGATGTTGAATGACCCTGCTGTCACAAAGTCGCCTCAGATGTTTCAACATATTTCCGGAGTCATAAGTGATGAGACGAAACGTTTGCGCTTCCAGGTTGAGAAGGTGCTTCAGATGTCTATGTTTGAGCGTAATGCCAACAATATGAAACTGAAGGAGACTGATGCGAACGAGTTGATAGCCGGTGTGGTGAAGACGTTTGCGCTCAAGGTTGAGAGCTGCGGTGGCACGGTAGATGCCCGTCTGGATGCTGTCAATCCATTTGTGATGGCAGACGAGATGCATTTCACAAATGTAATCTTCAATCTCCTTGACAATGCGGTTAAGTATCGAAAACAGGATGCCAGTCTTCATCTTGAGGTGGTTACCTGGAATGAGATGGGCAAGCTTTTCGTGTCGATTTCGGACAATGGCATAGGTATTAGCAAGGAGAACCTGAAGAAAATATTCGAGAAATTCTACAGGGTACATACTGGAAACCTGCACGATGTCAAGGGTTTTGGACTGGGCCTTGCGTATGTGAGAAAGGTTATTCAGGATCATAAGGGTACCATACGTGCCGAGAGCGAGATGGGCGTTGGTACAAAGTTTATAATAGCACTGCCACTTAGTGACGAATAATTTACTTAATAAACAAATACAACTATGGAAGAGAAACTGAACATTCTGCTTTGCGAGGACGATGAGAATCTGGGAATGCTGCTGAGAGAGTATCTCCAGGCAAAGGGCTACAATGCAGAGCTATGCCCTGACGGTGAGGCTGGTTACGAGGCTTTCATCGCAAATAAGTATGACATCTGCGTTCTTGACGTTATGATGCCTAAGAAAGATGGTCTGACGCTGGCTCAGGAGATACGCGCTACCAATTCGGAGGCGCCGATTGTGTTCCTGACGGCTAAAAATCTTAAGGAGGATATACTTGAGGGCTTCAAGATTGGTGCTGACGACTATATCACCAAGCCGTTCAGTATGGAGGAGCTTACATTCCGCATTGAGGCGATTCTGCGTCGTGTACACGGCAAGAAGACCCGCGAGATGTCGGTATATACTATAGGTAACTTCTCGTTTGATACTAAGAAGCAATTGCTGTGCTTTGATAATGAATGCACAAAACTTACTACCAAGGAGTCTGAGCTGCTGGCGCTGCTTTGCTCACACAAGAACGATATCCTTCAGCGCGATTATGCCCTCAAGACAATATGGGTTGATGATAATTATTTCAATGCTCGTAGTATGGATGTTTACATCACAAAACTTCGTAAACATCTTAAAGCTGATCCCAGCGTTGAGATCATCAACATACACGGCAAGGGCTATAAGCTTGTAACACCGGAGGTTAACGATTGATACACTAAGACCTTACTTGTAAGTAGAGCGGGAGACGGGTATCCGGGTGATACTTGTCTCCCGCTTTCGCCGCTCTTTACAAGGCCAAAATAGCGCGTTGTAATATGCTCTGACAGTCAATGACTTAAAAAATAATTGCATTTTTCCCTAAAAATAATGTCCGATAAGTTTGGTGGGTAAAAAATAAGGGTGTAATTTTGCACCCGCTTTCGGGAACGAACGGTTTCCATACGAGAGAGACGATCTTTGAGACGATGATACAAGCAACAACAGTACGATAAG
>JAZLLE010000080.1:0-4513 GCA_045597985.1 Bacteroidaceae bacterium | reverse complement strand
ACGTTGATATTGCAGACCAGTCCGGCATCATTGATGCCATCCATCATCATCCACGGAATGTACTTGAGCAGTTTGTCGCTGAGTCCGGCCTTCACCATATCATTGGTGATGTTCAGGAAGCAGGTGTTCGCCACACCGATGGAGGCGTGAGGACGCGTTTCGGTGACCTTGGTCCTTATTATAAATTCACAGATTTCGTTGATGTTGAAGTCCAGATTACGTCCGTAGAAATTGCCGTTTCTGACAGCACTGCAACCGAATATCGGAACAGGACCATCGTCAAACAGAAATTCTGAGGGCGCCTCTGTGCTGTAGCCTTCGGCCGTATATTCATAAAGATAATCGGCAATCTTGGTTACCGTGTTGACAGGCATAACGACAGTGACGGCGCAGGTGGCTGTCTTGCCACCATCCGTTGTGGTGACGGTGATTGTGGCTGAGCCTTCCGCTACGGAGTGTACGTTGCCTTCATTGTCAACGGTAGCGACATCAGTATTGTCGCTGCTCCAGCTGAGGGTCTTGTCGGTAGCGTTGTCAGGAGCGACGGTGGCTGTGAGTTTTACGTCAGGGGCGCCGACAGTGATTTCCAGAGATGGCTTGTCAAGCGTTACGCCCGAAACGGAAATTTTAGGTTCTTCCTTTTTACAAGAGCCCAAAAGCCCGATTGTCAGGAACGCAAGGGAAATGATTGAAAGAATCTTTTTCATTCGTTATTTACTTTATTGGTTGATATTACTGTTGTCAGTTTGATTACAACGTGGCAATGAACTCATTCCATTTGGAAAGATCTACATCCTCGCCTTTGCCTGCCATTGCCTCTTTCATTGCAGCAATGGTAATCTCGTTCGGCTTGTCATATGCAACGGACAAAAGAACCCTCTCCACATAATTATTGAGACTTCAGTCTTCGCGCTCAGCTTATTCCTTAAGCTTTTCAAGCAGGTCATCATCCAAGCGGAAGGCTGTCTGCTTCTTCTTTGCAGTTGGTGTTTTTATTTCAGAACTCAAAATTCAATACAAAGATATATCACTTTGCTTAGATATCCAACTTTATCCAGATTATATACTACGACAGACACGGAACTTTGCAGGTGAGCCAAGATATGACAATTATTTTGATTTTGCTTATGCTGGTAATTAATGCCTATTCGTTATCTTTTTATATCTTCGCATAGCATTAACCTGCTGGCAAGAGCCGTCGGGATGAATATATACAACCTGGCGAGGCAGGAATGGCTATTGACATTATGGTTTATATTAAAGATTATCGTAATTTTGCGTGATTGTGCGGTCTTGATATTTGCCTGGCACCAATAAATAGTAAACAAAATAAACTGAAATGATGAAAAGACGTTTTTTGACACTTGCAGTGTCTTTAATACTGTTGTTTGTATCCGTCTTGAGTTATGCTCAAGACTTCGAAATTGACGGTATTTGTTATTCAGTTAATGGAGATAATACTGTTGAGGTCGTTAAAAAAGGGTTTAGTGGTTATTCCGGTGATATTGTGATTCCAAGTGAAGTATCCGGTTTTCGCGTCACCGGCATAGGGGAGAATCCCACAATAGTTCCGGCCAGTCCAGAGGTCAGTTCTGTATCATATTATGACATAGACGGGAATAAATCCAAGGAGCCTGTTGAGGGAGTGAATATCGTAGTAACTACATACAGCAACGGAAGTTTCGTGTCAACAAAGGAAATTTTCACAATTCAGTAAGGATTGCCTGTAGATAATGAGAACTATAATAAAATATTTCCGGGACCTTACCTCTGAGCAGTTGGAGCAGCTTGACGCTCTGCAGCCGCTGTACGAGGACTGGAACGCCAAGATTAATGTGATATCGCGCAAGGATATAGGAAACCTGTACCTGCATCACGTGCTGCACTCGCTGGCAATAGCCCGTATGGTGCAGTTCGCCGACGGCACGCGGGTGGCCGACATTGGCACTGGCGGAGGCTTCCCCGGCATTCCGCTGGCCATACTCTACCCTGACTGCCAGTTCACGCTGATTGACAGCATAGGCAAGAAAGTGCGGGTGGCACAGGCTGTAGCCGAAAGCATTGGTTTGCGCAATGTGGAGTGCAGACACGAGCGAGCCGAAGAGGAGACTGGCAAATTCGACTTCATAGTGAGCCGTGGCGTGATGCCCCTGCCCGACCTTTGCGCGCAGGCCAACCGCCTGATAGACCGCAAGAATCAGCATAACGCCTACCCCAACGGTGTTGTCTGCCTGAAGGGGGGCGACCTGACCGCCGAGTTGGCCCGGTACCGCAACTCATCAGAGGTAATGCCCATCAGCAACTGGTTCAGCGAGGATTACTTCATAGACAAGAAAGTTGTGTACGTTCAGATATAAATGATACAGATAAAGACATTTCAATTCAATATGCTGCCCGTCAACACATACGTTGTGTGGGACGAGACCAAGGAGGCCGTGGTCATAGACCCCGGCTGCTACTACCCCGGAGAGGGTGACACACTCTGCAGCTTCATACGCCAGAACGGGCTCACGCTGAGGCATCTGCTCAACACGCACCTGCATTTTGACCATGTTTTCGGCAATCCCGTAATAGAGAAAGAGTTCGGCATATTCGCCCAGGGCAATGAGGCTGACCAGGACTGGATAATCTCACTGCCAAAGAGGCTGGCAGCGTTTGGAATGAGATCCGAGACAACGGTAGCTCCAATCAGGCCCGACCATTTTCTTAACGAGGGCGATGTGGTCAGGTTCGGCAACACAATGCTCGATGTCTTTCATATACCCGGGCACTCCCCCGGCAGCCTTGTATTCCTGTGCAAGCAGGCAAAGACGCTCTTTACCGGCGATGTGCTGTTCCGCGGCGGTGTAGGCCGGAGCGACTTTGGCGACGGTGACCACAGTGCCCTCATAGACGGTATCTGGAAAAAGCTTATGACACTGCCAGACGATACGGTTGTTCTGTCCGGTCACGGCCCGTCAACCACAATCGGCACAGAGAGAGCAGAGAATCCATATCTTTGACAAATCATATACAAGAAACAACCAAATATGAGACAACATTTAATGAAGGCTGTGATTGCAGCAGCCGTCACGCTTTTCATACCGTTCGCAGCCAATGCCGCAGGCGATGACAAGTGGCCGCTCCAGTTCGATGCGCAGGAGTACGACTTCGGCCAGATTGAGGAGGCCGACGGAATTGTATCGCACACATTTATGTTCACCAACACATCCACAGAGCCAGTCACAATAGACTTTGTCACCACCAGTTGCGGATGTACCACCACATCCTACCCCACCGACCTTATTCCGCCAAGGCAGATGTGCGAGTTCATAGTCAACTTCAACCCGGCACGTACCGACGGCCGTGTATATCGCGACATAGAGGTTTACGTCAAGGGCCGCAAGGACTGTATGCGCATAGAGCTTATGGCAACCGTGAATCCGGCTCCTGTGGGTATCAAGCAGATGTACCCGCACGTGATTGCCGGTACAATCCGCACCGCATTCAACAATCTGGCATTCGGCTACATCGGCCAGGGACACACAATGCAGAAGAGCGCTGTCATTGTGAACGACAGCGGGCAGACCGTCAGGCTTGAGGCAAAGGC
The DNA here is from genome assembly GCA_045597985.1 of Bacteroidaceae bacterium. Taxonomy (GTDB): domain Bacteria; phylum Bacteroidota; class Bacteroidia; order Bacteroidales; family Bacteroidaceae; genus Colenecus. The sequence continues at coordinate 924 of JAZLLE010000080.1, read as the reverse complement.
TTCTACCAAAAACAGCCTGCTGAGCATTGAATGCCCCTCCTCGCTGGCCCCCGGCAAGGCCGAGAGCATAGTCTTCACATACACTCTTCCATCCACCCCTGTCTATGGCACCAGGATAGACTCTGTATGGCTGTGGACCGACGGAGTCCGCGGTGATGTGCCATTCGTTGTATCGGCCATCCTGACTGACGATTTCACTAAAGTGACAGGCCGCCAGCCCAAGCTGGCCGTAGAGCCATCGTACTTTGACTTCGGTGAGCAGAAGGCCGGCAAGATACTCAAGCAGAAGTTCACCATCAGGAACGATGGCGAGGCAGACCTGATAATCCGAGCCGTGGAGTATTCCGAGGGCGTGACATCAGACCTCAACGCAAAGACTGTCATTAAGCCAGGCCAGAGCGTGGCGATGACTGCCGCCACCACCGTCCGTGGCGTGTCCGGCACAAAGACCGCCGCGTCGGTCAACCTTATAACAAACGATGCCGTACGCCCCCGCCGCGAGCTGCGTATGACCATTCAGACCAAATAACAGAGCATAAGACTTACTTAATACACCTAATCAAAATGTTATGAGGAGAATCAATTGTTTAATCGGAATGACCGCCCTGCTGGCATTGACAGCGTGCGGTAACAACTCGGAGTACGAGTATCCGTTCCAGAACCCGAAGCTCTCTATCGAGAAGCGTGTTGACAATCTTGTCTCACTGCTCACCCCAGAGGAGAAAATTGGCCTTATGATGAACGGATCCATCTCTATCGAGAGTTTATCAAAACTTGTGATAAGATTACTTATCAAAAGTAAAAGATTATCCAAAGTCGTCCACAAAAGCATACTGATTATCTGTGTTTTAACAACACTACTTGTTAAAACGGCTTCGGATAATATTTCACTATTTCCCTAAGCTCTTCAACCACATTTTCAGG
>JAZLLE010000079.1:0-2773 GCA_045597985.1 Bacteroidaceae bacterium | reverse complement strand
CTACCCGTGCCTTATGGACTACTACGCCAAATTGCACTAATCAATGAAGAACCGCCGTATGCCGAACGGCACGTACGGTGGTGTGAGAGGTCGGAAAACAAAAGTAGGAGGAAACCACTTTTGTTTTCCTCCTACTCGATTTTATGAATCAACGGTACCTGTCCCTGCTGATTCAGCTGATTCAAAGAACTTCGAAGTCGATGGACTTGAGGTCCTCGTCGCGGGATGATGAGCCGTACAGAATCTGGTACTTGCCAGACATTGGTGAGAGCTCGTCGATGGTCTCGTCGTAGTACTCAAATGCCTTAGAGGTGAGGGTGATGGTCACGTTCTGGGTGGCGCCTGCGGCGATGTTTACGCGCTGGAAGCCCTTGAGCGACTTGATAGGAGCCTCGGCAATGTCAAGACTCTTTACATAGACCTGAACAACCTCGTCGCCATCGCGCTTGCCGGTGTTGGTTACAGGAATAGTGATGTCAACAGAGCCGTTCTTCTTCATGCTGCTCTTTGAGATGGTAGCGTCGCCATAACCGAAGGTTGTGTAGCTGAGGCCGTAGCCGAAAGCGTACAGAGGCTCGCCCTTGAAGTAACGGTAGGTGAAGCCATCGGCCATATTGTAGTCCTCAATGTCGGGCAACTGGTCTGTTGACTTGTAGAAAGTAACCGGCAGACGGCCTGCAGGGTTATAGTCGCCAAACAGAACATCTGCTACTGCCAGACCGCCGGCCTGACCGCCGTACCAAGCCTGAAGCAGGGCATCGTACTGATTCTCAACCTCGCCAAAACCAATGGCGCTTCCTGAGCAGTTAACCAGAACAACCGGCTTGCCTGTGTTGTGCATAGCCTGGAGCAGGCCAATCTGAACGGCCGGAAGCTCAATCTTTGTACGGTCACCACCTGCGAAGCCATCGTAGTTGACTCTCATCTCCTCGCCCTCAAGACGTGCGGAGATACCGCTTACCATAATGATTACATCGGCATCCTTAACCTTCTCTGCAATTGCGTTGAAGTCTGGCTCCTTGCGGTCAGTCATCTCGAATGATAGGTATGCGGAGCCGGTCTCGCCCTTTGCAAAGTCAAGCGTGATGTTGTAGGTCTGTCCCTTCACCACCTTGAACTGCTTCTGAGGCTGCTGGCCAAAGCCGAAGCCACGGCGGTTGTTTGCTGCAGGCTCTTTCTGCTCATCAATAACCTTGCCGTTGATGGTCAGTGTGTAGATGTCGTTTCCACGTACTGAGTAAGACATCATTCCTGTGAAGTCGGCAACATACTTACCGGTCATACGCAGTGAGAAGTTATTGAACTCAACGTTCTCGGCAAAGCGGTAGTCACCCATAGTACGCATATTCACCTCTTTATAATATCCCTTTGCGACAGGCTCGCCCTGACGGCTTACGTTGTTGAAAAACTCAGCATAGAGGCCCTGGCCGTTGTTGATCTCAGGCAGATGGCTTACTGTAAGGAATGGGTCGGCAAGCTCGCAGCCACGGTCATAGATAATCTCGGCATTCGGCATCTTGTCCTGAATGGCCTTCAGGATGGAGATGCGGTTCTGCTCGGCCGGTGTACCGTTGTAGTTGCCGTACAGCATTGATACGTTGTCGGCATTCGGGCCTACGATGGCAATCTTCTTGGTGTCTTTGGACAGAGGAAGGATGTTGTTGCTGTTCTTGAGCAGTACCATAGCCTCGTCGGCAGCCTTGTGTGCAAGCTCAGTATGGGCAGGACTGCTGATATCGTCAGCGCCGAGGTCCTTCCACGGATCCATCTCCTTGGGGTCAAACATACCCAGCTCAATGCGGCTGCGGAGAACTCTGCGCAGTGATACATCAATGTCAGCCTCGTTGATGAGACCATCCTCCATTGCCTTGATAAGGGAGTTGTAGCTTGTGCCGCACTCTATGTCGGTTCCTGAGAGAACAGCATCGGCACTGGCGTGAGCTGCATCTGGATGAGTCTCGTGCTGGCCACGGGTGTAGAAGTTGTTGATGGCGCCACAGTCTGACACTACCAGAGCCTTGAAACCCCATTTGTTGCGCAGAATGTCGGTGAGCAGACGGTCGCTGCCGCAGCAAGGCTCACCCTCATAGCGGTTGTATGCGCACATTACCTCCTGCACATTGCCCTCCTGTACCAGAGTCTTGAATGCAGGCAGATAAGTCTCCCAGAGGTCGCGCATGGATACGCTTACATCAAAGCGGTGACGCTCTGACTCCTTGCCGCTGTGTACGGCATAGTGCTTTGCGCAGGCATGGGTCTTGTAGTACTTCTTGTCGTTACCCTGCATACCCTTTACAAGGGCTGTTCCCATGCGTCCTGTCAGATATGGGTCCTCACCGCTGGTCTCCTGACCACGGCCCCAGCGCGGGTCTCGGAAAATGTTGATGTTGGGGCACCAGAATGAGAGTCCCTGATGCCAGGCGCCTCCGGTAGCCTTGGTCTTGCCGAACTGATTGTGGTCGCTTGTGTTCCAGTGGGCGCGTGCCTCGTCTGATACAGCGGTATATACCTCGAACTGCTGTGCGTCATCGAATGTGGCCGCCAGTGCTATGGCCTGCGGGAATACAGTGGCACCGGTCATACAGATACCGTGACAAGCCTCTGACCACCAGTTGTAGGCGGGGATGCCAAGGCTGTCTTATCAAAAGTAAATGATTATCCAAAGCATTGCCATTGTAACGCATCTAATTTCTTAATATTCAATCTTACTTTTGATAATATTGTTTTGATAATAATACTGTTATTTTATGAAACCAATCATTATAAATAACAG
>JAZLLE010000078.1:0-7435 GCA_045597985.1 Bacteroidaceae bacterium | reverse complement strand
TTGTCTAATGTCCATAGAGATCATTGTTTAAAGATTTACTCACCGTAAATCTAAAAACCTTCTCTCGATGGTCCCTTTTTCAATTATTTTCCTGGTGGAATTTTACGTTACTATTTACAGGTACAAACTCATTTTTGACGTTTTACCGTATCCTTTATAACAGCGTACGAATTCACAATCAACGAGATTCTTCATTATGGTTGAGAAATGTCCGTTGCTGTTTGTCTTGACTGCATCAAGAAGTTCTCCCCTTGTAAGTCCTTTATTCTTGCTGCTGAGCGCTTCAACAACTTTTATATACCCTTCGGATTGCGTGAACAGAGATGAATACAACGCATCAAATTCTCCATCAAGGGATCCCTTGTCGAGAAAAAACATTTCATCGACATTCTGGGCAAGGCTCTTACCTTTCTTGATTTGCTTCAAATAGTATGGAATTCCGCCCATTATCATGTAGCATTCAGTTATGGTTTTGTCATCCATAATGATTCCACGGCTTCCCAGATATTCCCTACATTCCGCCAGATTGAAAGGATTCAGGTATATTTTCTGCGTAACACGGTTATGCAGACCTCCCCGGTTTTTAAGTATATTTTTGGTAATCCATGAAGTGGCAGATCCGCAGACTATCAGAACTATGTCAGACTGGGTACACGCCCAGTCATTCCAAAAATGTTCAACCGCTGTAATCAACTTGCTTCCACGGGAATCCATCCATGGCAGTTCATCAATGAAAATGACTCTTTTTCCCGTAGAAGATATTTTCTTTTCAAGCAAAGTGCGCAATTGTTCAAAGGCCTCAAACCATGAGCGGGGCTTGGAATACTTATCCTCACCGTACCTGTTCAAGGAAATTTTGAAATTTGCAAGTTGATCCGACTTCCCTTTTTGCGCCAATCCCGTAAGTTTGAATGCATATTCGTCATTGAAATAGGCATTGACCAGGAAAGTTTTACCAACTCGACGGCGGCCATAAACCACAACGAACTCTGCTTCACGGGAATCCATTATAGAATCCAATGTCTCAATCTGTTGTCTTCTTCCTACAAGAGTATCCGATAGCTCCATCTCTGTTTTTTTTTGTAAATATATCAATAATTGCAGACTTCAGGGCCAAATGTGCAAAAAAACACGAGATTTGGCCCTGAAATCTGCAATTGTCAGACCAGTTCTCTTCAACGGAGAGGGTCGCACGGAGAATCCCTGATTTCAAATATACAGTCGCACTCCTTAGTTATAATCCAGCCAAAATATTCACGGATAAGCTCTCTCGTACTTGAACTGTACGCGGCCGAAATAATTGTTTCTGTCGATGAACGCCTCTATTGTCGGTATGACCTAGGACATATTATTGACGACAAGTCTGGAAACGTACCCACCGAAAGGCGAAGTCACATATAGCATTAAATTCATATACGTTACTGTTCTTTTATCTGTTCGAATAGCCTCCAAACGGCATTGTTATGTTGAGCAGGATGTTCATTATTCAATCTTGAATTCGCGGGAATTGTCCATTAGATTAATGTATTTTTTATTCAAATTTGAATAATTATGGTTTGTTGACCTTACCGGGAAGCGGATTAATCGGCAACCAGACGTACTGCATTGCCTGTCATGACAGTGCGGCTACTGTAAGGATCGGAAAGACCTGCATAAAACTGATAAAAATACGCACTTGGCAGCAGAGCTGCGGTATCAACGGAAGATGACCAATAAAAACCATGACCGTTATTCACATTGAAGATACCTTGGTTTCCATTCCGTTCACCCGCAAGCGGAAGAAAGACCACTCCGCCAGGAAGCTTTGAAACGGTACCGGAAAGAATAGAACCGGAATAATTGTCCGGATATATGACCATACCATCAATACCGCCATAGGTTATTCCTACAGAATGCGTGTATCCCAATCCTGTGCCCCCCTTGACTGTTCGCCCAAAAAGAACGTACTGCCATTCCGGAGCTGAAAGAATACGGTATTTGCCTGTTTCGCCATTGACGGTAAAATCAGATTTCGGTGTGTCAACTGTGGCATTCGTGAAGAACACATCGGCATAAGTAAAACTGGGATCGCTGTATGTATTGGATCTTGCAGCCGCTGCATCCTTGCTCCAATAGAAATGCGCTACGTGAGAAGCATTGAAGGCTCCGTTTTCTACATGATCATACTGGTTGGTCTCAAACTCATATGTACTGCCGTTGTAGAACAGATTCCCTCTTGAGAACTGCACCTTCTTGGAAGCACTCACACTGAACTTGCCGGGGAGAAGAGGGTCAATGGGCTTTTCATAACCGATAGTGAACGTATTGGTCTTGCCTTCCTCCCACTGACAGGCGGGAATGAATGCAGAAAGAACGGCATCCGCACCATCCTTCACAACGGTTATCGTGAGTGCCAGCGTATTGGCCGCGACTTCCTGCGGAAAAACGATGAACGAAGTCCCTATCTTGCCGTCTGCTGCCACCTCAAGTTCCGTAGCCCCCTCGGCCGGGTTGAGCGTCACGGTCTGCGAGCCGGTTCGGCTGCTGCCCCAGTCGTATGCGGGAACGACATCACTGCCGGAAAGGGAGTATGTCACATCCGCCTCACCACTGGTATATACGCCCGAGATGCTGATGCTCTTGATGGCTGTGACATTCTCATCTATCACACCTTTCTTGAACACCACAGCGGTCAGAGGATGGACCATTGTGATTGCCGCGGTAGCTGTGCCATTGCCGTCACCCTCGTACCAGCCAAGCATGATGTCGTTCTGCTGGCGCGCATCGGTCGGGACGGTATAGGTGAAGGTCTGCTTCACTGACGGATTGACGGAATTTGCCACTGCCGCACCGGATGCGGGCAGGTTGGCGTATGCAAGGAACACCTTGTCATCGGAGCCTCTCCACCCGTAGGTGTTAGCCGTCTGCCATAAGCCGTCAGTATAGCTTACGGTCGTGGATGACGGCACGAACCCGCTCCCGTCCGTATTCCAGCCTGCGGCTGTGAAACCTGTCAGGCCTTCGTCAAGGAACTCGGCCTCGCTGTTGATCTGCGTGCCTCTTGTGAACCCGGCTGCTCCTGGGATGTCAACCTCGATGCCGTCTGTGACGGCGCATGAAAGCGGAATGGAAACCGCCCCGTCCTTGGATGTCAGGACTGCTCCCTTGGTAAGTGTGATTTCACCGCTACCGGCAAAACCGAGGCTGAAATTGAGAACGTCGCTACTGTCGGAGGTGTTGACCGTAATGCTCTCATGCTCGCAACCGGTGAGAGCAAGTGTCGCAAGGACAGCTGAAAGAGCAATATATCTTATCTGTTTCATATCTGAATATTATTCATGATTTTTACTGCAAATCCCTTATTGGGCGAATACTGAATCCGCTTCCGCGAGGACAACCTGGCACAAAATATAATCCTGAAGGATTGCTTGTGTACAAGGCCATCGAGTTGGCATAGCCTGTTCCTGATATAGACGGAATGCTGCTCCAATAATATAAGTTTCCATTAGGAACTTCAGCCAGCGTTCCCGCAGAACCATTCAGTATGTTTCTCAACCCCAAGCCCTGAATAATAAGATTCTGGTCGTATACGCCGGAGTAGTCTTTTATTCTCATGGCCTTGATGGAGGAATCATATGCGCCATTGGGTGTGTCGGTAGGAATGCTGTGAACCTGTCCTAGATATGCATAAGCCTGCAGGTTAGGGACAGTATAGCCGTACGGACATGGATCATACACCGTTTTTTTAACGGCTTTGCCATAAATGTTATTGGTAATGTTGTCAATCAGCCAGAGATTGTAGTAGTTGTTGTCCATACCTTCATATATATCACCAAGGCCGTTATATACGAAAGAAGCCGGATATTTTATTGTGTTCATCAGTTCCACCATCGGGTTGTTGTAAGGGAACGTGACATAGTTCCTGGTGGAGAACGCCGTTACCGAGCCGTACATCGGCTTGGCGACGTTCGTGGCACCCTGTGCCCCGACAAACGGATCCTTGCGGCCCCACTGGTAATACACGGCATTGCCAAGTTCTGCACTCTGAACTACATCAGGCTGGCTGACATACACATATCCGTATTCGGCATCGCCGGAGCACTGTCTGAGCCGTATCTGGATTTTCCTGTATGCAGCGGTGTATTTCGACGTGACCTGACCATCGCAGTAACCGAGTGTCCTGCTCATGAAGTAATAGCGGTCACCCTCGGTGCCGACTTCGCCGACATTCTGAGCGTTGAGATCTGCGTCCGTAACCCAGATATGCCAGCTCCATAGGCCCTCCCCGTCATCGTATATTCCGTCACTGTCAGCGTCACTGTAAAGGACAACGACTGCATTTCCCTGAACGAGGTTGGCGGGTGCGGCTGTATGGAAGCACAGATAGGCCGTTTCACCGGAGACGGACGGCGTCTCATCCACCGTTATGAGGTTCTCGCCGCTTTCCTGAGCATCGCACCAGAGCAGCGCCGTCTTCACATTCACGGGAGCGACATTGGGCGCGGATGAGAGATCCTTCAGCACGTATGCGTTCTGTATGGCATTTCCCTGTGAGTTGAGGAAACTGCTGAGAACATTGACGCCTGTCACTTCGGTATGATAGCCGGTATTGACTTCGGACCCGTTCTTCAGAGAGTTTCCGTAAACACAAGGTATCCTGTAATATCCGGGATGCTTGACAATATAGCAGTTGGCGCTGTTCTGAGGCAGCGTTCCGGCTCCTTCTCCTCCAATCTGCATCCTCGAGAGGTCAAGCGGGGACGAAGGGCTTCCCTTCATGGATTCGGATGCCCACTTGTATTTCTCATCCGCAGTGCTGATGGTCTTGGCGGGTGCCGTTATCGGCATCCCGGTGTCTGTAGTGCAGCCTGCGTTGCCGGTTCCCTTAAGTCCCGAGATGCCGGCAACTGTCGGTGTCTCTCCGGACTCGGGGAAGGCGGTCCAAACCTTGGAAGGATCATTCACGTCTTTTCCGTCAACGGAGTATTCAGCATCAAAGGGCACCGCGGTGCGTGCGGATTCCACATCACCGTGACTTGTCAAGAAATAATAGCTCCTGATTGCAAATGACGCTGTTCCTACCTCTGTGGTGTTGTTATAGGTCAGTTCATTATCAGACACTTCAAATACGTATTCCACCTCACTCATGCTGATGGCCCCGCTCACGCCCTCATCCCAAGGGGTGACGGTGAGCGCCCAGTTTGTTGAACTGCCGTAGTTGAGTGTGTACCAGTTGGTCCTCTGGGACTTCCATTCGCCGCTGCTGATGGTGGTCTCGAGAGTGAGGCCGGACTTGCAGGTCACGGTGAGCGCCACTCCGTTTCCGGTGAGGTCCTGCGGAATCAGGATGAACGGGTCGCCGATGACACCGGTCGTCGCATTGACGGCAAGGCCAGCATCATCGCTCTGCGAAGATTCGGCGGTGTAGTCATCCACATCCTGCCAAGTACCTATGATGCCGTCAGCGTCCATTGTCACTGTGCCCGATGTCGCAAGACCGCTCAGGGTGATGTCTGTGACTATTTCGCCGCCGAGGTCACCGGCCTTGAAGAAGACCGATGTCAGCGGGTGCCAGAAGCGGATCTCAGCGGTGTTGCCGTTCACGCCGCGCCCCTGATAATAACCCAGCAGAATGTCCTTCTGGTCGGCCACTGCTGACACCATCTCATGGGTCAATGTCTGACCGGCAGAGGTTATTGCCACAGAAGAACCTTCTGCAGGCAGGTTCGCATAGGCGAAGAACGTCAGCGACGTTTTCTGCGGCCAGTAGTAGGTGTTGGGCATTGTCCAGCTGCCGCCGGCGTAGGATACCGTCTCCACATTTGCAGGGGTGAGACCCGCTGTGGTGAAGACCGGGCTCGTGCCGTTGTAGGCTGCCACACGGAAAGATGACAGTGCGAGGGCTATGTCGGAATAGTCGCCGTTGTCGTTGTTGTTCACAAGCTCGCCTCGGGTGGCGATATCCGCTACAGACACCTCATATCTGATGGCGGTGCCGGTGGGAATCAGCGAATCACGCTGACAACCCGCAAGTGCAAGTGCGGCAAGGGATACCGCAATAAATAATCTGTATGTTGTATTGTGTCTCATCATCTCTCAAATTAGAAATTGTTCACCTTAACTTTCTCTACATTCTCGGGGAGGGTGGAATCCTTCTTTGTAAAGGTGAATTCAGCCTCTGCAAGGTTCGTGCCGTCCAAAGTGACCTCAATTGGCTCCAGTTCCCCGTATGTCCAGCTCCACGATGCGGGCACGACCTTGTAGTCGCCTGCCTCCAGACCCATGACGGTCCTGCTGCCGCCGCCACCGGCCTCACCTGTTATCATCACACGGAGCAGAGGGGTGTCAACCTCGCCGGTGCTGCGGTTCACAACGAACACTGCGCTCTGGCCCTCTTCCAGGCCGTTTGCCGTTATCGTAAGGCCCGGAATGACGTGCAATTCATCACAACGGTCGCAGTACTGCACTTCGCCAAGGTCGTGCTCGGTGAACTCACCCGTGGACTCGTTGTACTCGTATGCCTTGTTGTTGTAGTAGATGTCAGGGTTCTTGGCACTGCCGGAAGGAACATCCTTGATGTGCTCATCCCAGCTGTGGCCAGGCTGAGCCTTCAGCACGGTGTGAGAGTTTGCGCCTTCCGAATAAATATAATTATAACAATAGCCATTGACTGTGTTGTCATAGGTAGTGACAGTAGTTGTGCCTCCTGTTATATTGTTCAGTTTAAGGGCCTCTACAATGCCATCATAATTGCCTGTATAGGAGTATCTTCCAGCAGGCGTCTTATTAATCTCATTATCATACACAAATACCTGATTGTCCTCTGTATTTCTGAATTCTCCTGTAGTGAAATACAGCAGAATCGGTGCGCTCGAGCAGTAGAAAGAATTGTCATGAATTCTGATTCTGAATTGTTTATCAGAATATCCTCCGTCTTCAGTCACCATAAACATACCGCCGTAGCGGCAGTCGGCCGCGCCAAAGTGGTTGTTGCTGATTTCTACGCTCCTGAACCTTCCACGGCCGGCAATGTATCTGTTGGCGTTCCTATTTTTGAACGTGGTTCCGGTAATCTGGAACGAGCCGATGTCTCCTGCCGGTGACCCGCAGAATACAATGCTGGCCCCGTCGGTATAGTCTGGAAAAACGATAGTCGTACTGCCGGACCGGTGAAGGACTTCGCTTACCGGTCTGTCGGTAGAAGGCAAGCCGCCATTGACATCAATATCGCAATCCTCAATGGATAATGAGTTGATTCCCTGTCCCGCAAAACCGGAGAACACCATGAACTTGCTCTTGCCCGTCAGCTTGAGACCTTCGAATTTGACATCGGAAAGTGTTGGAGATCCAAAAACAGTAAATACAAAATCCTTGAGCGGAGTAGGGTTTGCGCTATCCTCAGGCCTGATGGTCAAGGACTTGCCTTGAATAAGCACCTCACCTCCCCAATTGCTCT
>JAZLLE010000077.1:0-40075 GCA_045597985.1 Bacteroidaceae bacterium | reverse complement strand
GGTCGGGTTATTAATCAAAAGTCACTGCACTCTTGATTCCATTTTTACTGCATTCCTGATTCCGATGCTACTGTATTCTTGTTTCCGATTTTACTGTACTCCTGTTACCGATTTCACTGCATTTTCTGATTCCGGTGACATAGCTTAATGTCTCTCAAAAACGTAAATCAGTGTCCGTTCGGTGTCCGTTCAGTGTCCGTTCGTTGTCCGTTCGTTGTCCGTTCTGCCTCCGTTCTGCCTCCGTTCTGGGTCCGTTTTTTGTCCGTTTTTTAACGGAGAAACAGCGGAAAACGGGCGGAGGCACGGCGAAGTCACAGCAAAGTCCCAACGGATACGCATCGAAGTCCCAACGGAGTCCCTGCGAACGCCGTACAGCCGGAGTGTCTCTGATCTTTGCCCGTCTCCACGGACTTTCTGTCTGCCGGCTACTCCCAGATTGACGTTGCCGTAGTCAGGAACCGCCATACGCCTACAGCCGCTCAAGAAGCGGCCTTATTTACGCTGAAAGTACTGACCGCTGAATGGCTGGATACTGTAATTCCTTATCCGCTAAAGATTTAACTCAACTATTACACAACCTATTGCGGTTTCAAAATAATGACTTAACTTTGCGGCGTGATCCTCAGGGACAAGCGAGTCCGGCTGGTCACGTTTGTTTTATGCTACAGTTGTGTGCGCCAGTCGCATCAGCCGCGGCTTTTTGTTAACTTAAAAATAACGATTGTCGTGTAACGGTCCGGATTATTGTACATATATTTGCGGAAGGCAATGTGGCAAAAACAAAATAAATGACTGATAATATGTGTAAGAGATTAATGCTGGTGGCTGTGATTGCAGCCTCAATGAGTGTGCTGACTGGCGCATCGCGCCTCAGCGCGCAGGACAGACTGTACGACAACACTTTTTCATTGAGCGATGTGGAGTTACTGGACGGGCCTTTCCGTCACGCTATGGACCTCAACGTTCAGGTGTTGCTGGAGTATGATACGGACCGTCTGCTGGCTCCGTTCCTTCACGAGGCGGGTCTGCCAAAGAAGGCGGAGTATTTCCCGAACTGGGAGGGACTGGACGGCCACGTAGGCGGACACTATATATCGGCTCTGGCCATTCACTATGCTGCTGCGGGCAGCCAGGAGTGCTATGACAGACTGAAGTATGTGCTGTCTGAGCTGAAACGCTGTCAGGATGCCAACGGCAACGGATATGTGGGCGGTGTGCCTAATGGCACTGAGATATGGCGCGAGGTGAGCAAGGGCAATTTCGGCCCGCTGCACGGAGCCTGGGTTCCCTGGTACAATGTACACAAGACGTTCGCAGGCCTTCGCGATGCCTGGCAGTATGCAGGCATTGAGGAGGCTAAGGAGATGTTCATCAAGTTCTGCGACTGGGCTGTTGACCTGACCAAGGACCTTACAGACGAGCAGATGGAGCAGATGGTATCGCAGGAGTTTGGCGGAATGGACGAGGTTCTGGCGGATGCGTTCGCTATCACCGGCGACAAGAAGTATATGGCTACGGCCAAGCGTTTCGCGCATCATCTTATACTGGACAGTATGGCTGAGGGTATTGACAACCTTGACAACAAGCACGCCAATACTCAGGTGCCTAAGGTGGTGGGTTATGCCAGAATAGCGGATCTGGATGGCGACGCTACCTTCAAGACGGCGGCGGAGTTCTTCTGGGACCGAGTGGCCAACCATCGTTCTGTGGTGATTGGCGGAAACAGCCGCAGCGAGCACTTCCCCGCAGCCACGGACTACAAGAGCTATGTGGAGCATCGCGAGGGTCCTGAGTCTTGCAACACCAACAATATGCTCAAGCTCACGCAGTTCCTGTTCAAGATGGATCAGAAGGCTGAGTATGCTGATTTCTATGAGCGCGCGCTTTACAACCACATTCTCTCCACGCAGCATCCGGATCATGGAGGCTACGTGTATTTCACCTCAATGCGCCCGGGCCACTACCGTGTATATTCGCAGCCAAACAGCGGTATGTGGTGCTGCGTGGGTACCGGTATGGAGAACCACGGCAAGTACGGCGAGTTCATCTACACCCATAATGGGTCAGAGGAACTTTACGTGAATCTTTTCATAGCCTCAAAGTTGAGCTGGAAGGAGAACAAGGCTACGTTCACACAAGAGACACAGTTTCCGTACGCGGAGTCCAGCAGGATTACTGTTGACCTCAAGAAGAGCCGCAAGTTCAAGGTGATGGTACGCTGCCCGCAGTGGATTACTGAGGGCGAGTTCAGTGTCAGGGTAGGTGGCGTGGAGTATGCCGAAGGCGCCAAACCGTCATCGTATGTTGCCATTGACCGAAAGTGGAAGAAGGGCGATGTGATTGAGATCTCACTGCCTATGCATAACACCATAGAGCCTTTGCAGAACGAGGAGGAATATATTGCGGTGCTGCACGGTCCTATTGTAATGGCTGCCAGAACATCGCAGGAGCATCTTGACGGCCTTATCTCGGACGATGGCCGTTGGGCTCACATAGCATCCGGCCCGCTCACTCCGCTGGCCGAGACTCCAATTATGATTGGCAGCGAGAGCGAGATTGCAAGTAAGATTCAGGCTATGAGTCCTGTGCCGGGAAAGCCTCTGAGCTATACTGTGAAAGGCTTGTTCGATGATAGTAAGTTCGGTAATCTGGTGCTTGAGCCTTTCTTCAGCCTGCACGACAGCCGTTATGCGGTCTATTTCCTCTCTTTGAGCAATACTGATTACCATGCGATGCTTGACAAGATCAAGGCCGATGAGCAGGCCATGCTCTTGCTTGACCGCCGCACGATAGACAAGGTTACACCCGCCGAGCAGCAGCCTGAGGTTGACCATCGTATGAGGCAGGAGAACTCGATGGGTGGCAATCAGGACAACAAGCCTTACCGTACCGTACGTCGCGGAGGCTCGTTCAGCTATGAGCTTGCTACCGGCGGCAAGGATGAGATTACCCTCTGCATAGGCTACTGGGACAATGAGGAGAGCCGTATGCCAAGGGCTATGGAGATAACCATCGACGGCGAGACTTTTGTCACGGAAAAGGAATTCCCGGCAACCAAAGAGAATAAGATAGTACGAAAGGAGTATAAGATTCCTTCCGGGCTCGTCTCAGGCAAGGAATATATCCGTGTGGGCTTCCGTGCCGCCCCGGACGCTATGGCCGCACGTGTATTTGATGTGAGAGTGCTTGATTGACGATGCAGTCTCGCTCAGGGCTTAGATACAGGGCAGGATGGCTTGCCGCCGTTATGGTGGCAGGCCTTCTTTGTGCCGTATCCTGTGCCGGAGGTCAGATGGGTGAGCTGAGGCGGATAGAGAGGGTGGTGGATGCGAGTCCTGATTCCGCCAACCTGATGCTTGCGGGAATTGATGAGTCTGAGCTGAGCGGGAGAGGCAGGGCTCTGTATGCCATTCTCCGGACGCAGGTGGACTATAAACGGGGAATACCTGTAACATCGGACTCCCTGATTATGCAGGCTGTGAACTTCTATGGCGGCAATCGCGACAGGTATCACGAGGCTATGGCCTGGTATTCGCTGGGCTGCGTCTATTCCGGTCTCAACAGGGATATCACTGCTACAGAGGCCTTTAACTCCAATCTGGAGAGTGATGTGGCTGCCACCGATGCCTTCCTGCGTGCCAAGGAGCTTTTCCCCGACACTACAAGCATATACTATGCCGTGAGCGAGTATCAGCTTGGGGTGAGATACACTAAGAAGGAGATGTACGATGAGGCTATAGCGGCGTTCCGGGACTGCAAGGCTAACTTCGTGCGTCTGGGCCGGATGGAGAATGTGGGCCTTTCTGATTACTCAATAGCGGCTGTCTATCTGTTCAAGAGGGATTATGCCACGGCCAGACAGATGTTCACCAGCCTTTTGAGTGATGAGAATCTTTCCAGCACACGCAAAAATGACTGCTGGCTTCAGCTTGCCAAGATTGCGGCGTATGGCGATGCCGATTTTGACAGGGCAACGGAGTGTGTTGACAGATACATAGCTGGCAGTGACCAGAAAATACCGGCTTCGGGATATCTTCTGAAGGGTAGGCTTTTCGCCGTGCGGCATCAGAATGACTCAGCCTTCCATTACTATAGCAAGTCTGTGGCAGGCACCACCGACCTCAATACTCTCTGCCTGGATTACAAATGTCTGGCCGACCTGGCGGTGAAGATGCGTAACTACACGGCCGCCGTCAACTTCTCGGAGATGTATGAGACTTTGCTGGATTCTGTCTATACGGTTCGCAGTCAGAACGAGATTACCAGAGTGCGGATTAACCATATTGAGGAGGTGCACGGCCAGCGTATGCGTCAGTCCAAGGTAAGAGTCGTGGCGTTCAGTATCGCTGCGGTATTGTCGCTCCTGATACTTGGACTTATTGTATTCATACAGATGGACCGCAAGAGAAAGTCTTACTATATCCGTCTGCACGATGAGTTCCTTCTGAGCCAGAATAAGGAACAAAGCCGGAGCGCGGCGGCGCAGAATAAGGATATGTTGCAGTCGTGCTGCGAGATGTTCCGTATTGGCGCGGCGTATGGTCTGATAACGAAAGTATTACTTGAGCAGAGGGCATTCAAGCCAGAGGAGCGCGAGGTGGTCAGTCACGACATAGGCCTCTATTTCTCAGACATTCTGGCTCAGGTGAGGGGTGAGTCACCGAAAATCAGCACGCAGGAGATGTCTTATATGGTGCTGAAGGCCTTGCGGCTTGACTCGAGAGTGATCTCTGATATTCTCTGTACATCGCAGGCCAACCTGCGTTCCATCAAGTCACGCATCAGGCAGAAGTTGCCGGCGGAGACTTTCAATCGTTTTTTGGGGGAGTGAGAATCCAATGATTCAAATTATTATGTGTAACTTTGCCTTCCGAAATTGAAATATTAGACGAAAACCATATGGAATTAAGTGATCAGGAAAAATTCAGGAGAGACAGTCTGAATGAGTTGCGTGCCATGGGTATTGACCCGTATCCAGCTGCTATGTATCCTACTAATGCCTTCTCCGACGAGATAAAAGCCAATTTCAATGAGAATGCGGAGGAGCCGCGCAAAGTGTGCGTGGCAGGACGAATGATGAGCCGCCGTATAATGGGCAAGGCCTCATTCATTGAGCTGCAGGACTCCAAGGGACGTATCCAGGTCTATGTTACCCGCGATGATATCTGCCCGGATGAGAACGATACCGAGAAGGTAATGTACAACAAGGTGTTCAAGAAACTTCTGGATATAGGTGATTTCATTGGCATTGAGGGCTTCGTGTTCCGCACACAGATGGGTGAGATTACCATCCACGCACAGAAACTGACCGTCCTGGCCAAGTCTCTGCGTCCGCTTCCAATTGTGAAGTACAAGGATGGCGTGGCATATGACAAGTTCGATGACCCGGATCTGCGCTATCGTCAGCGCTATGTTGACCTGGTGGTGAACGAAGGCGTGAAGGAGACTTTCCTGAAGCGCTCACGCATCATCCGCACAATGCGCGGCGTGCTTGATGAGGCCGGATACACCGAGGTGGAGACTCCGATTCTTCAGTCAATACCTGGCGGTGCGAGCGCCCGTCCGTTCATTACACATCATAACACTCTTGATATGGATCTGTATTGCCGTATCGCCACCGAGCTCTATCTGAAGCGCCTTATTGTGGGTGGCTTTGAGGGCGTGTATGAGATTGGCAAGAACTTCCGTAACGAGGGTATGGACCGTACCCACAATCCTGAGTTCACCTGTATGGAGCTTTATGTCCAGTACAAGGATTACAACTGGATGATGGATTTCACTGAGAGACTGTTGGAGAAGATATGCTTCGCGGCAAATGGCTGCTACGAGTCAAAAATTGGCGATAACGTGGTCAACTTCAAGGCTCCATACCGCCGTCTGCCTATTCTGGATGCTATTAAGGAGAAGACCGGCTATGACCTGAACGGCAAGTCCGAGGACGAGATCCGTGATATCTGCAAGGCTCTGAAGATGGAGGTTGACCCGTCTATGGGCAAGGGCAAGCTTATCGATGAGATTTTCGGCGAGTTCTGCGAGGGTACTTACATCCAGCCTACATTCATTACAGACTATCCTGTTGAGATGAGCCCGCTCACCAAGATGCACCGTTCAAAGCCGGGACTTACCGAGCGTTTTGAGCTGATGGTGAATGGCAAGGAGCTGGCCAACGCATACTCAGAGCTGAATGATCCGATTGATCAGTACGAGCGTTTCCAGGAGCAGCTGCGCCTGAGCCAGAAGGGCGATGACGAGGCTATGTTCATTGATCAGGACTTTGTACGCGCTCTTGAGTATGGAATGCCTCCTACAAGCGGCATCGGTATCGGAATTGACCGTCTTGTTATGCTTATGACCGGCCAGCAGGCTATTCAGGAGGTGCTCTTCTTCCCGCAGATGAAGCCTGAGGTGCCTCAGAACAACACTCAAACAGAGGAATAAGATGGGCTTCCCGCAAGGAAAACTGGCGATAATGGGTGGCGGAAGCTGGGCTACCGCCATTGCCAAGATTCTCCTTTCAACTGAGGATTCCATTAACTGGTTCATACGCAGGGAGGACCGTATCAAGGATTTCCAGAGGCTCGGACATAATCCCGCATATCTCACGAGTGTCCAGTTTGATGTGAATAGAATAAATTTCTACTCAGATATAAACGAGGTAGTAAAAGAGTCGGAGGTTCTGGTGTTCGTTACACCGTCTCCATATTTCAAGGCACATATGGAAAAGCTCAAGGTTAAGCTGAGCGACCGTTTCATAGTGTCTGCCATAAAGGGTATCGTGCCGGAGGACAATCTCCTGATGTCGGAGTATTTTCATCGTTATTACGGCGTGCCTGAGGAGAATATATGTGTGTTGGCCGGCCCGTGTCACGCCGAGGAGGTGGCTCTGGAGAGACTCTCTTACCTGACTATCGGCTGTAAGGATGCGGACAACGCGCGCAGTTTTGCCCGTAAGATGAACAACCGTTTCGTCAAGACATCGGTAAGCACCGATGTGGCCGGCATAGAGTTCGGCTCCGTGCTGAAGAATGTCTATGCTATTGCCGCCGGAATATGCAACGGTATGAAGTATGGCGACAACTTTATGGCTGTCCTGATGTCGAATGCCTTGAACGAGATGATGCGTTTCATCAATACCGCAAGGCCGATGGAGGCGCGCGTGATAAACGATTCAGTATATCTGGGTGATATGCTGGTTACCTGCTATTCAAGGTTCAGCCGCAACCGTGTGTTCGGCACGATGATAGGCAAGGGCTATTCCGTGAAGGCAGCCCAGCTTGAGATGGAGATGATAGCTGAGGGCTATTACGGTACAAAGTGTATGAAAGAGCTGAATGAGCGCTATCACGTGGATATGCCTATTCTTAATGCCATATACAACATATTGTATGAGAAAGTATCGCCACAGATGGAGATAAAGCTGCTTACAGACAGTTTCAAGTGACATAAAACAAATATAGATATGATTACGATTGATGTTTCCGCTATTGAGGGTTTTGTACCGGCAGGTGCCGTAAAGGCTTTGGAGCCGGAGGTCAGAAATGCAATTGAGATGCTTGAGAAGGGCACAGGCGAGGGTAACGATTACATCGGCTGGATGAATCTGGCATCGTCTCTGACACCTGAGTTCCTGGCAGAGATAAAGGAGACCGCAGAAGTCTTGCGCGAGAAGTGCGATACTGTTGTAGTGGCAGGCATCGGAGGCAGCTATCTTGGCGCGCGCGCTGTGATTGAGGCTTTCGGAAACAGTTTCTCCTGGCTCCTGAGGGACAAGAAGAACCCGGTTGTGCTTTTCGCAGGCAACAACATCAGCGAGGACTATCTGGCTGAGCTTACAGAACTGCTTAAGGACCGTAAGTTCGGTGTAATCAATATCTCCAAGTCCGGCACTACAACCGAGACAGCCCTTACATTCCGTATTCTTAAAAAGCAGTGTGAGGAGCAGCGTGGCAAAAGAACCGCCAGAAAGGTAATCGTTGCCATTACCGATGCCAAGAAGGGTGCGGCCCGTATCTGCGCGGACAAGGAGGGTTACAAGAGTTTCATCATTCCGGACAACGTAGGCGGCCGCTACTCAGTTCTGACACCGGTTGGTCTTCTGCCTATAGCCGTAGCCGGTTACGACATTGAGCAGCTTGTTCGCGGAGCAGCCGATATGGAGAGCCTTACAGACAGCAATACCGCTTTTGAGAAGAATCCTTCCGCCATATATGCGGCGGCGCGTAACGCCTTGTATCGCAATGGTAAGAAAATTGAGATACTCGTGAACTTCCAGCCCAAGCTCCATTTCTTCGCAGAGTGGTGGAAGCAGCTGTACGGCGAGTCAGAGGGCAAGGAGAACAAGGGCATATATCCTGCGTCGGTCGATTTCTCTACAGACCTGCACTCTATGGGACAGTGGATTCAGGAGGGTGAGCGTACAATATTTGAGACAGTGATCTCTGTTGATAAGGTTAAGTACTCTGTATCGGTTCCGTCTGACGAGGAGAATCTGGATGGTCTGAATTTCCTGGCCGGCAAGCACGTTGATCAGGTCAGCAAGATGGCTGAGCTTGGCACACGTCTGGCTCACGTTGACGGTGGGGTGCCTAACATCCGCCTGACTATTCCTGAGCTTACAGAGTACTGGCTTGGCCAGCTTATCTACTTCTTTGAGAAGGCTTGCGGCATCAGCGGCTATCTGCTTGGCATTAATCCGTTCAACCAGCCGGGTGTTGAGGCATACAAGAGGAATATGTTCGCACTTCTGAACAAGCCGGGTTACGAGGAGGAGTCGAAGGCCATTTATGCCCGTATGAAAAAGTAATCAAATGGCATTTTCCTTACGAGACAAGCGCGCCGTCCTCTTTGATATGGACGGCGTTCTTTATGATTCAATGCCTATACACGCTATGGCCTGGACAAAGGCTATGGTTGAGTCCGGCTATGCCATGACACCTCAGGATGTCTATGCCAACGAGGGCTGTACCGGCGAATATACTGTACGCACAATCAGTGCGCGCGAGGGTAAAGGGCCTGTGTCAGACGATGATGTCAGACGCATTTATTCGCGCAAGTCAGAGATTTTCATGTCTCAGCCTGCCGCGCCTATGATGCCTGGGGCATTCGAGGTTATGCGCAAGGCGCGTGAGAGCGGGCTTCAGATTCAGATTGTGACCGGCTCGGGCCAGGGCGGTCTGATTGACCGTGTACAGCGTGACTATGCCGGATATGTGGTGCGCAGTCTTATGGTTACCGCTTTCGATGTAAAGCGTGGCAAACCATTCCCGGATCCATATCTCAAGGGATTGGAGATAGGTGGAATATCAGCCGATGAGGCTGTAGTCGTTGAGAATGCGCCTCTTGGAATACGCTCTGCCCGTGCGGCCGGCATTGATACCATTGCAGTCAATACAGGGCCTCTTGCCGATGAGCTGCTCCTTCGTGAGGGAGCTGCGAGACTCTTCCCGTCAATGCAGGCTCTTGCCGACAACTGGGAATCCTTGTTCTGAGAAAATCACAGAATGCAGTCCAGCAGTACAAGTGCTGCGAGACTCTCTACTATCGGTACGGCCCGCGGAACGACGCAAGGGTCGTGACGTCCTGCTGCCTCCAGAGTGGCGGCCTCTCCATCGGTGGTGATGGTCTGCTGGGGCAGGGCAATGGTAGGGGTGGGCTTGAATGCCACACGGAACCTGATAGGCTGACCGTTGCTTATTCCCCCCTGAATACCTCCGGAGTGATTGCTTAATGTCATCACATCGCCATCCTCAACCGCAAATGGATCGTTGCATTCAGAGCCACGCATGGAGGCACACTTGAATCCATCGCCGTACTCAAAGCCTTTGGCGGCATTGATTCCAAGCATTGCTGCTCCAAGGCGGGCGTGAAGCTTGCCGAACACTGGATTGCCTATCCCGGCCGGACATCCGCGGATTATGCAGGTTACTACACCGCCTGTAGAGTCTCCGTCTCTTCGGAGCTGCCATATCAGGTCCTCCATATCGGCGGCTTTCTCCGCATCCGGGCATCGTACCGGGTTCGCCTCGGAATCCTCGCGGCAGAAAGACATCTCGTCCTGCGGATCGGTGGCGATATCGCCTATCTGGGATGTGAAAGCGTAGATGTCAAGGTCAGAGAGCCTGGCCTCAAGAGCCAGTCTGGCAAGCGCGCCAGCCACGCATATAGGTGCGGTGACGCGTGCTGATGAACGGCCTCCGCCACGCCAGTCGCGAATGCCATATCTCATCTGATATGTGTAATCGGCGTGCGAGGGTCGGTACAAGTCCTTCAACTCATCGTAGTCTGCGGATAAGCAATCATTGTTGCGTATCAGAAAGGCTATTGGAGTGCCGGTGGAGATTCCGTCAAGTATGCCTGACAGAAACTCCACGTCATCCTGCTCAGAACGGCCGGTTGTGACAGCGCTCTGTCCGGGACGTCTGCGGCGCATCTCATCGGCGATAAAATCATAGTCAATGCGTATGCCTGACGGGAACCCGTCCAGAACTCCTCCTATCGCAGGCCCGTGTGACTCTCCGAATGTCGTGAGCCGGAGTATCTCACCTAAAGTGTTCATGAATACTGTTCTTGATAAGAGCGCTTACTTGCAATTGTCACAGTTGCACTGGCCGTTGTCACAGTTGCCGTCACCTCCGCATTTGCCTTCTCCGCAACCTCCGCAACCGCCACAGCCTCCGCAACCGTGTGGATGCAGGGCCTGGTTCAACTCTTCCTCTGTGGCAGGGCGTGACTCTATCACGCGGCCCTTGAATGTCAGGTCATCACCGGCAAGAGGATGGTTCAGATCTACTACCACTACATCGTCCCTGACTTGTGTCACAAGGGCGTTGAAAGTGTGCTGGCCATCGCTCAGCGGAATCACATAACCCTCTTTTACGTGCTCGTCATCGAACTTTCCGTCGCGCTCGAATATTGATTTCTGCAGTTCCAGCACGCTCTCCTCGTCATACTCACCGTACGCTTCCTTGCACGGAATATCAAACTCGAAAGTATCGCCTGGATTAAGTGCGGACACGTTCTTCTCGAAAAGGTCTAGTGTATAGCCGATGCCTGATATGAATGTGAATGGTTTCTCTTTTGGAGCACGCTCGTAAAGAGCAGGGTTTCCCTCCTCGTCCTTGATGTAAAGGTCATAAGAGAGACTGATGAATTTGTGATCTGACATATCTTTAATGTATTAATGTTTGCGAAAGTACTTTTTTCAGCCAAGCAGGCAAATTGTCTTATCTAATACCTGTGAGCGGAGCTGATGCGCAGGACTCCGGAGCAGGTATCCCGAGCATCCATGCTACCGTAGAAGCCAGCGCCGATGCCTGTACCGTGCCGTGGTTGACCTCTGGATGTACGCCAGCCCCGAACCATACGATAGGGAAGGTGCTGGTGTTCCTGTGCGCTATGCGTTTGGTGCCGCGGTTCTCATCCTCGATTGTCCAACCGGGTGTGACCTCAATCACAATATCGCCGGAGCAAGCCGCATTCAGTCCGTTTCGGATGCGCTCAGTGCGTGCGCTGATGTTCCCGGAGATAAGGTCCCGCTGGGTGACCACGCTCTTTACCCCTGTCATCTGCAACAGGAAATCCGCGCAATTGGTGCAAATCTGCTGCATGGAGAGTTTCTGGCTCTCAATAAGCTGATGGTCCAGGTACAGATTGGTGTCGTGATAGGCCATCACATATTGCCCTTTCTCATATAGCGCGGACAGATAAAGGTTCAGTAGCGCCGTCACTCTCTCCATATTTACCGAGCCTGACGGCATACGCATATCTTGTGTGCCTCTGTCCGGATGGGGCTTGTATCCCGTGGAAGTTACGAAAAAGAGAACGTTGTCAATACCCACCTCGCCGGATATCTTCCTGATAAGGTTGGCTATGTTTATGTCCAGACGCACGTATGTATCCTGCAACTCAAGAGATTCAATGCCTGCAGGCGAGTTCTCATAGCCGCCAGCGTAAAATGTCACCGCCAGCAGGTCTGGGTGCTCTTCCTTGCCCAGCTCCATTGCCTTGAAAGACTCAAGCGCCATACGGGTGATGTTGTCGTTTGCTACCGGTGATGTCTTCATGCTCCAGGTGTCTCCGCGCCCGAAAGTGTGGTTGAAGGTCTTGGGAATGACAGACGGGTTGTCGTTGATATATGCTCCAGTAGGGAAAACCGGCTTCCACTCGCTTTTCTGCCAGGGCTCGTTGTTGATGTCGTTGGCCCATGACGGAAAGCCGCCGTAATAGCCGGAACTGCACCATTGCCCGTCTGAGTCGTTCATCCAAAGAACCACATCGGCCTCGTGCCCGCCTGCCAGAATGGCCGCATCGCGGTTGGCGGCCACTGAGCATATAAGAGACTTGCCCTGTCCGGCAATCTTTATCTTGTCGGCGATAGACGTGACCTGCAGACGCTTTGGCGAGCTGTGGTCTATTGTGTTGATGCCTATCTCGTCGCTGTCATCTACGGCTCCTGTCAGCATCTGAGTCTTGCGCTCCATCCATCTCTCAGATACGATGCCGTGGTAGAATGGCTCAGTGCCTGTGTATATGGATGCGATTGCCGATGCTCTGTCCGGACAGTCAAAGTTGAATGTGGCGTTGGTTAGATTGTATCCGTTATACCAAAGTTTCTTGAAGCCGTCCTCGCCGAAGAGAGGCATCAGCCGCTCTACGTACTCATTGTCCAGCTGGTCAATGACTATTCCTACTACAAGTCTGGGACGGGAATGACTCTTTACATTCTGTGCGGTGGCAGGCAAGGCGGAGAGTGTAGCCAATACTATAAGAATGGTGGCTTTTCTCGCTTTCTTCTCAAAAATCCTGCCCAGACGGGCATACCCGTCGCCGTTTCTGAATGCCAGATGCATATCGCTCAGTGAGCGGAGAGCGAATGAGGCGAGCATCACAAGTGTGGCGGGGGCAATGTACTGCGGCATCTTTCCACTGAACAGGATAAAAAGTGTGATCAGAATGAAATTCAAAGGCAGAAACACAAATATGCGGTTCTTTCTGAGATTGTGAATCAGGAACGGCAGGCAGGCAAGTGGCAGAGGGTTGAGGCAGATAATGAGCCAGTTCGTGCCGGTGGTAGGGTGTGAGGAGAAGAAATAGAGGAAGCCTATTACGAGCCCTATGATTCCC
The DNA here is from genome assembly GCA_045597985.1 of Bacteroidaceae bacterium. Lineage (GTDB taxonomy): Bacteria > Bacteroidota > Bacteroidia > Bacteroidales > Bacteroidaceae > Colenecus. The sequence goes on along the minus strand of JAZLLE010000077.1, from coordinate 26,953 downwards.
TGCATTCCGAAAAGCAGTATGTCGTATATTAGGAAATGTCTCCTGACATTCCATTCAATGCAGGATATCAGAAGAGTCAGGAGCAATAGCAGTATCATTGCCTGCATAGGAGTGACCAGACAATCCGGAAAGACCACCTTGTCGGTTGGAACTATCTCCTGACAGCCGTTTGCCATATGACGAACCGTACCTGCCGTGTCGGTCACTTCTGCGCTTTGCGCGAGCTGAAGCAGCCTCATCGGGGCAAATGAAGCCTGCCGGTAAGTGATGGGCTGGTCTGCCTCGGCTCCAACCACCAGGTCAACTCCGAAGCTGTTCCAGGGCTCTATCCCGTTGTACTGATGCAAAAGGTCGCGGAATGAGAGAACTGAGTCGGGCAGAGTGTATTCTATCTGGTCGGCAAAAGCCTGCTCTATCTTGTCCAGTGCCATTGTGGCGCAGTTGTTGTAAAGAAAATCGTAACGGTACATCCGGTTCTGCGGCTTGCAGTTCTCCAGAAGAGCGTCGGCAAGCGCTTTGCCTCCCTCGTTGTCCAGGTTGAGCTCCTGCAGATATACAGAGGTGCCACGCCTCAGGTACTCGTTCAGGAAGACATCCCACGTGCAGCCTCCCACAAAATAATCAGTCTCTCCCTTCAGCCATCTGAAAAGGAAATGCGGAGAGTTGAAATCAAACAAACCGTAATTATATACGATATCCGAGCCGGTAGTGATATTCCGCACTCTGATGGCGGTATGTCCGTAAACCTCGTATATGAGTGTTCCCGGAGCGCAGGTGACAAGGCTTGTTATGATGCTGTCTGAGGACTCCGGCGCGTTTGCCTGAGCTGTTGCCTTAATTGACGGCAACAGCATAAGGAACGCCGATAAGAGGGACATGGTGGCAAGACGTCTCATTACATATTTAATAATACACGCAAAAATACAATAAATCCCGCGCCATACGACTCTTTGGGAAAAAAACATTTCCTTTGTACTCTCAAACTTGGTAAAGATGTGTCATTTTGTGGCGGATGTAGGCAACACGTCGGTTAAGACAGCCTTAATGTCGGACGGCCGCGTGGCCGTGATGCGCAGGGGAACTGCACTTGATGCGGAAGTGTGCTCAATAGTCTCCGGATGCGATGTGTCAATGGGCATTCTCTCTTCTGTAAGAGAGCTTACGCCTGACGAGGAGAAAGTACTGGCTTCGCTTGGATTCCCGGTGCTGAGACTCTCCTGTGATACGCATATTCCTTTGAGAATCCTGTATTCCACCCCTCATACACTCGGCCCGGACAGAATAGCCGCCGCTGTAGGGGCGTGGTGCCGGATGTCAGGCCGGAACCTTCTGATAATAGATGCAGGGACGGCAATCACGTACGATGTCGTGACAGCGCAGGGCGAGTATCTTGGCGGTAATATATCACCTGGCTGCAACCTGCGCTTCCGTTCTCTTGCCGAGCATACAGGCCGTCTTCCGCTGGTAGGCCCGGACGGCGATACCCCACTTACCGGATATTCCACTGAGACGGCAATAAGAAGTGGAGTGATGCTTGGAATACGTAATGAGGTAACCGGCTATATTGAGCGTCTGTCGCAGATATATGACTCTCTTTTTGTTTTTTTAACTGGCGGAGACGCGGATTTGTTTGAAATACCAATAAAAAGTGGCATATTTGCAGATGAATTCCTCGTATTGGAGGGATTGGATTCTATTTGCAGCTTCAATGAGAAAGGTTGAGAAACTGTTTCTGTTAGCACTTGCTGTGTTCTTCGTTCTGCCGCTGAAAGCTCAGAACGGAACTCTGACGCCTTATTCCCGATATGGCATAGGACAGCTTGCGGAACAGTCTGTGGGTATAAACAAGGCTATGGGAGGTATCGGCATCGGCCTTCGCGAGCGCAATACACTGAACATCGCCAATCCGGCATCGTATTCAACCGTAGATACTCTTACGTTCCTGTTTGACTTTGGCTTCTCATTAAGCAACTGCAATTTCCAGGAGAATGGGGTGCGGCTCAATGCCCGTAACGCGAGTGTTGACTATATTGCCATGCAGTTCCGTCTTGTACGCAATCTGGGTTTCACAATGAGCCTGATGCCCATTTCCAATATAGGCTACTCGTTCTCTGAGACTTCCGTAATAAGAAGCGATGAGGATGGCAACCTGACGGCCACCAACACATACGGTGGCGAGGGAGGCCTGCGTAAGGTGGCTGCCGGTCTTGGATGGGCTCCGTTCAAATGGCTCTCTGCCGGTGTGGATGTCGGATATGTCTTTGGCGATATGACACATATCATCACAAACCGCTACAATGAGAGTACGGTCTTTACCAAGAACAAGGCGTATTATGCCAGTATGAGGGGCCTGAGCCTGGATTTCGGTCTTCAGACAGGATTCAATGCCGGTAAGGGCAGGCTCACACTCGGTCTTGTGTATTCCCCCAAGACCGCCCTCAATGATGACACTTACATTCTTGATCAGATTATCAACAGCAGCAGTGTGGAGGAGGTGTCTGATACAGTGCGTATGTCCGACGCCTTCGCGCTTCCCGGGAAGTTGGGGGCAGGAATTACATACTCGCACGAGAAATGGCTGGCCGGTGTTGACGTCTCTTATGAGAAATGGGGCGACAGCGGGCTTTTCTTCGGCGAGCCCGGCCGTGACAGAATCAAGGTGTCTCTGGGAGGAATGTATCAGCCTGAGAAAAATCACAGGAATCTGTTCCGGAGGTCCTCATACCGTGCGGGACTCTTTTACAGCCAGCCCTATTTTAATGTAGGCAACCTTGCCGGACCTACGGAATACGGAGCGTCGGTGGGTATATCTCTGCCGATAATCAATCATTGGAACAACCTTATAGAGGTAAACGTATCCGGTCAGTATGTCCATTGCAAACCATCTGCGGCTGAACTGATAACTGAGGATTATTTGAGACTGAGCATAGGAGTGGCATTCAATGAGCGCTGGTTCACCAAGTGGAAGGTGGAGTGATGCTGATTAAACCATTGCCGCTAAAGCTCGTCAAAGAGATGTACACGATTATTAACGTCAAAGAAATACGATTATGAGAATTGATTTGAGAAAAGGTCTTCTTGCCGTCACACTTTTTACCGCTGCTACAGCCTTCGCGCAGAAGGGTGTTGAGGACGGCTCACGTTACGGACACGGTCAGGACAGCATCAAGTGCCTGCAGAATATAAGTCTGTACACAGAGTATGTGAAAACCGGCAACTACAGCGATGCATATACAAGCTGGAAGGAGGTGTTCAACGACAGCCCTCTGGCAAGTTCCGGAACATATACCAACGGAACCAAGATACTTCACTGGCTCATTGCGAATTCCAAGGACGGCGCACAGCAGCTGGCATACTCCGAGGAGCTCCAGAAGGTGTATGAGCAGCGCATCAAGTATCTGGATAAGCTGAATGAGATTTCCAAGAACAAGACTACTGAGACTGAGATTGTGGGTCTTCAGGCACACGATTACATCTCATATAACCCCAAGGTTGATCTCAACAAGGCGTACGAGCTTCTTCGCAAGGCTGTTGATATGGGCAAGGGTGAGACTACATATTACGTCCTGGGCGACCTTATGAAGATCTCCAACCAGAAGTTCAAGAAAGATGGCGATGCACACCGCGAGGCTCTGCTTCAGGATTATCTTGATTGCTCAAACTACATCAACTCCGTTATCGCAGGTATCGAGGACGAGAAGATGCTTGAGGCCGCACGTGGAACCAAGGACAACATCGATGCATACTTTGTCAACAGTGGTGCCGCAGATTGCGAGAGCCTTCAGACAATCTATTCAGCCAAGGTTGAGGAGAACAAGGACAATCTGGAGTATCTGCAGAAGGTTGTAAGCGTGATGGGTATGCTCAAGTGCACATCTTCCGATGCATATTTCGCAGCCGCAGAGTACGCTCATGCGATATCTCCGTCAAGCGAGACCGCAAAGAGCCTTGGATTTATGTATGCGTCAAAGCGTAACGATCTTGACAAGGCTATGGAGTATTTCGACCAGGCAATCGCTCTTGAGACAGAGTCTTTCAAGAAGGCCGATCTCTACTACACGGCAGCGGCTATCCTGAATCAGCAGAAGAAGGTGTCGAATGCAAAGAGCTATCTGCAGAAGGCCATTCAGCTTAATCCTAATGATGGCAATCCGTATATCCTGCTCGCACAGCTGTATGCCGGCAACCACAAGTGGACAAACGAGACCGCGCTTAACCAGTGTACATTCTTTGTAGTAATTGACAAGCTTCAGATTGCAAAGAGGGTTGATCCAAGTGTGGCAGACAAGGCCAATGAGCTTATCCGCACCTATTCCGAGTACACTCCGAAAATCGAGGACCTGTTTATGCTTAACCTCAAGAAGGGCGATCAGGTGAAGGTTGAGGGCTGGATCAACGAGACCACTACGATCCGATAAAATGACTTCTGAGACTGGTTTAGAATCAGTTGTATCTTATAGCAGGACAATCGCCTTGGTGACGCTTGTCCTGCTTTCGCTTGTCTCCTGCGGCGGGCGGGGAAAGCAGTTTGGCGAGGCTGTCACCAGCCGTGACTCTATGGCTGTTATGAGTACCGGTAACATTACGTCGCTCATCTCGGAGGACGGTATGATACGCTACCGCATCAATGCAGAGAGCTGGGATGTGTTCGACAGGACCGATCCCCCGCGTTGGACTTTTGAGAAGGGCGTCTATCTTGAGGTGCTGGATTCCCTGATGGAGGTGTCATCACTGATAAAGGCGGACACGGCATATTATTACAGCGATACGGAGATATGGGAGTTGCGCGGACACGTTCACGCCGAGAACATTCAGGATGAGCAGTTTGACACAGAGCTGCTGTATTGGGACCAGCGCAAGGAGACCGTCTATTCGGATGAGAGGATATCAATACGGCAGGAACGCCAGATATTGTATGGGCGCGGCTTTGAGTCTAATCAGGATTTTACCAGATATACAATACGCAAGTCTGAGGGTGTGTTCCCGATAGAAGAGGAGTGATTTTACTAACACCGCAATAAAAAGCTTTATATTATTTATATTAAAATAAAAAAATTGCTACCTTTGTGCGCCCTGAATGAAAAGGGCGCTTTTTTTGATTTGAACAAAACAAAATATTAGAAAATGGCAACATTACAGAAAATCAGAAGTAAGGGCGTTTTGCTGCTGGTCGTTATCGGTCTGGCTCTCCTTGCCTTTATTCTTGGTGATGCGTGGAAAATCCTTCGCCCGAATCAGGGTGTGGTGACAGTTGGTGAGGTGAACGGCAAGAGTATCAATGCTCAGGATTATCAGAATGAGGTTGAGAAATATGCCAGTGTTGTAAGACTGCTGACTCAGTCATCAAGTCTTTCAGAGGATACCTACAACTCAGTAAAGGACGAGGTATGGAGCAAGATTATCAGCGAGAATATGGTTGGTAAGGAGACTTCGGCCATAGGTCTGAAGGTGACTGACGCTGAGATGCAGGACATTATTGAGGACGGCACGAACTCACTGCTCCGTCAGAGCCCGATATTCCAGAATCCTCAGACAGGAGCATTCGATGTTGATATGCTGAAGAGCTTCCTCGCATCATACAACGAAATTGACCGCTCGGTATATAGCTCAGAGGAGCTCAATTACTACGATGATGTCTATAACTACTGGTGCTATGTAGAGGAGAACCTCCGTCAGACAAGACTTGCCACCAAGTATATGGCACTCGTAGAGGCTTCCGTAATCTCCAACCCGATATCAAGAAAAGACTCATACGAGGCAAGGTCCAAGAGATCAGATGTCCTTCTGGCAACTGTTCCTTACACTACGATATCTGATTCACTTGCCAAGGTGACAACAGCTGATGTGAAGAAGCTTTATGACGAGAGAAAGGAGATGTTCAAGATGGCAAGCGAGAGCCGCGACATCAACTACATTGATGTGGAGATTGTACCGAGTGATGCAGACCGTGCCGCTCTTCTTGAGGAGGTGTCAGGTTACGCAGAGCAGCTTGCTGAGACAAACGATGAGTTAGCGTCATTCATTCGTCTCACCGAGTCTGAGGTTCAGTTCAGCGAGGTTCCGGGCACCGCAGCCGGTCTTCCTGAGGATGTAGCCGCCAGACTTGATTCTGTAAAGGTAAATGAGGTGTTCGGCCCATATTACTATGCAGCCGATGACACATACAATGCATTCAAGATTATCTCCACTGTAGAGGCTTACGATTCAATCCAGTTCGCAGCCATTCAGGTGCCGGGTGCAGATGAGGCTTCCGTGGCAAATCTTGCCGACAGCATCAATAACGCAATCAGCAAGGGTGGTGATATGGCCGAGATCGCATCAAAGTACTCACAGAGTGGTCAGCCGCAGTGGATTTCCTCTATGGATTATCAGGGTTCCGCCCTTACCGGCAACAACGCCATCTATCTGAATAAGATCAACAGCATGAAGAAGGGCGAGGTTGCGACTCTGAAGCTTGACAACGTTACTTTGGTTCTCAAGGTATTCGATGCAAAGAGCCCGGTCAAGAAGTACAGCGCAGCCATTGTAAAGCGTGCCGCATACTTCAGCAATGAGACAAGTAATGATACATACAACAAGCTCAGTTCATTTGTTGCCAACAACAATACAGCAGAGCTTCTTGCTGCAAATGCAGAGGAGAACGGCTACAGACTTCTCTCCAACCCGAATTTCCAAAGCTACAGCTACAATGTAGGTGGCGTCAGCAAGTCACACGACGCACTTCGCTGGGTATTCGATTCAAAGCCGGGTGAGGTGTCACGAATCTATGAGGTAGGTGAGAACAGCGATCATCTTCTTGTTGTAGCTCTCAACGGCATCAGCAAGAAAGGCTATCTTGCTCCGGATGACAAGAACGTTATGACTATTCTGCAGCTCGAAGCCTTGAAGGATAAGAAGGCAGAGATGATTATGAAGAACTTCTCAGGCGTAAGCACTATTGATGCCGCCAAGTCAATAGCCGGTGTCAAGATTGATACTGTCAAGTATGTCAACTTCTCATCACCTTCGTACGTACGCTCAACATTCTCAAGCGAGCCTCTCTTAGGTGCTGCCGTATGCGGACTTGCAAAGGGTGCCACAACTGCTCCGGTCAAGGGCGAGGGTGGTGTATGGATTGCTCAGAAGCTGTCTGATGACACATATGCCGCAGAGTTCGATGATGCTGCCGAGGCTGCAAGAATGAAGAGTATGACTGGCAGGACAATCGCCAATCAGCTGCTTCAGGAACTCTACAACAAATCAGGTGTTGAGGATACCAGATACAAGACATTCTAATTAGAAGAGTATAAAAAGAAGTGGGTCAGGGTAAAGGTACCTTGACCCACTTCTTTTTTATATAGTGTCGTGATATGATTGGCCAAAAGAAAAGGTGGGTCAAGGTACCTGTCCCCCTGACCCACCTCAGATTGTCTTAGTTATCAGTTGTTCTCCGGACGGAGCTTGCGTACAACTGCGCCGGTCTGCCACATCTCGCTGTCGCGGAGTGCCTGAAGCTCTTTCTCAAGACCTTCGCGGTAGTCTGGCTTCGAGTTGCTGTCGATGGATATCTGAGCCTCGTTGCCGCACTTTACATTGGCATAAAGCTTCTCTACAACTGGCTTGATGGCATCGTGGAACGGGCCCATCCAGTCTAGAGCGCCACGCTGAGCGGGGGTTGAGCAGTTTGCATACATCCAGTCCATACCCTTGGCTGCGAACAGCGGCATAAGTGACTGTGTTAGCTCCTCGCAGGTCTCGTTGAAAGCCTCGGACGGTGTGTGGCCATTCTCGCGAAGAACCTCGTACTGAGCCAGCAAAAGTCCCTGGATGGCGCCCATCAGTGAGCCACGCTCGCCGGTGAGGTCTGATGTGGCCTCGCGGATGAATGTTGTCTCAAACAGGTAACCGGAACCGATACCGATACCGAAAGCCAGAACCTTCTCCAGTGCGTGACCTGATGCATCCTGATATACAGCATATGAGCTGTTAAGTCCTCGACCCTCTACGAACATTGTCCTGAGTGAGCGGCCTGAGCCCTTGGGAGCAACCATAATGACATCGATATCCTTTGGAGGAACAACGCCTGTACGGTCGTTCCAGGTAATTGCGAATCCGTGTGAGAAGTAAAGGGTCTTACCCGGGGTAAGGTGCTTCTTGATGGTCGGCCACAACTGCATCTGTGCGGCGTCTGACAGAAGCATACATACTATTGTACCTTTCTCGGCAGCCTCCTCGATAGAGAACAGAGTCTGTCCCGGTACCCATCCGTCTGCCACAGCTTTCTCGTATGTCTTTCCCTGACGCTGGCCAACGATTACGTTGAAGCCGTTGTCACGCAGGTTGCAGGCCTGACCAGGTCCCTGTACTCCGTAGCCGATGACTGCGATTGTCTCATTCTTCAGAATCTCACGGGCTTTCTCCAATGGGAATTCCTCACGTGTCATAACCTCTTCGATGACACCTCCAAAATTCATTTTTGCCATAATAGTAAGTATTTAGTGTTAATTGTCCTTATTTCCATATATTGCATCCATCTTCTCGATGTACTCGCTCACGTGCTCGATGCGTGCCCTGGTTATAGCCACACGTCCGGAGCTTACATATTGGAGCAGCGCATTCATCTTGCTCAACTCCTGATTCAACGCGAGAATATCGTTGGTGCGTCCTGTCTTCTCAATGACGGAGTAGGTGGGATTCACCTCTATTATTATCGCGCCGTATTTGCGGATTACCTCAGATATGGCAGGATTTGCTGTAAGCACTTTGGTCTTTATCTTGTAGAGAGCAACCTCCTGCATGAATATCTCGTCGTCAGTAAAGTACTGGCACTGCAGCACATCCACCTTCTTCTCAATCTGATTGACAATCTTCTCTATGATGTCCTCGTCAGCATATGCCGTGATGGTGTATCTGTGCACGCCCTCTATTGATGATGCCGATACGTTCAGACTCTCGATGTTTATCTGTCTGCGGGTGAAGACTGATGTTATCTGATTCAGTACACCGGCTATGTTCTCCGAATGTACTATCAACGTGTATAGCTTCTTGTCGTTATCCATATCGCCTTTGTGTCAGATATTGCAAATCATACGGTCAACTGCAGTCCTGGCCGGTATCATCGGCAGTACATTCTCTTCCTCCTCGCAGATAGTCTCCAGCAGGAACGGGCCGTCTGTAGCGAACATCTCGCGTATGGCATCCTCCAGCTCGTTGCGGTCTGATACCATTCTTGCCTTGATGCCATAGGCTGAGGCTATCTGAACATAATCAGGGTTCACCATTTTTGTGCAGGAGTAGCGCTTGCCGTAATTGAGCTGCTGCCACTGGCGCACATTGCCAAGGAAACTGTTGTTGAGCAACACGATTTTGACTGCGGCTCCGGTCTCCATAATGGTGCCCAGCTCCTGAATGCTCATCTGAAGGCTGCCGTCGCCTGTAAACAATACAACTGGACGCTGCGGCGCACCGTAGGTGGCTCCAATCGCGGCAGGCAATCCGAATCCCATTGTGCCGAGTCCGCCTGATGTTATTATGCTGCGGGGCTTGCGGTACTTGAAATACCTGGCAGAGAACATCTGGTTCAAGCCTACATCGGTGGTCATCGCCGTATTCTCATCGCTCAGGCTGCTTACTGTGCTCACAACCTCGCCCATCTTGAGTGGTCCGGCATTTGGGTGCAAGGCGTTCTTAACAACCTTCTCGTATTCCTCCTTCCTGTATGTGTCAAAACTCTCTATCCACTCCTTATGCTCCGACTGCTGTATCAGCTCTGTCACCATTCTGAGGGTACGGCGGCAATCTCCTAAAACTGTTACATCGGGCTTAACGTTCTTGCCGAACTCAGACTTGTCTATGTCAAAGTGAATTATCCTGGCCTGACGCGCGTAGTACTCAAGCTGTCCGGTCACACGGTCGTCGAAACGCATTCCTATAGCTATGAGCAGATCGCACTGGTTCGTCTGAATGTTGGGCGCCATATTACCGTGCATTCCAAGCATTCCCATATTGAGGGGGTGGTCTGTGGGAAGTACCGAAAGGCCCAGAAGCGTGCGCGCGGCCGGCAGTCCGCCTTTCTCAATAAACGCCTTGAACTCCTCCTCGGCCTGTCCTATCTCTATTCCGTGTCCGGCAAGAACCAACGGCTTTTTAGCGTTGTTGATTAACTTTGCGGCCTGCTGTATCTCCTCCGGGTTTGGCTCTGGTGAGGGTATGTAGCTGCGTATATATTCAATCTTCTCAGGCTTGTAGTCGATGAACGCATCCTGCGCTGTCTTGGTGAAGTCCAGTACAACTGGCCCAGGTCTGCCAGAGCCTGCAATATAGAAAGCCCTTGCCACTGCCCAGGCTATATCCTCGGCGCGCCTTATCTGGTAGCTCCATTTGGTGATAGGCTGGGTTACACCCACCAGGTCTATCTCCTGAAAAGCATCTGTTCCCAAAGCCGTAGTGCTTACCTGTCCGGCAATCAATACGATAGGGGTGCTGTCAAGCATTGCATCGCTGATGCCGGTTATGGTGTTTGTCGCTCCCGGGCCGCTGGTCACTATAGCCACTCCGGTCTTGCCGGATATACGGGCATATCCCTGTGCGGCGTGTGTGGCGGCCTGCTCGTGACGAACCAGTATCTGCCTTATATCGTCGCGATGGCTGTAGAGTGAGTCAAACACGCGTACCACTGTTCCTCCCGGGTAGGCGAACAGAGTGTCAACACCCTCGTTCAGCAACGATTTTATCAGTGCCTCGGCACCGGTTATCTTCTTCTCCATTCTTTAGTCAATCTGTCTGATTCCACCTTTGTCGGCCGATGTCACCATGCTGGCGTATGCCTTCAGGCTCTTCGGTATCACCCTGTCGCGGGTGAGCGGACGCATAGGTCTTGCGCTAAGCTCCTCATCGGTGAGGCGCACGTTGATGGAGCGTGCCGGAATGTCAATGTCAATGATGTCGCCGTCAACAATCTTGCCGATGTTGCCTCCTGCGGCCGCCTCGGGTGATATATGCCCTATGCTGAGGCCCGATGTGCCACCACTGAAGCGTCCGTCGGTAATCAGCGCGCACTCCTTGCCCAGATGGCGTGACTTTATATAAGAGGTGGGGTAGAGCATCTCCTGCATACCCGGGCCGCCTTTCGGACCCTCGTAGGTGATTACCACCACATCGCCTGCCTGAACCTTTCCGCCAAGAATGCCTTCTGATGCCGCCTCCTGTGAGTCGAATACCTTGGCAGGACCTGAGAACTTCCAGATGCTCTCATCCACGCCGGCTGTCTTGACAACGCATCCGTCTATGGCGATGTTGCCTTTCAGTATGGCCAGGCCGCCGTCCTTTGAGTAGGCGTTTGCCAGATTGCGGATGCAACCGCCATTACGGTCGGTATCCAGCTCGTTGTACTGGCACTCCTGCGAGCCAAGCTCGTTGCTGAACCTGTTGGCGGGGGCGGTGCTGTAGATGCGCCTCGCCTCAGCATCAATGCCGGCCTTGGCTATATCGTATTTTGATGTCAGCTCACCGTAGCTCATTCCGGTAACGTTCATTGCGTCGGTATGAAGCAAGCCTCCGTCTGACAGTTGCTTGAGGATGTTCAGCACACCACCGGCGCGCCCTACATCCTGCACGTGATACTTCTGCGTGTTCGGAGCCACTTTGCAGAGACAAGGCACCTTGCGCGACAGACGGTCTATATCGTCCATCTTGAAGTCAACGCCTGCCTCACCGGCTACTGCCAGCAGATGCAGTACCGTATTGGTGGAGCCTCCCATGGCTATGTCCAGCGTCATTGCGTTCTCGAAGGCTTTCTTTGTGGCTATGCTGAGCGGCAGCAGCGAGTCATCGCCCTGCTCGTAATACCTCATTGCGTTTTTTACTATAAGGGCGGCCGCGTCCTTGAAGAGCTGGATGCGGTTCTTGTGTGTGGCAAGGATGGTGCCGTTGCCTGGCAGTGAGAAGCCCAGTGCCTCGGTCAGACAGTTCATCGAGTTTGCTGTGAACATTCCTGAGCAGCATCCGCAACCCGGACAGGAGTGACGCTCAATCTGCTCCACATCGGCATCGGATACGGAGTCGTCGGCTGAGAGTATCATTGCGTCAATCAGGTCCAGATGACGGCCGTTCCACTCACCGGCCTCCATAGGGCCGCCGCTGACGAATACGGTTGGGATGTTGAGGCGCATTGTGGCCATAAGCATTCCCGGGGTTATCTTGTCGCAGTTGCTGATGCATACCAGCGCGTCGGCCTTGTGCGCGTTGCACATATACTCTACGCTGTCGGCTATGATGTCGCGCGAGGGCAGTGAGTAGAGCATTCCGTCGTGACCCATCGCAATGCCGTCGTCTATAGCTATTGTGTTGAACTCAGCGGCGAAGCAGCCAAGCCTCTCTATCTCTTTTTTTATGAGCTGTCCGGCCTCGTGCAGATGCACGTGTCCTGGTACAAACTGTGTGAATGAGTTGGCTATCGCTATTACCGGCTTTCCCATCTGCTCCGGTCTCATGCCGTTTGCCACCCAAAGGGCGCGGGCTCCGGCCATCCTTCGCCCTTCTGTGCACTGGGCGCTTCTGAGTTGAATCTTCATAATTATTCCTGTTTACAAAAAAGCCCTTCTCTCTGTTTCAGGAGAAAGGCCTTATCTTGTCTTGTCTTTGGTGTACCTTACTCCTGACATAATGGCTCTACGACCACCACGCCTACGTGATATACGGATACTATTGCTGACAAAATCATTCCAAATACCTTTATTTGGCAGCAAAATTACAAAATTCTCTGGGGATTGCAAACATTTTGATGTGATAATGGTACAATGTTTGGTTTTTATTACAACAGATGGACACGCCTTATCGTAGATGACCCCATTTGAGACCGCCGTTCGCTTCGTTCTCTTCCCTTCCCACCGCTAACGCGGCGGGCCCCTCCCTCTGACGCGCCGAGGGTGGCGAGGGTCTCAAAGAGGTCATCCCCGATAAGGCTTTTGCTGTTGAGGTTCGTAATAATCTTTAAAGAACGTATTACTTTTTGTTAAATCGCGGATAATGTGGATGGGATAGGTTACATTTGCAATATCTTAAAACCAGTAAGTTGAAAATGATGAATTTAGCGGTTACGGGAAAATCATTTCTATTGGCTGCGATGGCGTTGATGGCGGTGTCGGTTGATGGTGCCAATGGGACTGTGAGGCGAGATAAGGATAATGGTAATGCTTGTGTTGAGACGGGACATGAGTATGTCGATATGGGGCTCAGCGTCAAGTGGGCTACTTGTAATCTAGGGGCTGAGGTGCCGGAGGACTATGGATGGTATGTCGCGTGGGGCGAGACGGGAGGTGGAGATTGTTATGAATGGAGCACCTATAAGTATTGTAAGGGAGATTACGACAGGCTGACAAAATATTGCGCCAAGGGTCAGAGTGAGTTGTATGGCTTCGATGGCTTTGCGGACGACAAGAGCCTTTTGGAAAGGAAGGACGATGCCGCCAGTGCCAACTGGGGCGGAAAGTGGCGTATGCCTACGCCAGCGGAATGGGATGAGCTTTTGAATTCCGACAATTGCCTGTGGATATGGACAACCTTGAATGGGGTGCCTGGCTATAAGGTTGTCAGCAAGAAGATTGCGGGCAATGCCAATGACAGAAGGAAAGGATTGTCCGAGAGGTCAATTTTCCTGCCGGCCGCCGGTTTCCGGGACTCGTATTATCATCTGAATGCAGGTGACGAGGGCTATTACTGGTGTTCTGCCAATTACAGGACAAATCCGTTCAACGCCTGGTACGTCCGGCTTTATTCATCGGATTACTTCAAGCACTATGCTAACCGCAAGAACGGCTTCTCAGTCCGTCCGGTCTGCCCGTAGCGCTATTACGATTGATATCATTTCTCAAGTATGTGCAGATACTCGGTTGTTCTATTGGCAATATGATTTCTGTTTTCTTCCTTGTCTGCGCGGAAACGCTAGTATTCTTTTGCCACGACTTCATATTGGCCATATTTTGACATAATATCTTTGATGTCAGATGGAGACATAAGTCCTTCATTATTGTATGACAGAAATATATACTTGAATTCTGCATTCTTGATTAAGTCCTCAAATGATTGTGAGACAGAACTCTTTTTGCAATACAAAGAGCGGATGTAATTTCTGAGACCAGTCTTGCCTTGTGGAATAAAGGGCTTATACTCTGCAATCGTATTCAAAAGATGATAATTAGCACCATATTGCCTTGAATTATATGGCGGGTCCAAATAAAGAATGTCTCCTTGGATTCGTTTGATTAATGAGTTTGCATCATCACAATACACTTCGTGGTAGTTGTTGTTTAATGTGAAATATGCAGGCTCTATTCGAAGAGACTTTTGTGCAGAGGATTTAAGATGCTTTAAGAATGCTCCATACACCGAGGCTGTGTTTGCTAATTTGTCCGCACTTTCCAGCAGACTGCATAATAAAAAGAAATACAGATCCTCAGAAATTTCTTTCGCATCGAACCATTTTTGTATCTGTTCACGGATGGCGTCTATTCTTTTTCCATTCTCGTCTGAAAAATACTGTCTGCCACTGCCGCTTCCTTCGCAATAATTCTGATAGATAAAACCGCTATCAATGCCTTTTAATGAGTTGAGGTAATCAATATACTTCTCTTTGTCTGCAATCTCACGATGATTACCAATATAATTGCGGTTGAGAACAAAACTATGTACTCCCAATCGTTGGAAATAACCTTTTTGACATTTGGCTTGAATGACCTTCCTACAATTCCTGTTCCGGCAAAGAGGTCGCAGAACACTTTATCGCTTAGGTCTTGACCTGCTGCCTCCTTTATCGTATCTGTCAGAAACGACATCAATGAGCATTTTGATCCGATGTAGTTCATTGTTAATATGAAATGTTAGTGAAGATTAATTGACCGTTCTGCACGGAATGTTGTATGAATTTTAATGGAAGGTATCGTCCATTAGCTTTTGAGTTGAAATCTTTAAATGTGTTAATGACATTATTGTCTAACGCACCTTTTCTGCATATAAGTATTGGTTGAATTATACTTATCCTGTTCGGAATGTAATACTGTTCAATCCAATCGATATAACGGCTTATTTGACGGGTGTTATCAGCGTTGGCAGGGACTGCTTTCAGCTCAATAGGCATTATTACACGTTCGTTATCACTTACGACTTTTGATAGCATAACATCGATACGTTGCATACCGACTCCACAGGAAACCTCATTGCCAATCCATTCTACCTGATCTGAGGTAATTTCCATTTGAAGATTTTGTATTAAAAATAAAAACGTGCTAATGTGACAAAGTTAACTGTTTTTGTAAAAATAACAAAAAGAACTGTGGCGCATTTATGATTCGGATTCCTCGCGCAGCTTCCACACTTTGTGTGATGCCGCTCCTACCGGCGTTATGCCGGAATCAGGGTCGGCGCAAATTCGCTTGAGGTCGCGTGAGGCTCCTGCCGGGCTGATGCCGTTTATGTTAGTGTATTCGGTGAGAGTCAATATATGGTGCGTCTCCAGAAACTTGCGGGCACGGCGGGCACGTTCCTGGAAGGTGTACTTCAGGTGAGTGGCTACAATGCTCTGGTCCTCACGCTCAAACTTCGTCGCTTTCCTGAGCCTCTCCATAAAAGCCTTGTCGGGTTTGAAGTTGACGGTCTTTATCCTGATATTGCGGTACGACATATCCTTTTTGTTGTCGGTCAGCTCGTTGGGCTTGTCGTCATCGAAATCGAGCGACAGCGAGAACACGCCCAGACCATTGACCTTAATGGTGTGTCCCTCGCTCAATGCTGAGGTCAGCGCCTGCGGCAGAGTGCCTAACACGCCATCTATCACACTGGTGGTGAATGCGTGTGAGTATTCTTTGATCATCTCTGCCATCCTGGCGTTGTCAAGCATATTATACACTTTGGCCTTAGGGTAGATCTTACGCTTCTTGCCCTTGCTGAAATTCAATTCCCGTAATTCGTACTTTATCATATGGCTTCCTGTTTTATGTCTCAAGGCTTGGAATGTAAGTTCCAAGCCTTGAGACGTACATTCCAAGGCTTGAAATGTATGTTCCAAAGCTTGGAATATAAATTCCGTGAGCAAATATATACTATTTTTCGGCTCAGTGTACTTTTTCCCGGAGCCTTATGGCTTGATTGTGGCGCCTTACTGGATGTTCGTGTAATGACACCGCCCTCCATTTTTTAGGCGATTTGCAATATTGGCCTTGTCTTTTTGGAAAAATTGCTAACTTTGCAAAATTGGCACGAGAGGGGCTGATGGCAGGCTTTTTGTAGCTTACATATCGGTACGGCAGTGCCCACAGTTAATAATGCGGAAAAATAATATTAAGATATGGGTTTCAACGAGATAATCGGTAAACTGTTTGGCAATAAGGCCACGCGTGATAACAAGGAGATTCAGCCTTGGGTAGAGAAGATTAAGGCGGCATATCATAAATATGAGGGTTTGACGAACGATGAGCTGCGTGCGGCATCGGCAGAGATCCGCCGCAAGGTGCAGGACTTTGTCATACCTGAGAAGAAGGCTGTGGAGGAGCTGAAGGCAAAGGTTGAGCAGACCGAGCTTGAGGACCGTGAGCCTCTGTTCAATCAGATTGACAAGCAGGAGAAGGATATCCTGGACCGCTACGAGGTTGTTCTTGACGAGGTGCTTCCTGATGTGTTCTCAATCATCAAGGAGACTGCCCGCCGTTTTACTCAGAATGAGGAGGTTACGGTTACTGCGAATGATTTTGACCGCGACCTTGCGGCACGTCACGACTTTGTGCGCATTGAGGATGACAAGGCCGTCTATTCAAACCACTGGGAGGCCGGCGGCAATGACACCGTATGGAATATGATTCACTACGATGTGCAGCTGTTCGGCGGTGTGGTTCTGCATAAGGGCAAGATTGCCGAGATGGCTACAGGTGAGGGTAAGACTCTTGTGGCCACTCTGCCGGTGTTCCTGAACGCTCTTACAGGCAATGGCGTGCACGTGGTTACAGTGAACGACTATCTGGCCAAGCGTGACTCCGAGTGGATGGGGCCGCTCTATATGTTCCACGGCCTGTCTGTGGATTGTATCGACAAGCATCAGCCTAACTCCGAGGCACGCCGCAACGCATACCGCAGCGACATCACTTTCGGAACCAACAACGAGTTCGGCTTTGACTACCTGCGTGACAATATGGCAGGACATCCGTCGGAGCTGGTGCAGAGAGGTCATAATTATGCAATTGTCGATGAGGTTGACTCCGTGCTGATTGATGATGCGCGTACACCTCTTATTATATCAGGTCCTGTGCCGAAGGGTGAGGACCAGCAGTTCGAGCAGCTCCGTCCGCAGGTTGAGCAGCTGTTCGAGGCTCAGAAGAGACTGGCCACACAGTTCCTGGCTGATGCCCGCAAGAAGGTTGTGTCTGAGAATCAGGACGAGGTGGCCGAGGGCTTCCTGTCACTCTTCCGCAGCTTCAAGGCCCTGCCTAAGAACAAGGCTCTCATCAAGTTCCTGAGCGAGCCGGGAATGAAGGTGGGCATGCAGAAGACCGAGGAGATTTATATGGAGCAGCAGAACAGGCGTATGCCTGAGGCTGTTGAGCCGCTCTACTTTGTGATTGATGAGAAACTGAACAGCGTTGACCTTACGGACAAGGGCGTTGAGCTTATCAGCGGCACCCAGCAGGATCCGGAATTCTTTATCCTGCCTGACATCGCCTCGCAGCTCTCAGAGCTTGAGGCTCAGACCGACATCAGTCAGGAGGAGCGTCTGGCACGCAAGGATGAGCTGCTTACCAACTATGCTGTAAAGAGCGAGCGCATCCATACAATCAACCAGCTTCTCAAGGCGTATGCCATGTTTGAGAAGGATGTTGACTATATTGTCACCGAGGATGGCAAGGTGAAGATTGTGGATGAGCAGACGGGCCGTATCATGGAGGGCCGCCGCTGGTCAGACGGCCTGCATCAGGCTGTTGAGGCAAAGGAGCGTGTCACCATCGAGGCGGCTACGCAGACATTCGCCACCATCACACTTCAGAACTACTTCCGTATGTATCACAAGCTGGCCGGTATGACCGGTACCGCCGAGACAGAGGCAGGTGAGTTCTGGGATATATATAAGCTGGATGTGGTTGTTATTCCTACTAACAGACCTATCGCGCGTAAGGATATGAATGACCGTATCTACAAGACCAAGCGCGAGAAGTACAAGGCCGTGATTGAGGAGGTTGTACGTCTGGTTGAGGCGGGCCGTCCGGTATTGGTGGGTACTACATCGGTAGAGATAAGCGAGCAGCTTAGCCGTATGCTTACAATGCGCAAGATTGAGCACAATGTGCTGAATGCAAAGCTGCACCAGAAAGAGGCCGACATCGTGGCCAAGGCCGGTCAGCGAAGCATTGTGACCATCGCCACCAATATGGCTGGCCGTGGTACGGATATCAAGCTGAGCGATGAGGTCAAGGCTGCCGGTGGTCTGGCAATTGTGGGTACCGAGCGTCACGAGAGCCGTCGCGTTGACCGCCAGCTGCGAGGCCGTTCAGGCCGTCAGGGCGATCCGGGCTCGTCAGTGTTCTTCATCTCTCTTGAGGATAACCTGATGCGTCTGTTCGGCTCTGAGAAGATTGCCCCGCTGATGGACAAGATGGGCCTTCAGGAAGACGAGATGATTGAGAACAGCTTCATAACCAAGCGTATAGAGCAGGCACAGAAGAAGGTTGAGGAGAACCATTTCGGTGTGCGTAAGCGTCTGCTTGAGTACGATGACGTGATGAACAAGCAGCGTACGGTTGTCTATGAGAAGCGTCGTCACGCATTGATAGGCGAGCGTATAGGAATGGATATAGCCAATATGATATGGGACAGAAGCTCGGTGATTGTTGAGCGTTGCGCAGACTATGAGTCACTGCAGATGGAGCTGTTCCGTATTCTGGCCATCGAGACCCCGTTCTCTGAGCAGGAGTTCCATTCGTTGAAGCAGGATGATGCCGCAGAGAAGGTGTTTGAGGTTGCTATGGACAATTACAAGCGCAAGTGCGAGCGTCTGTCACAGATTGTGAATCCGGTGATAAAGCGGGTATATGAGGAGAGCGGCGACCGCTACGAGAATATCCTTATTCCTATAACTGACGGACGCAGGCTCTATCAGATTCCGGTAAATCTGAAGGCCGCGTACGAGAGCGATGGCAAGGAGGTGGTCAAGGCGTTCCAGAAAGCCATATTGCTGCATACCATCGACCAGTGCTGGAAAGAGAATCTGCGCGAGCTTGATGAGCTGAAGCATTCTGTTCAGAACGCAAGCTATGAGCAGAAGGATCCTCTGCTTATCTTCAAGCTGGAGTCTGTCAACCTGTTCGACAATATGGTTGACAAGATGAATGACCAGACCGTATCAATTCTGATGCGAGGCCAGATTCCAGAGCCTGATCCAAGTCAGGTGCGTGAGGCTCCGGCAGAGAACCGTTCACAGCGCCGTCAGCAATATACTGAGAACAAGGCTCAGCTTGGTGATCCGAATCAGCAGGCTGCGGCAGGCCGCGATACCCGTCAGCAGGTGCGTGAGCCAATCAGGGTTGACAAGACTCCGGGCCGTAATGATCCTTGTCCTTGCGGCAGTGGCAAGAAGTATAAGAACTGCCACGGGGCAATGTAGGCTGTTGGCTGTTGGCGGCAGTGTGAGTTTGAGAATGTGTAATTATTGAGATAAAGATATGGAATTCAGTGAGTCTGCTATCAGAGAGATGACAAGTGCTGTCAAAAAGGCGTTGAAGGGTTATATGACGCAGTCTGACATGCCGCTGGTTACCGACATTCATCTGCAGCCTTTGCGTGAGACCGGTGAGCTGATCGTTATGGACGATGACCGTGAGCTGGCCCGCTCAACGGTATCTGAGATTGCCGGGGTGGCGGAGCCTGAATTCTATTCTGTAATGGAGGATACGCTCCGCAAGATACTCCAGGATATCAATTCCGCCACTCCGCTGGAGCTGCTCAATATATGGAAACCTTACTCATTTGTCCTGACCGACGATGAGGGCGAGACCATATCGGACCTTATGCTGTTCGACGATGAGACACAGCTGGTGAGCCAGACCCTGATGGACGGGCTGGACGAGGATCTTGAGAAATTCCTGAAGGAACTCCTGCCGGACTGATTACCGCCCTGCGGATTTTATTGAATAAATGTGCCAATATACTAAAAAAGTATAAATGTTGGCTTCTGGGCGGAAAACTCCTTGCACGGTGCAAAGTTTTCCAGTAATTTTGCGGCGTGATAGTCGCTACATTAGATAGAGAGGAGGTAAGACCTGTCATAATAAAGACAGCGCTTCAGATGTTTCTTACGAAGGGTATTGATTCTGTTCGTATGGATGACATCGCATCGGAGCTCTCAATTTCCAAACGTACGCTTTACGAAATGTTCTCCAGCAAGGAGAATCTGCTGCTGGAGTGCTTTGAACTGCACACCTCAATGATGCGCGCGCGGATTTGTGAGGAGCTCTCCGACGGCCTTGACGTGCTTTCAGTAACTCTGAACTATCTGGAAATGATGATAGCTGAGTCAAAAAAGGCAGGTTTTGTGTTTTTCTCTAATCTGGACAAGTATCCTACGTTCAAGGAGAGAATGGACTCGCAGACAGCCGCGATACACGACCATTTCCGTAAATACATTGAATTGGGCATATCACAGGAGGTCTTCCGTGGAGACTTGTGCGTTGACATAGTGCTTCAGGCATTCGCGTCAATGGGAAAGCTGATATCTACAGAGCATTCCAAGGGAACCGCATCGTTCGAGTCGCTTGTCAACTCAACGGTGATAGTGCTTTTCCGTGGCATCGCCACCAAGAAGGGAATGGAGAAACTAGAGGAGTATAGATTTAAATTCAGTAATAAGTGATGAAGAGTTTTTTTAGATGGAAAACGGCTTCCGTTGTAGCTGTGGCGATGGCGGTCTTGTCGTGTCCTGCAGCCAATGCCCAGCAATTGCTCGCGGCTGGCGAAGGGGAGCCTGTGTCTTTGACGTTAGACAAGGCTATTGAGATTGCTCTTGCAGAGAACCCCACCATTCTTGTGGCCAATCAGCAGATTCAGCTGAAGGAGGTGAGCCGTAAGGAGGCCTGGCAGAATTTGTTGCCTTCAGCCGATTTGTCCGGTACGGTACAATATACGGTTCTCGCAGCGGAGATGAAGCTGAACGGTCAGTCGTTCAAGATGGGTAAGGACGATACATACACCTGGAACGGACAGATACAGGTGTCACTTCCTGTATATGCCCCAACCATTTATGCTACGATGAATCTGACCAAGACCGATTTGGAGAATGCGTTGGAGCAGAGCCGCAGCTCAAAGCTGGATCTGGTCAATCAGGTTACAAAGGCATATTATCAGCTGATTCTGGCTCAGGACAGCTATGACGTGCTTCAGAAGAGCTATGAGCAGAGCAGCCGCAACTATGAGCTCATCAAGAATATGTATGAGCTTGGCAGTGTGAGCGAGTACGATAAGATAAGCGCGGAGGTTCAGATGCGTGGCATGCAGCCAACTGTCATCTCCGCACGCAATGCCGTGAATCTTGCAAGACTTCAGCTGAAGGTCCTGATGGGAGTTACATCGGATGTTGAGTTTGTGGTTGACGGCAGCCTGGAGGACTATGAGGATGATATGTCAACAGACTTGTTCCTTGCCGAGAACTGCTCACTGGAGAACAATACCTCACTCAGACAGCTGAGACTGAATGAGAATATGCTTTATCAGACACTTAAGATGCAGAAGACCAGTTTCCAGCCTACACTCGCGCTGGTAGGCTCGTTTGCGCTTCAGTCTCTGTACAATGACAATCTGAGGCTCGGCAATTATGACTGGGGAAAAAGCTCGTCGCTTGTCCTCTCTCTGTCAATACCTATTTTCAAGGCATCGAACTTTACAAAACTGAAGAGTACGAAATTGCAGATCAGCCAGCTGGCCGAGAACCGCGAGTATACGGAGCGTCAGCTTGAGATGCAGGTGCGCAGCTATGTGGATAATATGAACGCGAGCGCAGAGCAGATATCAAGTAACAAGGAGGCTGTGGCTCAGGCTCAGAAGGGTTACGATATAGCCAAGAAACGCTATGAGATTGGTGGCGGAACCATCCTTGAGCTGAACAACTCAGAGGTGGCTGTGGTATCGGCACAGCTTACATACAGCCAGGCGATTTATGATTATCTGGCAGCAAAGGCAGACCTTGACAAGGTGCTTGGAAAAGATGACCTGATTATTAAGAACGAGAATAAATAAAACAATATATGAAAGCAATTAATTATTTCATTGCGGCTTTTGGCCTGGTGGCTGTATGCGCCTCTTGTCAGGACAAGTCAAAATCTGATGATGCGGTAAAGGCTGATGTCAAGCCGTTGGTAAAAGTAGCTACTGTTGGTGTTGAGTCTGTTGACCAGCTCCAGGTTTATTCCGCCACAATTGAGGGCGATGTAAAGAACAATATCGCTCCTTCGGCACCAACCCGTATTGACAAGATTCTGGTTGAGGTGGGTGATAATGTGAGAAAGGGCCAGAAACTGGTTCAGATGGATGAGGCGAACCTGCGTCAGCTTGAGCTTCAGATAAAGAACCAGGAGGTGCAGTTCAACCGTACCGACGAGCTCTACAAAGTTGGCGGCGTGTCAAAGGCTGAGTGGGACAACATAAAGATGTCTCTTGAAGTTAACAAGACAGCTTATCAGAACCTGTTGATAAACACTCAGCTGGTTAGCCCGATTGACGGTGTGGTTACGGCACGTAACTATGATAACGGTGACCTTTACAGCGGTCAGCCGGTGCTGGTTGTTCAGGCTATCTCTCCAGTCAAACTGAAAATCAACGTCTCGGAGCAGTATTTCTCACGCGTGGGATTGAATGATGCCGTTACCATTGAGCTGGACGCATATCCCGGTCAGACTTTCACAGGTAAGGTATCGCTTATTTACCCTGCTATTGACGCTGCTACTCATACATTCCCTGTTGAGATTACCATCAACAATTCAGAGCGCAAGCTTCGTCCGGGTATGTACGCGCGTGTCACTCTCAACCTTGGAACCGAGAATCACGTTGTTGTTCCTGACATAGCTGTTGTAAAGCGCGCAGGCTCAGGTGACCGTTACGTATATGTATATGAGAACGGCAAGGTATCATATAATAAGGTGGTGCTCGGCCAGCGTATGGGCGACCGCTACGAGCTTGTGTCGGGCGTTCCTGACAATGCAGTGATAGTAGTTGCCGGTCAGAACAAGCTGACCGATGGAATGGAAGTAGAGGTAGAAAAGTAAATCCCGTTAAGAGATGAGTCTATACGAAGGTGCGGTCAGACGACCGATTATGACGGCTCTCTGCTTTGTAGCCGTTGTGGTCTTCGGTATATTTTCATATACGAAACTGCCGATAGACCAGCTGCCTGACATCGAGTCGAATACCATTATGGTGTTCACATACTATACCGGTGCCAGTGCGTCTGATATTGAGAACAATGTTACACGTCCGCTTGAGAGTACGCTGAACAGCTGCAGCTACATCAAGCATATCACATCAAAATCCTCAGAGAACGTATCGGTCATTACTCTTCAGTTTGAGTATGGACACGATATTGATGACCTGACGAACGATGTGCGAGACAAACTGAATATGATATCAATGCAGCTGCCGGACGATGCGCAGACACCTATCCTGTTCAAGTTCGATACCAGTATGCTGCCTATCATGATGCTTTCCGTACAGGCGGGTGAGAGCCAGTCGGCCCTTTACAAGATTCTGGACGAGAACATCGCAAACCCGCTGGCACGTATTCCTGGCGTGGGTACAGTATCCATTGCAGGTGCTCCGGAGCGCGAGATCTATGTTTATTGCGATCCTGCCAAGCTGGAGGCGTACAACCTGACCATTGAGAGCATCAGCGCCCTCATCGGTGCCGAGAACCGCAACGTGCCTGGCGGTAACATTGATATAGGTAATGAGAGTTTCTCCCTGCGAGTTGAGGGCGAGTTTGCGGATCCTCAGGAGATGCGTCATCTGGTGCTGGCGTCTGTAGGTGGCAGAAACGTTTATCTGAGCGATGTGGCCAACATTGTTGACCGTACTCAGGAGCGTGCTCAGGAGACATACAGCAACGGTGTTCAGGGTGGTATGATTATCATACAGAAGCAGACTGGCGCCAATACGGTGGAGATTTGCGAGAAGGTGATGGCGGCCCTGCCTGAGCTTCAGAAGAATATGCCGAGCGATATCAAGCTGGGTATCATCAACGATGGTTCAGAAGACATCATCCAGACTGTGAACTCTCTGGCCGAGACAATCATCTACGCATTGCTCTTCGTTGTACTGGTGGTGTATTTCTTCACCGGACGCTGGCGTGCCACAGTTGTCGTGTCCGTGACTATTCCTTTGTCACTGATAGCATCGTTCATTTATCTGGCTGTGACCGGCGGCTCACTGAACATCATCTCGCTGAGCTGTCTTACCATAGCAATCGGTATGGTTGTGGATGATACCATCGTTGTTCTTGAGAACATCACCACACATATTGAGCGAGGCGCGGATCCCAAGCAGGCTGCCATACACGGCACGAACGAGGTTGCCGTATCTGTTATGGCGTCAACCCTGACAATATTCGCGGTGTTCTTCCCGCTCACAATGATCTCGGGTATGGCTGGTGTGATGTTCAAGCAGCTGGGCTGGATGATGTGTATCATCATTGCCATCTCTCTTGTAACATCTCTGTCGCTTACTCCGATGCTTTGCTCACGTATGCTTAAGCTGGAGAAGAAGCCAGGCAAGTTGCATACAATTCTTTACACACCTATTCAGAAACTGCTGGATAGTCTGGACAACTGGTATGCCAAACTCATCAACAGGGCCGTACGTCACCGTAAGCTGGTGGTGTTTGCCTGCCTTCTGCTCTTCCTGGCATCGCTCTTCTTTGTTCCGGGAATAAAGACAGAGTTCTTCCCCGCAGATGACAACGGACGTCTTACCACCACAATATATATGCCAATAGGTACCAATACGGAGCGTTCCAAAGTCGTTGCCAATGAGTTGGCTGAACTGTGGATGGAGCGTTATGGCAAGGATATGCGAGTCTGCAACTTCCGTGTAGGAGCCGCCGACGACAACAACGCCTTCGCATCGATGCAGACCAACGGTACGCACATCATATCGTTCAACATTACAATGACCAAGCAGAGCGAGCGCGACTTCCCGATATCGAAGGTTGTGGATGAGATGCGTGCCGATCTGACCGCACGTCCGGAGATTGACCGCTTTATGGTGAAGCAGGGTGGCGGTATGAGCATGGGCGGCCAGTCAACCGCGAGCTTCGAGGTGTATGGCTACGACTTTGACAATACCGACCGTGTGGCGGCCGAGTTCCTCACTGAGATGAGAAAGGTTGATGGAGTAGGTGAGGCATACGTGAGCCGCGAGGAGTATCAGCCGGAGTATCAGGTTGAGTTTGACCGCGAGAAACTGGCTCAGCACGGACTTAACCTTACTACCGCGGCAACATACCTGCGTAATAGAATCTATGGTGCCACAGCGTCGTATTTCCGTGAGGATGGCGAGGAGTACTATATCAAGGTCCGTTATGCTCCTGAGTATCGTACCGAGCTCTCCGATATTGAGAACATACTTCTCTATGGCAGCACAGGAAATGCTATCCGCGTGAAGGATGTTGGCAAGGTGGTTGAGAAGTTCACTCCTCCTACCATTGAGCGTAAGGACCGTCAGCGTATCAATACCGTTACCTGCGTTGTGTCCAGCGGTGCCGCTCTGAGTGATATTGTTGAGGCAGGAAAGGCTGTGATGGCAAAGATGGAGCTTCCTGAGGGCGTTACCATACAGATAGCCGGTGACTACGAGGAGCAGCAGGAGTCATTCCACGATATGGCTGTACTGGCCGTTATCATCCTCTTGCTTGTGTTTATCGTTATGGCCGCTCAGTTTGAGTCTCTGAAACTGCCGTTCATCATTATGTTCTCTATTCCGTTCGCGGTCAGCGGTGTGCTGATAGCGCTGGGTATTACGCATACGGCGTTGAGCATTATGAGTCTTCTTGGTGCCATTATGCTTATCGGTATCGTTGTTAAGAACGGTATTGTGCTCATTGACTACACCAACCTGTGCCGTGAGCGTGGAATGTCGGCTGTCTATGCCACAACAACAGCTGCAAGAAGCCGTCTGCGTCCGGTGCTTATGACAACACTTACCACTATCCTCGGTATGATTCCTATGGCTGTAAGTAATGGCGAGGGTGCCGCAATGTGGCGTCCGCTGGGAATCTCTGTGATTGGCGGTCTCTCTGTATCTACTGTCCTTACCCTGCTGCTTGTGCCGGTTCTTTACTGCGCATTCCAGGGCGTTGAGATAAAGAAAGCTCGCCGCAAGCATCGCCGTAAGCTTGAGCTGGCGGCATATTGGGCTGAGAATAAAAACAATATGATTCACGACAAGACTGCCAAGGTAAGTCTTGAAAAGAAATAGGAAAGAGTATGAAATCAGTGTTTATTGCCTTTGATCAGGCGTATACCGAGCGTATCATTGACTTGCTGACCAGACTGAACTGCCGTGGCTTCTCTATGGTTGAGCAGCTTCAGGGCCGTGGCTCAAAGACAGGCGAGCCTCACTATGGCAGTCACGCGTGGCCGTCAATGTGCTCAGGCATAATAGCAATTGTTGAGGACTCAATCGTTGACACATTGCTTGACGAGCTTCACAAGATGGATAAGGCAACAGAGAGACTTGGACTCAGGGCCTTTGTCTGGAATGTTGAGAAGTCAATCTGAGCCGTTGCTCAGATGCAAGAAAAAAGTGCGGTCATCGGCCGCACTTTTTTTGGTTCGCCCAGCACGAACGTATTCTAACGGGTGTAAGTCCCCAAGCCGCCCTAACAGTGGGAAGGCTACAGCCGAAAGCAAGGGTGTCCATCGTGAGGTGGAATCTGAAGGAAGCCGTAAGCAAATATCTG
>JAZLLE010000076.1:0-33596 GCA_045597985.1 Bacteroidaceae bacterium | reverse complement strand
ACTTCATTTGCTCGCTGGGTGAAAGGGCATGCCGCAATGGCATCAAAGTGCTATACTTCACTATGAACATGCTCATTGAAAATCTCAAACTCGTACATCTCGAAGGACGCGAGACAAACTTCTTCCGCAAACTCAGTGCCCACGATCTGCTCATCATAGATGACTTTGGAATGGTCAGGCTGGAAGGACAGCTGCAACACGATTTTGAGCAGATCATAGATGACCGATACAACCGGAAAGCGACAATCCTTGCCAGTCAGCTACCTGTATCTGACTGGTATAATGTCTTCCAGAGTGAACTGATTGCAGAGGCTTGTCTGGACAGAATAGTGCACAAAGCTCTGAAATATACACTTTCCGGCGAGAGTTTAAGAAAAAAGTATTAATATAGCCGTCGATGCTGAAGTTCACCAACGGACTGAACGGATATCACCGGAATTGGTGAACGGGTATCGACCGGAATACGCATCCGTACCCGGATCATTTTCGGGCAATTTCTGGAAGTCCTTGAACTGGTCCTCTATAACACACCAGGCCTGAATGATAGTATTCTGTACCAGTTCCTCGGCTATATAGGTATCGTAGCCGCAGCACTTCAGCATTTCAGGCATCAGCATTGCACGGGCAGGCTCAATCTTACTCACAAAATATTTCTTGGTCATTTTTTGGCGTCATTCTCATCATTCAACATTTTTCTTCCTATCAGAAACGTAATGACACCAGCTATGCCTGCCGCCACAAGCGCGCCGCCGGCAAAATACTTGAAAACCAGATATTCCAGAGGCTCGCTATGCGGAATCACATCGTTCTGCAAAAGAATCTGCAGCGCTATGTAAACAGCTCCCGCCAGACCCCAGGTGATGCTCCAGCGCAGCCGCCTGAGCAGCAGGGCTTTCTCGCTCAGGGGCCTGCTGCCCATCCAGGCCAGCAGCGTCTCCTCGCTGCATACGTCTTTATAGAGCGCTCTCATAGCAACCTCCGCCTTGGTCTCCAGCTCTTTCCTGTGATTGTGGTTTACAATCCAAGTTGTCAAAATCACTACAAACAAACAAAATACAAGTTCCATAATTATTTATTTTTAGATTAATATTAGTTTCTCTCACACTCCGCACTGCCTACCTCTGCCTTGAAGTCGCCTTTCTGAAGCCTTATGCTCCTGCCGTTGCGCGCGGTGGCCAGAATGTCCGGAATCTGCGCCACCACGGCGAACATAAGCAGCAGGCCAACGCTGGTGATGACCGAGCCGTCAATCACCCCGGCGGGGGGCAGCATAAAGCCGCCCGCCATAAGCAGAATGCTCACCGTCAGGATAATGTTGTATGCCTTCATCACTCGTCGGCAAGTGGGTTGGGGTTAGGATTCTGGCCGCCGTTGCCTGTGGGCGTCTGGTTGTCCTCAGCAACATCGGTCTCGTCCATATCATCGCTCGCGGCATTGTAGGTGTCGTTGCTCTTCACGCGCCTCACAATCCTGCCGTCGCGGTCATAGCAGGTTATGTTGATGCCCGTCTTGGCAAACTGCTCCCTTATCTCCGTGCTCGGTCTGAACTGGATGCGGCGCGATGTGATGAGGCTGCTCGCAACATCGTCAACGCTGTCCACCGCCTTGGCCTTTACCGCGAAGCGCATCGTTCCCAGGCCTGGAATCGGCACCGCGTGTCCCTCGGTTGCCCAACTGATGATGGCGTCCGATACACCCATCCATACAGCGTGCACCACTCCCTTAGGAACGCCGCATCGCATTGAGGCCTCCTCAATGACCTTGCTCTCGTCAAGCTTGTTGTACACATCGGTGCTGAGCATATAGCGATATGCGCCCTCACTCTCTTTGTCAAATCTCATAAAACGCTCTACAGCCTTTATTCTAATTGCCATAATTCTCTTATTTTTTTAGTTATATAAAACCGCCTGACACAAGTGCCTGACGGTACGGTTGAACCTCAATCGCACTGCAAAGATACTGCTGTGTATCAGGCTGTGCAAGAGTTGTATAATGCTCATGGCGTTTTGTATAATACTTTGCTTTAAACACTGATTCATAGATGCTTACATTTGCCGCCCCGGTACGGTGCAGTGGCGTCAAGGCAACTTGCCAGGCTTACGCACTTGTCTCTGAAGTCTTTGAGTGAATCGTCCCATTGCAGGTAATGCAATGGGAAACGCCGCATATTGGCGCCAATTGAGTTGGCCATCTTGCGTATGACCTCCTTACCTGTGAATGGTATGATGTACAGGGCTATCAGTGTGCGGACAAATGCGGTTATCCGGGTGCGGTCTATCAGCAGTCCGTGATCAAAGCATACTGCCATCATACAGCTGAAATGCCAGGGCACAATGCACATTGATCCCATCTCCTGCAGGCGTCGCGTAACAAAGCCGTTGCCGTAGCCGCGTATGACCGTTTGGGGTGCCTCGGTTATCTCTGCGGGCAGTTCATCCACTGGCTTCCCAGACTTCTGAATCCGGGTCACTGTATGCTCTGATTGGAACAGATGGTGCGCTCTGTATATGCTCGCTATGGCTGTGTCCAGCTCCGGCGTGTGCTGTCCGTATGTGATTGCCACCCGGTTCAGCATATCAGATATTATCATCGCATCCCTGCTTTCCGGCAGCTGGCAGGCGTATTCCGCTATGGTCTCATAGTTAATGGCACTGCAGGTGTCATTGGGGTTGCAGACTTCGGTTATCTCTTTCATCTCGCTTAGTATTGGTAGGACCTTTCAATCATAAAACAATTCTCGAAGGCAAAATGTTAACCTAAAACGTCGCTTTAACAAAAATTAATAGTTCAGAGCCGCTTTATGGTATGAATCAGTATGTTTATATATACATACAGGTCTGTAAAGCATAATATATAGTGTAAGCAATATTTACCTAACGGCAATCGGCGCGCGCGAGATTCCCTTAACATTGCGCGGCAAATAAGCTATATTTCACGTGCAACATAGTTATATTTCACGTGCAATGTAGTTAAGTTGCACTTGCAGACAAGTTATGTTGTCTTCATACTGTCGCTATTTTTCTCCGAATATCATCCCTCTGCATTCATCCCTGTTCCGCGCATTCATTCATCCCCGCTCATCCCCGTTCATCCTGGCTCACTTTCTTATCTGAGAGGCAGCAAAAGCTCCTCTCGTTTTTTTGCCACCGTATGGACCGGAAGTAGTTTTGCGCCGTCAGCAATGTCGCTGGCGTAAAACTTTAGAAAAATGAGACGAGACATAAAGAAAAGAAAGAATGCGCGGCTTACGCCTGAGCAGCAGCTTTGGTGGTGCCTGCGCACCGATGAGCAGCGCGCGCTTATGGATCAGACACTGAGCCATCTTAATGCCACCTCGCAGGAGTTGCTGTGCTATGCTCTGATAACATACCTGCGCTGGGGAATCATTCACCCTTTCTGCGATAAATGGCTTGATGTTCAATTCAAGGCTCTGGTTCTCTATCTGAAGGTAGAGAAGGAGTTGGGCAATCTCTGAGGCTATGGCAGTAGATGTACAAAAGGTACGCCAGGTGCCTATTGGGCAGGTGGCGGAGCGCCTGGGCCTGACTCTGCGCAATCGCCACACTGTCTGCCCGTTCCATCAGGAGATATGTCCGTCTATGATAATAGGCGGCAAATATAACACCTATCGCTGCTTTGGCTGCGGCGCGCATGGTGATGCCATCAGCCTTGTTATGCGGGTGCAGGGCCTGTCCTTTGTTGATGCCTGCAACTGGATTCTTATGGAGAGTCAAGGTACCTGTCCCTCTGACCCTCCCTCTGACCCTCTTGCCAACACCATTGACCTTGCTCACCTTGAGAGCCTGGTTGCGAATCCAGTGCTTACGCCCGATGCCCGCCGTTTCCTTTACGAGGAGCGGAGGATTGATCCGGGAGTGGTTCGCAGTATGGGCATCAGCAGCATATGGCACGATGTTCCTATGCGGGGTGACGGCTATGGTGGCTGGTTTCTGGCCCCGGCGCTCCTGATTCCGTACCGCGATATTGACGGCAGGCTTGTATCGGTGCAGTCGCGCTATCTGGGCAGTGACGGCAAACCGCGTTTCCTGTTTCCAAAAGGCAGCCGCTGTCACATATACAACATTCAGACCGTGCGTAAGGTGGGCAGGAAAGAGCCGCTTTACATAACAGAGGGTGTGACGGACTGCCTGGCTATGCTCTCGTTCGGCCGCAAGGCTATAGCCATACCCTCCGCAACGCTGTTCAAGGAGGATGACATAGCGCCTCTGCGCGGGCTGAATCTTCATATCTGCCCCGACCAGGACGCACCGGGCCGGCAGCTTTACCGTCAGTTGCGCGACGCGCTGGCGCGCCTTGACACAGGCCTTGTCTGTCATCAGCTTCCGCAGGGAGTAAGGGATTTTGGTGAATGGTATAAGTTGAATTTCAAATGAGCTATGAATATAAGCATTTTAAGAAACAATAGAAGTAAGTTCTCAATTGGCGGCACCCTGTATGTGGATGGCGTCAGAGTGTGTGATACAATAGAGAATCGCAGTCATCATCTGGCTGAGGGCCGCTATTATGTGGCAATGAGCCGGTGCCAGTGTACCGGCAAGTGCCTGCCGCTGGTGGTCAGTATGTACGAGGGCGGCTTTTGCCGCGACTGCAGCCGCTGCCGGTTCATACGCCGTATGAACGAGAATACGGCTTACAGCTATATTGACAAGATGTATCAGGTGATTGCTCAGGGTATGGAGGAAGGCGTGCCTGAGCCAGAATATCTTCGTCAGGCTCTTCAGGTGGAGCGTGCGTTGCCCCCTCATCCGGAGCGTGAGCCGATGCCTTTCTGCCCACATCTGAGGGCAGGCAATGGAGTGGCGGGGCTTACAGACGGAAGCATCATTGTGGGCACCGCTGTGAGGGATGTGCCGGGTATGGTGACAGGCAGCAACGAGGTCTTCTGGGCTTTGCGCAAGCACATATATATATCGATAAGCCGTGGCCATTCCGTGGCGCTGAATATTACCGAACGGTTTGTCTGAGTTGTAATGATGTAATTAATAAACAGATAAATGATAATTGAGAAATGAGAGAGATAAGAGTTCTTGGGGGCGCGTTGCCCATATTGGTGAGTTATGCAATGTTGGTAATGACAGGCTGCGGCAGTATGCGCCACTCCGCCGCCTATGCCGGCGGGCCGCAGGTGCTGCCTGTTACGGATGTGCGGCACGATACCGTGCGCGTCAGTGATGTGCGCTACGACAGTGTATATATATTTCAGGACCGTACCCTGGACCGGATGTCCGATACCGTGTATCTGCGCGATGCCAGGGTGGAGTACCGTTATCATGTGCTTCACGACACCGTCAGAGTGATCCGTATGGACAGCATCCCCTATCTGATAACTGTTACAGAGGTTCGTGAGGTGCCTCGGGAGCGTGGCACACTGGATGTTGTGGCATACGGCTGCTTTGGACTGGTGGCCTCATTCCTGCTCTGGTGGCTGATATGTCTTGTACGGAATTTTTTAAGATAACGCGTATGGAGGACATTCTGTTGACTGAGCATTTCCGTCTAAGTGAGTTTACGCGCAGTGCCACCGCTCAGGCGCGCGGCATTGACAACACTCCGATGGCAGAGCAGATTGATAATCTCCGGAACCTGTGCGAGCAGGTTCTGGAGCCTCTGCGCGCGTTTGCCGGCTGCCCGATAGTAATCAACTCCGGCTACCGCTGCCCCGCACTGAACGCCGCCGTTGGTGGCGTACCCGGCAGCCAGCACCAGTCCGGCCAGGCTGCCGACATCCGTATAACCAATAGCGCAAAGGGCCGTAAGTGGATGGAGTGGATCATTCTGAACTGCCTGTTTGACCAATGCATTTGGGAGACCGCCGATGGTCGCAATTTCTGGCTGCACGTAAGTTGCCGCCGCAACATAGACCAAAACCGCCATCATGTTATATCCTACTTAACCCGCGCAGGCTGAACGCCTCGCTGAATGGTCTCGCCATTCTGGCCGCCACGTAATCCAGGACTTTCAACAGGTGCTGTTATGCAATTTTGGGAATGGATTCGGAATTTGCATAGATGGACACGAAAAATCTGGCACAATTATTGCATTTTATGCGGAAAAGCACTAATTTCACAACTTTATGAGACACGCATACCTTATATTGGCGCACAATCAGTGGCAACTGCTTGATACACTTATCAATTGCATTGATGATGAGCGTAATGACATCTATGTGCATATCGATGCCAAAGTGAGTAATATTCCCGAGTTGCATACTCAGAGGGCAGGACTTACCATACTGGAAGACAGGGTTGATGTCCGCTGGGGCGATTTTAGCGTAGTGGAGGCTGAATATGCTTTATTCCGGGCGGCGGTAGGTCGCGACTCGTACGCGTACTACCATCTGTTGTCGGGCACGGATTTGCCGCTGAAGAGCCAGGATTACATACACAAGTTCTGTGATGAGCATCCAGACGCGCAGCTCATTGGCTACACTCTGACGGAGATAACGCCCGAGGTGGTGCGTAAGGCGCAGCGCTGGCACTTGTTCCCGCGCAGCTTCAAGAGCGGCAATGTTCTGGTACGGGCATTGCGTGCCGGTTGCCTGCGTATTCAGGAACTATGCGGCATAAAGCGCAACACCGGCATAGAATTCAAGAAGGGCACCCAGTGGGTAAGTATCACCACTGGCATGGCCCTGCATTTTCTGGCTAATATGAATTGGGTGCGCAAGACCTTTACGCACACATTCTGCCCGGACGAGATGGTTTTCCAGACCATGTGCTGGGACTCGGCATTCCGCTCCGACATATACAACACAACAAGCGATGCCGGGGGTTGTATGCGGGCCATAGGCTGGAAAGACGGCTGCCTGCGTGACTGGACTGCCGGTGACTATGACCAGCTTAGCCATTCCGATGCCCTGTTCGCGCGCAAGTTCAATAGTCAGGATCCGGAATTCATTCAAAAGATAGTGGAGTTGAGCAGGTGTGGGTAAGCGTAATTGTTCCGGTGTATAATGCGGCAAGGACCTTGCAGGCAAGTCTTGACAGCATAAAGGCTCAGACATTCCGAGACTTTGAGGTGGTGTTTGCTGATGACAGCAGCACCGACGGCACACGGCAGATAATTGAGCAGTTTGCCCGGAACTCAGGCATACCGTGCAAGATCCTGAGCCAGGAACGCAATTCCGGCGTGGCCGCCGCAAGAAACCGCGCGTTGGATGCCGCCGAAGGTGAGTTCGTGGCATTCGTTGATGCCGACGATACCATCGCGCCGCAGGCTCTGGAACGGGCAATAACGGCGGTGAACGCCCCCGATGTTGACATTGTTGGCTGGGACTGGACACTGGGCTTTGAGACCAATGGCCGCTATATGCGTCAGGCAGACTACACTACGCCGTTGGAGGCCCTGAAGGCACTGATGGGCGGCACAATGCGCTGGAACCTGTGGCTGTTCCTTACCCGCAGGTCATTGCTGCAGGATAACGGCATCCGCTTTATAGACGGTGCCAATATGGGCGAGGATATGATGCTTATGCTGAAAGCCTTCCTTCACGCCAGGAAGGTTGTTCAGATACACGAGTCGCTGTATAGCTACAATGCCGTAAGCACCAGCTCGATAAGCCGCCGGTTCAGCGAGGAGCGCAGGGCTGAGGTTACCCGCAATGTGGCTGAGGTTGAGAGTGCCATATCGGCCTCTTGCCATTGTGCGGAGTTGAGTGAGTACGTCAGCCATTTGAAGCTCTGCATAAAGCTGCCATTGCTTATAAGTGCGGAAAAAGAGAATTATCTGGTATGGCACAGCTGGTTTAGCGAGTCAAACGCGTCAGCGTGTGCTAATAAACAATTGTCTTTACGTACGCGTATGCTGCAGTGGATGGCCGCACACCGTTGTTGGGTGTGTGTACGCCTGTATTATGTGTTGGTGTATAAGTTCGTTTATGGAGTGATATACCGATGAGGAGGAAGATAGGCAGTTTGATAGTGATGTTCCTGCTTGCCTGGGTGGTGAGCGGGTATGTGTTTGGCTTTAGTCTCACATTTCTGCCGTCTTCTTTAAATACCAAACAGATGATAGGCGTGTTGGGAATCATTGCCTATCTGATAAGGACATTCCGGGAGAAAAGCCTGCGAATGTCAAAGATGGTGGTAGTGTCGGCCACAATAGCCATTATCTTCTCGATTTGGTGCTTCTACTCTATGATGGCGAATGAGACAGATGACACCACATACGCCACCTACATTGTGTCCTTTTCCGTCTGGCTTGGAGGAGCTTTTGGAGTTTCATCTGTTTTGAGAAGGTATCACGGTTATTGCAATCTAAAGCTTATTACAGATTATCTGATGTTTGTCTGTGTGATGCAGTGTGTATTATCGCAGATGATAGATCGTATTCCAGCATTTCAGTTGCTTGTTGACAGTTACATTGAGCAGAGTCAGTTCTTTTTACATGAGGTAAACAGATTGTATGGTATAGGGGCGTCTCTTGATACTGCCGGTGTACGTTTTTCTTGTGTAATGCTGCTTATGGCGCATCAGGTAGCCACAAACAGAAAGGTTACCGATATTGGTTGGCGCTTGTCTGTGTATCTGTTGTCTTTTGCTTTAATAATAGTGCTGGGCAATATGATTTCACGCACCACGATTGTGGGGGCGGCTATGGCAATCGCATATATGTTTATGGCATTGGGACTCAGCAAACGCGGAAATCTGACATACAGGCAACTTCGGTTCTATGGGGTGCTGATTGGCATTGTAGTCCTGGCAGTTGTAATATGCTCGGCGCTATACAATTCGAATCCGGAGTTTCATAATAGTATGCGCTTTGCCTTTGAGGGCTTCTTCAACTGGGTGGAGACAGGTGAGTTCAGAACCGACTCAACCGATAAGCTAAGTAACGAAATGTGGATATGGCCTGACAATTTCAGAGACTGGATGATTGGCACCGGCATATTCGGTAACTGGTATTATAGTACTGATATAGGTTATTGCCGCTTCACTTTATATTGCGGATTGATAGGTCTGGGTATTTTCTCATTCTTCTTCATTTACAACGGCCTTATTCTTAATAAGAAATTCAGCAACTTCTGGCTTGCCTCATTGCTGATAGCCTCACTTTCATTTGTCATCTGGCTAAAGGTTGCAACCGATATATTCCTGCTTGATGCTATTCTGTTTTGTGTGGACGGTGACTACGACGAGAATGGCAATGAGATAGACTGGAATGCTGAACTTGAGCCGGATTCTGAACTTGAACTGGAGTTGGAAGAACAAAGTACCTGATATGAGAGTTGTCTATCTGATAGCGGGAACCTACCGCCCCGGAGGTATGGAGCGGGTACTGGCAGGCAAGGCCAACTGGCTGGTACGGCAGGGTGTGGCTGAAGTCTTGATTGTCACAACAGACCAGCGTGGTCAGAAGCCATTCTTTGAGCTGGACCAACGCATACGTCAGACAGACCTTGACATAAACTACGAGCAGAACAATGGCGCCTCGTTCCTGAACAAACTGGTCTGCTATCCGTTCAAGCAGATAAGACATAGACACAGACTGGCCATGCTGCTCCGGTCTGAGAAACCAGATGTGGTAATCTCAATGTTCTGTAACGATGCCTCGTTCCTGCCACGAATCAAAGACGGATCGCGCAAGATACTGGAGATACACTTCAGCCGCTACAAGCGTCTGCAGTATGGCCGCAAGGGAATGTGGGCGTTGGCGGACAAGTGGCGCTGCAAAAATGACAAGCGCATAGCCGCCCGCTTTGACAAGTTCGTGGTGCTTACACACGAGGACAGTGGCTACTGGAATGCCGGCACGCCTATGCGGAATATCTGTGTCATTCCCAATTCAAGGACATTCCAGCCGCTGAAAGACCGCGATACTTCCGTTTGCCATAATACCGTTCTTGCCGTAGGCCGGTACAACACGCAAAAGGCATTTGACCGCCTGATAGATGTGTGGGCCGGAGTCTGCTCATCCAAGGATTATCCTGGTGGATGGAAACTGAGGATAGTTGGCGATGGTGAGCTTCGTGATGAGCTGCAGCACAAAATAGAATCTCTTGGCCTGAGTAATAGCGTACTGCTGGGAGGTGCTGAGACTGAAATGCAGAGCGTTTACAGCGGCAGCGATATTTACGCAATGACATCGCTCTACGAGGGCCTGCCTATGGTGCTGCTCGAGGCGCAGGCGGCAGGGCTGCCCATAGTGTCGATGGCCTGCAAGTGCGGCCCGCGCGATGTTGTTACCGATGGCAAGGATGGCTTTCTGGTACCGGAGGGCGGTGTGGGCGCAATGGCTCAGAGACTGTTGCTGTTGATGAATGACTCTGACTTGCGTGAGAGTATGGGGCAGGCTGCGTTGCGCGGCTCCGACCGTTTTGACCAGGAAATAATAATGTGGAAATGGGTGAGTCTGCTAAGAGAACAATAGTGGTATCGGGCGTAAACCTGCGCAAGGGCGGCACGCTTTCCATTCTGCGCGGGTGCCTGGAGTACCTGAGCCACAAGACCGGCGAGTACAGGGTAGTGGCTCTGGTGCATAAGCGCGAATTGTGCAATTATCCTGGAATAGAGTATATTGAGATGCCTTGGTGCGTGCGCAGCTGGTTCCACCGCCTTTGGGCCGAATATGTCACAATGCACAGGATAAGTCTGCGGATTGCGGTCCGGGATGGCCGAAAGGTCTGGCTCTGGCTCTCGATGCACGACACCACTCCCCGCGTTGAGGCCGAGCATCAGGAGGTCTATTGCCACACATCGTTCCCGTTTATGAGTTGGCAGTGGCGCGATTTCCTTATGGACTACAAGATACCCCTGTTTGCAATGCTCACCCGTTGGGCATACCGCATCAACGTACACAAAAACGACTCTCTGATAGTGCAGCAGGAGTGGTTCCGCGATGCAATGAGCCGGATGCTGAATGTGCCAAAGGAAAAATTCCGGGTAATACCCCCAGAACAGCCCTCCGTGCAGCAGTATCTTCAGGCTGGCAATGCAGTGCAAGTGGACAATACGCTGTTCTTTTATGCCTCCACACCAGATTGCCACAAGAATTTTGAGACACTCTGCCAGGCCGCGCGCCTGCTGGAACAGGAGATTGGTCCGGGATTTTTTAAGGTGGTTCTTACAATCAATGGCGCGGAGAACCGTTATTCACGTTGGCTCTACAGGCATTGGGGCGATGTGAGCTCAATAGATTTTCACGGTTTTATGAGCAAGGATGAGCTGTTCAGTACATACCGCAGGGCAGGTATTCTGGTGTTTCCGTCGCGCGTTGAGACCTGGGGGTTGCCAATAAGTGAGTATATGGCTGCTAACCCGGCAGGGCGTGTGCTGGCCGCAGATTTGCCCTACTCGCACGAGACATCGCCCGGTGCCGTATTCTTTGAGGCACTGAATGCGAGTGCCCTGAAAGATGCGATGTTTGATATTTTAAGAACTAATTATTGTATTTCTGAGATATGAGAATACTGCAGCTCGGTAAGTTCTACCCGATATTTGGCGGAGTGGAGAAGGTTATGTGGGACCTGACCAGAGGCCTGTCGCTCAGTGACATACAGTGTGATATGCTGTGCTGCGGACTTAAAAAAGAGGTGCGCCGCCACGATAGCGGCAGCTTTTTTGGCAGAAAGCACGTTATTAACTTCAACGAGAATGGCAAGTGCACGGTTGTTCCGGCAATAGCTAAAGTGGCGGCCACTATGATATCGCCAAGGCTCGTTACGGAACTGAGACGGGTCATGGGCGATTATGACATAATACACGTTCATCACCCGGATCCTATGGCGGTTGTGGCTCTTCGTCTGAGTGGATATAAGGGCAAGGTTGTGCTGCATTGGCACAGCGACATACTCAAGCAGCGGATGTTGCTTAAACTCTACGGGCCATTATTGCAGTGGGTAATAAAAAGGGCTGATGCCATTGTGGGTACAACGCCTGTATATATACAGAACTCTCCGTTCTTGAATGATGTGCGGAACAAGGTGACTGCCATTCCCATAGGCATAGCGCCGGTTAAGCCTGATTTTGAGGGTGCCGCGCGTATCAAGGCACGCTATGGCGGTAAGAAACTGGTATATTCTTTGGGCCGTCTGGTGGGCTACAAGGGATATGAGTATCTGGTGGAGGCCGCAAAATATCTGCCGGATGATTATCACGTTCTGATAGGCGGCGACGGGCCGGATCACGACAGCCTGGTTATGAAGATAATGGAGTGTGAGGCCGTTACCAAGGTGACGCTTCTGGGCTATATAGACCAGGCGGATTTCGCAGCATACTACACAGCATGCGATTTGTTCGCGCTTAGCAGCATTTACAAGACTGAGGCATTTGCCATAGTCCAGATAGAGGCTATGAGTTGTGGCAAGCCGGTTGTCGCAACTCAGATTGGAGGCTCGGGCGTGTCTTGGGTAAACAAAGACGGTTATTCCGGAATTAATGTCCCACCTATGGACGCGCGTGCCCTGGCCGATGCCATTGTGCGCATAGTAGGCGACGGGCAGGTGTATGCGGGGTTCTGTGAGCGTGCCAGGAAGCGCTACGAGGAGCTGTTCACGTTTGATGCCACCATCAACAGCTGTAGGAAACTGTACGAGAGCCTGCTATGAGGTTGAATCCTGATTTCAAGCTGAATACTGTGGCTGGCGAGTATATGCTGCTGGACACGACGGCCACCACCATTAACCTGAATAAGGTGTTCGGCATTAATGAGCCAGTCGCCTGGCTGTGGCGGAAAATAGGCACGCAGGAGTTTGACGAGCCTACGCTTGTTGAGTGGGTATGTGCTGAATATAATGTATCAACCGCTGTCGCCGGGCAGGACGTTCACAATATAGTGTGCCTCTGGCGGCAATACGATATGCTTTTTGAATGAATAACAGTCTCTTCCTCTCTTTGCTGCGGGCCGCATTGTGGAATACGCCAATAGACATTGACGGCACTGCTCCTGCCCCGGAGGAGTGGATTGAGGTGTACAGGCTTGCAAGGTTCCACACCGTTCAGGGTCTTCTTTTTGATGTGGTGAGGGAGCTGCCTGCCCAGGCTGGCGTTCCCAGGAGCCTGTCCGCGCAATGGCTGGTTGAGGTAAGTGGATTGGAGGGCAATTATGAGAAGCATAAGGCTCTTGTTGAGGCGCAGGACGAGTTCTGGAAGAGTAATGGCGTTGATGCGGTATTGATAAAAGGGCTGTCTGTGGCGGCAATGTACAGGGTGCCGGAGCATCGCGTACTGGGTGATATAGACTGGTGTATGCCAGGCCGTGATAATTGGCGCAGGTCTTGTGAGCTGGTTCGTGCCAAAGGATACCAGATAGCCTTGGACAGCGACGGTGACTGCAATTACGTTGTTGACGGCATTGTTGTGGAGCATCATAGGAAAGGCCTGCCTGAGCAAGGCGTGTCAGGCTGTTTGCTGATGCTGAGTGAGCATATTCTTCACCACGCTATGGTAACAGGCATAGGCCTGAGGCACATATGTGATATGGCCGTGGCCTATAGCCATTATTGTGGCAGGTACAATATGGACGAGTATATAAAAGCCATTAGGAGACGCGGGATGTACAAATGGACAGTCCTGCTCAATGAGGTCCTGAAGAGTATGATTGGAACTTCCGCAGAGGTGTTGCCTGCTATTCCGGAAAGTAATTTGGTGCGTAGCGGCGATGTGGAGCTTTTCAATGAGCTTGTTCTGAGTGACGGCAATTTCGGTCTGGATAAGGAACGGCGTTTCTCCGGTTTTTGCAAGCGTGCAAGGCTGTTTTTGCGTTATGCCCCGGGCAAGTTCGTGCGCCGTTGGATTGGGCTGCTTGCTGGAAGAGCCTCCAGATAGCATTTGCTTTGTTTTTTAGTAATTTGAGCCATTGCAATTCACACTGAATGATTATATTTGCATTTTAATATATACTTAAATTAAAAACCATTGCGAAATAACTTGTATATGAAACGGATATCATCTGTTTTGATGCTCATTTCAGGCCTGATGACTATAGCCTCATGCGGCTCGTACAGGCGCATGGCCTACCTGCAGGACTTGAGGACTGATGAGGAGTATGTTGTTCAGGAACGCCCTGAGACCAAGATCAGCGTGGGTGACAAACTGAACATTGTGGTTACATGCAGCACTCCGGCCCTGGCCGCCCCGTTCAACCCATCCAGCGGCCATTCCGATTATGACAGCGGCTCGGAGCAGATAACCTATACGTCTAATCCTGAGACGGCAAGGGGCTATCTGGTTGACAAGAACGGCGATATTGATTTTCCCGTATTGGGAAAGATTAATGTGGCCGGTACCACTCTGGCTGAGCTTAAGAACGAGATTGAGCGCAGGCTTAAGGAGAAACCATACATATCGGACCCGCTGGTATATGTGGAGTTCGTGAACTTTCAGGTAGTTATGCTGGGACAGATGCGTAATGGCGTTTATACTTTTAAGTCTGGCAAGGTAACTCTGCTGGAAGCTATAGCTGAGGCTAACGGCGTGGGTGGCTCTGCCGTCATTAAGGAATTATGGGTTATCCGCGAGGTTGAGGGAATAAGAAGACTATATACTGTGGACTTAAGGACCAAGGACCTGTATGACTCACCGGTGTATTACCTGCAGCAGAACGATTTGATCTATGCGAAGCCAAAGAGGAACATGGTTGACGCGGATATGAGCAATATCATGTCTTTGATAACATTTGGTATGACTATATTGTCAACTGTAACGACAATCTGGTTGCTGGCTAGAAATTTGGGTAAGTGAAAATGGAGGGAAACAATAAAAACAAGGTATTTTCCGGCAAGGCAAAAGCTGAGGGCAGCATCAATCTGGTAGATCTGTTCTTTTATCTTCTGAGTTACTGGTACTGGTTTGTGCTGTGTGTGCTGATATGTGTAGGATACGAGGTATATAAGTACGCGACATCTACATTCGTATATAGTAGCTATGCTACGATTATTATCAAAAACCCGTCAAATACACGCCAGTCAACGCGCCTGGAAGCATACTCCACACTCATTAACAGGACTAATGTCTCAAATGAGATACTTCAGTTCCGCTCCAAGCACCTTATGACCGAGGTGGTGAGCCGTCTGGACGCAAATGTGAGCTACGAGATGGATGTGAAGCTGCGCCGTATTGAGTTGTACAACAATACGCCGGTAAAGGTCCTGTTCTCCGAGGAGCTGAGGAATGTTCCAATGGCATTTGTGGTTAAGCCGGTTGACAAGGAGAGGATAGAGGTCACGTTTGGCGGGAATTCAACAATAGTAGGGCTGAATGACTCACTTAAAGTGAACGGCGGTGTGCTGACTTTCATACCTACATCAAACTACCTTGCGGCGGAATTCAACAAGCCAATATATGTATCGCAGGTGGATGCCACAGGCGCGGCGATGGGATTCATTTCAAGAATGTCAATTGAGCAGCGCAACAGTGATGCCTCAATACTGACATTCACAATGCGCGACCGTTCGGTTAACCGTGCGATTGATGTGCTGAATACCCTGTTTGAGGTATATAATGAGGAGGCCATAAAGGATAAGAACGAGGTTGCCGTAAATACCGCGAAGTTTATTAATGAGCGAATAATCTCAATAGGCGAGGAGCTGGGCGCCGTAGAGCAGGAGCTGGAGCAGTTCAAGGCAAGCCACGGCTTGATGAATGCCAATGAGACAGCGGCTCAGTATCTGCAGAAGAGCCGTGAGTCCAACGCCCAGATAGTGGCTTACGAGACTCAGATTAAGTGGGCGCGGTACATACGTGATTACCTTACTGACCCGGCCAACAAGAACGCTATGATTCCTACCAGTATGGCGTTCGACGACCTGCGCGTGGAGGGGCAGATATCGCAGTTCAACAGCACAAAGATGCGCCGCGACAAGCTGGTTGCCGAGAGTAGCGATGAGAACCCGGTCATCATAGGTCTGGACAAGACTCTGGAGTCAATCCGCCAGGGCATAATAATGTCTATTGACAACTTGATTCTGAGTATAAACATAAAGAAGGATGATGTTGAGCGGCAGGAGGTTACCGCCACACAGAAGTTCTCGGAGATGCCTTCAACTGCCCGCGAGCTGCTTACTATTGAGCGCCAGCAGGAGCTGAAGCAGTCACTGTATCTGTATCTGCTGAACAAGCGCGAGGAGAATGCCCTGTCACAGTCTATGGTGGACAACAACGCGCGCGTGCTTGATCCGGCAGAGGGCAGTAACTCTCATATCTCTCCGAACAAGAGGAATATGATTCTGATGGGTCTGCTTGTGGGCCTGATTGTGCCTGCGGTCATTCTGCTTGGCAGGTTGATATTGGACAATAAGGTGCGCTCACGCAAGGATCTGGACGGTGTGGTGAGCCTGCCGATAGTAGGTGAGCTGCCGTGGGCATCCAAGTCACGCAAAAAACACAAGAAGAATAAGAGCAATAAGGATACGGATGTGCCTATATTCTATGAGCGGGGCAGCAAGAGCCTGATGGCAGAGTCGTTGCGTATTCTCTGTACCAACATTGACTTTATGGGTACGGACAATGTGGCAAGGCCTCAGGTAATGACTCTTCTATCATTCAATGTGGCAGCCGGTAAGACCAGTACTGCACTGAATGTGGCTGCCTGTATGGCCGACAATAAGAAGAGTGTGCTTCTGCTGGATCTTGACCTGCGCAAGCGCAGCCTGTCACGCCGCCTGGGCGTTGGCCATAAGACACGCGGTATATCCAATTACCTGTATGACCAGGAGCTTAGGCTGGAGGATATCCTGCACAAGGATGTCCTGCACGGCGTTGATATCATTCCCGCGGGAATGGTGCCGCCAAACCCGGTTGAGCTGCTGCGCCGCCAGCGTATGGACGACCTTATGACTGAGTTGCGTGCCAAGTATGACTACATCATCATAGACAGTGTACCGGTTGATATTGTGGCTGACCCGATGGTGATAGACCGTCTGGTGGATGTTACGCTGTTCCTTATCCGCGTGGGCAATGTTGACAGGCGTATGCTGGAGCAGCTGGAGAGAATGTATCATGAGGAGCGTTTCCACAATATGGGCATTGTGCTGAATGGTACAGAGGCCCGCCATCGCTATGGCTACAGCTATGGTTATGGCTACGGCTATGGCTACGGCTATGGCTACGGCTATGGCTACGGTTATGGCTACGGCTACGGTGAGAGGAATAATGACGATGAGGAGGATGGCATAGAGGATAATGACGGTGCAGATAAGGATAAGAAGAAGGGCTAGCGGATAGATTATTTACCAATTCCTACCAAATATGACTATTGCTGTTGACTTTGACGGAACTATTGTTGAGCATAAGTATCCTGCCATTGGAAAGGAACTGCCATTTGCCATTGCAACACTCA
This sequence comes from Bacteroidaceae bacterium, assembly GCA_045597985.1. Classification (GTDB taxonomy): domain Bacteria; phylum Bacteroidota; class Bacteroidia; order Bacteroidales; family Bacteroidaceae; genus Colenecus. Next base: position 16,301 of record JAZLLE010000076.1, on the reverse strand, counting down.
GGAAACTGGCCGAGGGAGGGCACCGGATAATACTCTGGACCGTACGCGAGGGCAAGCTGCTCGATGAGGCTGTGGAGTTTTGCCGGGGGAACGGACTGGAGTTCTATGCCGTGAACTCGGAGTACCCTGACGCGTCGTGGAGCGGAAAGGGCGTATCGCGTAAGGTCACTGCCGATATCTATATCGATGACCGTAATCTGGGCGGCATTCCCGATTGGAATATGATTTATGATATGATATCCGGACATCTATCGTATGCTGATATGCTGGAGCGTATGAGCGGCGATGAGGAGCCTGTGATCTACAACGGTACTTTCCAGGATAAGTCGCATCGTCATCGCCATCATCACAAAAGAGGTTTGTTCAGGTGGATTGCCGACCGTTGCAGGGAAGCGCGTTTTAAATACAGACATTGACTATGAACGGAAAATACATTAGCAGGATAGAGATTAAGGCTATGTGGGGCCGCAAGCATATTGTGTGGAACCTGAGGCCCGACGTGAATATTCTGAGCGGTGTGAATGGTGCGGGAAAGAGCACCATTCTTAATCTTGTGGCAGACCGTCTGGATGAGATTGCCGAAGGCGGCACGGCAAACGCACCGGAGCAGAACGTGAGCTTTGTGTTTGAGCCTGAGGGCGCTGATGCCATCAACTACGATGTTATCCGCAGCATAGACCGTCCGCTTATGCACAGCAACCTGCTGGAGAAGATGGCCGACAAGAATGTTGTTACCGAGCTTGACTGGCAGATTTACCGCCTGCAGCGCAGGTATCTGGACTATCAGGTGAACATAGGAAACCGCACCATACAGTACCTTACATCGGGCAATCCCGATATGGTTGCCAAGGCCGCTGAGCTGGCCCGCCCCAAGACGCTGTTCCTGGATCTGATAGACACTCTGTTCGCAGACAGCGGCAAGAAGATTATTCGCGACAGCAATGACCTGGTGTTTGACCGTTTCGGCTATACGCTGCTGCCTTATAATCTGTCGTCGGGCGAGAAGCAGCTGCTGGTGGTGCTGCTCACCGCGCTGGTGCAGGATAACCAGCCGGGAGTGATCCTGATGGACGAGCCGGAGGTGTCGCTCGATATTGAGTGGCAGCAGCAGCTCATTCAGCGCATCATAGAGATCAATCCTAATGTTCAGATAATACTCACCACGCACTCTCCGGCAGTCATTATGAATGGTTGGATGGACTATGTGACCGATGTGGCTGAGATAACGGTTGAGTGATGAACCGTCTGATTCAGGGCGTCAGCTCGCAGTATATTGAGGCGGCCAACCGCCTGCGTCCCAAGGATAAGCGCAGACGCATTGTGGCGTATGTGGAGAGCTACAACGATGTGGCTTTCTGGAGGCTGCTGCTTGATGAGTTCGAGTCGGACAAGGTTACGTTCAACATTATGCTCCCGTCAAACGACAAGCTGGAGCGCGGAAAGAAGTCTGCCATACGCAAGTGTCTTGACGCAAAGTCGCTGGGGCAGAGTATGATTGCCTGCGTGGACAGCGACTATGACTATCTGATGCAGGGTGCCACGCAGAGCTCGCGCGACTTTCTGGCAAGTCCGTTTGTGATTCAGACATACACGTACGCCATTGAGAACTACCAGTGCTATGCGGGCAGTCTGAATCAGGTGTGCGTGCAGTGTACGCTGAATGACCGCCGGCCCATTGACTTTGAGGCATTCTTTGAGCTGTACTCCAGGATTGTGTTCCCGCTCTTTGCCTGGAATATATGGTTCTACAGGACATTGCGGCATAACGATTTCTCTATGCAGGACTTCAACAACTGCATAGTGATTGACAGCCTTGACATAAAGGCTCCGCAGAATACCTTGCAGCGGCTTGAGAACCGCGTGGGCAAGAAGCTGAACTGGCTTGAGAAGACCTATCCTGAGGCTGTGGAGCAGGTGGAGATGCTTATGGAGGAGCTTCCGCGCATAGGCGTGGCTCCCCAGGATACCTATTTATATATTCAGGGGCATTTTCTGTTTGAGCGGGTGCTTACCCGTGTGATGGATCCCTTGCTGCAGTCTTTGCGGCACGAGCGCGAGACCGACATCTACAAGAAGGCTGTTCACGAGCAGCAGCGGCAGAATGAGCTGAGCTCATACCGTCACAGTCAGGTTGAGCTGGAGGATGCCCTGCGTGAGAATACGCATTACCGCGACAGCGCTCCGTACCAGCGCATGCGCAAGGCTGTGAGTGATTTCCTTGCGGCGGGAAATGCTAACGGTGGCGCCAGAAGCTCGGAGTGAATATAAGCAGCACCGCGAAGATTTCCAGACGGCTTACCAGCATAAGCAGGCAGGTGTACCACTTGGCCGCCATTGGCAGGATATCCCAGGACAGGGTTGTGTCGAATGAGTTGGCTGCGTCGAACGAGCCTACCGCGGTTCCTGTATTGCTCACGATGGCTGTGGATGCGTAGAACGCGTCGGACATATTCAATCCCATTATCATATAGACTATCCAGCTGAATGCTATCAGCCCGATATAGAAGATTGTGAAGGTGAACACAGTCTGTCTGGTGGTGTCGGGTATCACTTTGTTGTTGATGCGGATGGGCAGCACGGCGTTGGGGTGGAGGATATGCTCGAACTCGTTCCTGAGTGCCTTGAAAAGGATTACCGTGCGGGCTCCCTTCATACCTCCTGTGGTTGAGCCGGCGCAGGCTCCCATACACATTATAACGCTGAGAAGCATATATACGGGCGCGGGCCAGTTATAGACATCGTTGGTAACGTAACCTGTGGTAGTTACCAGTGATACTACCTGGAAGAACGACAGATGCAATGCCTTGAGCGGCGCCGTGCCGTTCTTGATAATGATAATAGCCGCTATGACAACAACCACCGAGAGTGTCACCCAGAAGTAGCAGCGGAACTCGGTGTCGCGGAACATCTTGCCTATCTTGGCTCTGAACAGAAGGAAGAAGAGCAGGCTGAAGTTGATTCCGGACAGGAAGGTGAAGAGTGTTATGACATCCTCTATAAGCACGGAGTTGAAGGCTCCGATGCTTGCGTTGCGCGTGGAGTAGCCGCCGGTGGCGATGGTGCACATTGCGTGGTTGATGCTGTCGAAGATGCTCATTCCGCAGGCCTCCAGCGCGAAGGTGCAGCCTGCTGTCAGTATTACATAGACTATGAGAATCCAGCGGCCGCTCACGCTGATGCGCGGATGCAGCTTGCCGTGCGACGGGCCGATGGCCTCGGCGGCGAAGAGCTGTACGTCGCCCACACCGAATACCGGAAGTACGGCCACCGTGAAGAATACGATGCCCAAGCCGCCAATCCACTGTGTGAGGCTGCGCCAGAAGAGCAGTCCGTGTGGCAGGACCTCTATGTTGCTTATGATACTGGCTCCGGTGGTGGTGAATCCGGATATGGTCTCGAAGAAGGCGTTGGAGAACTCGGGCACGTAACGGCTAAGCCAGAACGGCAGGCATCCGAAGAGCGAGAAGAGTAGCCAGCTCAGCGTGACCACAACGTAGCCGTCGCGCCGGGATACGCCATCGCGGTTGCTCCCCTTGCCGGCTGTTATGAAGAAAACGGCGCAGCAGGCTGTTATGAGCGATGAGGCCAGGAATGCGAACAGGTCCTTCTCCAGCATAAACAGCGGAATAAGGGCGCATACAAACAGTACTCCCGCCTCAATTGCCAGCAGGATGCCTAGTATCTTGTATATGGGCCTAAGGTGTATCAACTCAGTTGAAGTATTTTTCCAGTTTTCTTATCATTCCGTCCAGACAGAACACAACCACGTGGTCGCCCTCCTGAATCTGGGTGTCGCCGGTTACCAGAATGCCCTCGTGCCCGCGGATGAGGCCGCCGATGGTGGCGCCCCGTGGCAGGCTCAGGTCCTTTACGCAGTTGCGGGTCACCCTGGAGCCTTTCTTCACTATGAACTCGGCCACCTCGGCGCTGGCGAATGTAAGGCACTTCACGTTGCTCACGTCGGCGTCGAGCATCATCTGGTAGATGTGGCTGGCTGCTATCTTCTTCTTGTTTATGACTGTTCCGATGTCGAGCTTCTCGGCCATAGTGATGTAGTCTATGTTCTCAACCTCGGCAATGGTCTTGGTAACGCCGAACCTCTTGGCGGCCACGCAGGCCAGAATGTTGGTCTCGGCGCTGTCGGTAAGGGCGATGAAGGCCTCGGTGTGGTCTATGCCCTCGCTCATAAGCAGGCTGGGGTCGCGGCCGTCGCCGTTTATTACCATGACACGGCTGCTGAGCATCTCGGTGAGCCAGTTGCAGCGGGCGCGGTCGCGCTCAATGATCTTTACGTTGACGTTCTCGGGCATAAGCTGCGCCGCCCTGATGGCGATGCGGCTTCCACCCATTATGATGACATCGCGTATGTCGGGAAGCTCCTCCTTGCCTGCAATGCGCCTGATGAGCGGGATGTTCTTCTTGTTGGCCATGAAATAGACCATGTCGCCCGCGTATATGGTATCGTTGCCGCCAGGTATGATGGTCTCGTTGTTGCGGACGATGGCCACTATGTGGTACGGCCGTCCCGTGCCAAGGGCGTAGAGAGGCACGTTCAGTATCTCGGCGTTCTCTCTGAGCTTTACGCCGATCATTACCAGTGTGCCCTCGGCGAACTCCCACCACTGACGTATCCAGCTCTGGCGCATGCCATCCACAATGTCCTTGGCGGCCAGCATCTCGGGGTAGATGAGCGAGTCAACGCCTGTTGATGTGAAAAACTCGCGCGACCTGGGCGTAAGGTACTCGTAGTTGTCAACTCTGGCAAGAGTCTTCTGCGCTCCAAGATTGTGCGCCAGCTGACAGGCCACAATGTTGCGGCTCTCATCGGGCGTTACGGCGACGAACAGGTCGGCCTTGCCCGCCTCGGCCTCCTTCAGGTCCTTGATTGAGGTTGGCGATGCCGTCACTGCAAGCAGGTCGAAGTTGGAGTCAAGCCCGCCGAGCCTGTCCTGACTCTCGTCAATGAGGATGATGTCCTGGCTCTCGCCCGAGAGGAGCTTTGCCAGATGTGTGCCTACGTCGCCGGCTCCTGCGATTACAATTCTCATATATGGTTATATGCCGTTGGTTTGACAATTCAGCATCTCTGCGATGACGTTGTGTATTGATCCGGCATCCATACCGCATATCTCAAGAAGCTGCGGCACTGTGCCGTGCTGGATGAATTTGTCCGGGATGCCTATTCTCCTTATCTGCGGATTCCGGCCGTTGTCTGCCAAATATTCGGCTACGGCACTTCCAAGCCCGCCGTTGACACAGCCGTTCTCCAGCGTTATTATCTTGCTGAAGCCTTCTGCCACTGCACTCAGTATGTTTGTGTCGATAGGCTTGAGGAAACGCATGTCGTAGAGCGCGATGCTGTGCTCCGGATGCTCAGCCTCATACTTGTCTATAGCCTCCAGCGCAAGATTGCCGATAGGGCCGATGGAGAGCACCGCAAGGCTCTTGCCCTCTTTGATGACCTGCCCGGTTCCCACCCGCACAGGCTCTAATGGGCATCGCCAGTCTGTCTTGACGCCACGGCCGCGCGGATAGCGTATTACGAACGGTCCCTGTCCGGGCAGCTGTGCGGTGTACATGAGGCGCCGGAGCTCGCACTCGTCAAAGGGCGATGCTATGGTAAGCCCGGGTATGGGGCGCAGATATGCAAGGTCGAAGGTGCCGTGGTGTGTGGGGCCGTCCTCGCCTACAAGTCCGGCGCGGTCCAGGCAGAACACCACGCCCAGACGCTGCAGCGCTACGTCGTGAATGACGTTGTCGTAGGCCCTCTGCATGAACGACGAGTAGATGTTGCAGAACGGGGTCATACCCTCGCGGGCCAGGCCGCCGGAGAATGTCACGGCGTGTCCCTCGGCTATGCCTACATCGAAGCAACGCTCCGGGAACTCCTTCATTGGAATGTTCATTGAGCAGCCCAGAGGCATTGCGGGGGTGATTCCCAGAATACGGTCGTTTGAGCGCATCAGCTCCAGCAGTGTCTCTCCGAAGACATCCTGGAAGAGCGGAGGCATTCCGTCGGTGCATTTGATTATGCGCTCGCCGGTCTCCTTGTCGAACAGGCCGGGCGCATGCCAGATGGCAGCCTCTTTCTCGGCAGGCTCGTAGCCCTTGCCCTTGACGGTGTGGATGTGCAGCAGGCGCGGGCCGTGCATGTTCCTTATGTTCTTGAGCACACGCACAAGGTTCTGCACGTTGTGCCCGTCAATCGGCCCGAAATAGCGGATGTCCATACCCTCGAAGATGTTCTGCTGGTTGGTCAGCTTCATCTTCAGACGGTTGTTCTTGCGTATTATGTCGCGCCGGCGCTTGTCGTCAAGCAGGCCTATGCGGCTCATGGCGCGCGCCGTATAGTAGCGGAATTTGTTGTATGGGAGCGATGTCTGCAGATGGGTGAGGTAGGTGCTCATGCCTCCCACACTGCTGGAGATGCTCATGTTGTTGTCGTTGAGGATGATGAGCAGGTCGTTGTCGGCCGATGCGGCATTGTTCAGGCCCTCGAATGCGAGTCCGCCGCCCATTGCGCCGTCGCCTATGACTGCCACCACGCGGCGTCCGTTGCCGCTCTTGCGGTCTGCCACCGCCATTCCGAGGGCTGCCGAGATGGAGTTGGAGGCGTGGCCGGATACGAATGAGTCATACGGGCTCTCGTCCGGCGATGGGAATGGCCTGACGCCGTTCAGCTTGCGGTTGGTATGGAATGTGTCGCGGCGGCCGGTAAGTATCTTGTGGCCGTATGCCTGATGTCCCACATCCCACACTATCCTGTCGTCAGGTGTGTTGAAGACGTAATGCAACGCTACGGTAAGCTCTACCGTGCCAAGGCTGGATGCGAAGTGCCCGGGGTTGCGCGATACCTCATCTATAATCTTCTGCCTCAGTTCCTGACATACCTGCGGGAGCTGCGCGATGTCCAGCTTGCGCAGGTCGGCAGGCGTGTCTATGTGTCTCAGTAAATTCTCCTTTCCCTCTTCTGTCATACTCATCATCGTGGAAAACTGACAAAAATACAATTTTCCCCTATATGAGTCAATGATATTTATAAATATTCTCTTGGATACCTGCTATAGTAGATGTAACTTTGTGTTCTATGAATATTAATTGCTAACTTGCGGTTATTCTGAAAAGAAGAGGATTATGACATATACTATTGAGCAGATTACGGAGATTATCGGTGCCGTGCGGCACGGGTATTGTCCGTTCTCGGTGTCCTGGCTGCTTACTGACAGCCGCTCACTGACATTTCCCAAGGAGACTGTCTTCTTTGCATTGAAGGGTAAGAACAACGATGGTCACGATTATATAGGTGAGCTGTATGACAAGGGCGTGAGGAATTTTGTGGTGAGCCGCATCCCGGGCAAGATGGAGAATTTTGAGGGCGCGAACTTCCTGGTGGTGGAGGATACCCTGCACGCGTTGCAGCGGCTGGCGTCGGTTCACAGGCAGAAGTTCGGTGTTCCTGTAATAGGCGTCACCGGCAGTAACGGCAAGACTATTGTTAAGGAGTGGCTGTACCAGCTTCTGGCCGAGGATTTCAGCATAACCCGCTCACCGCGCAGCTATAACTCGCAGATAGGCGTGCCTCTGTCGGTCTGGATGATGAGTGACTCAACGGAGCTTGGTTTGTTTGAGGCCGGTATCTCAGACCCGGGTGAGATGCGTCCGCTCTGGAAGATAATACATCCCACCATTGGTATCCTGACCAATATAGGAGGCGCGCATCAGGAGAATTTCACATCGCTTCAGGAGAAGTGTATGGAGAAACTGAAGCTGTTCCAGGACTGCGATGTGGTGATATATGACGGTGACAATGAGCTTATTCAGGATTGCGTGAACCGCTCTGTGCTGTCGGTGCGTGAGATTGCGTGGTCTTCCAGGAACAGGGAGAAGCCTTTGTTCATTGAGCGCATAGACAAGCAGGCTGACAGGACTGTGGTGCATTATTGCTACATAGGCCTGAACAATGAGTACTCCATACCTTTTATAGACGATGCGTCCATACAGAACTCACTGCACTGTCTGGCGGCCTGCCTGTATCTGGGACTCTCGCCGGAGGTGATTGCCAGGCGTATGTGGATGTTGGAGCCGATAGGTATGCGCCTGCACGTGAAGGAGGGCCTGCGCGGCTGTGTGATAATAAACGACAGCTATAACTCGGATCTCTCGTCGCTTGACATAGCGCTTGATTTCATGGCGCGCAGGCAGGATGACAAAAACCGCAGGCGCACTCTGATATTGTCTGACATACTTCAGAGCGGAATGTCAACAAAGGCCCTGTACCGTATGGTTGACCAGCTTATGGCCAGCCGCAATATTGACAAGCTGATAGGCGTGGGCCGTGACATATCGTCTATGGCGCAGATGTTCAGCGTGCGCGACAAACAGTTCTTTGCCACTACCGAGGACTTGCTTGAGTCTCCTGTGCTCGATGACCTGCGCAGCCAGCAGATTCTGGTGAAGGGAGCGCGTAAGTTCCATTTCGGACGCGTTACGGAGAGACTTGAGCTGAAGGTTCACGAGACCATTCTGGAGGTTGACCTGAAGGCTATCGCCGCTAATCTGAACTATTACAGGAGTAAGCTGAGTCCGGGCACCAGGATGGTGTGCATGGTCAAGGCATCGGCTTACGGCTCTGGGTCAATAGAGGTGGCAAGGACACTGCAGGATTTGCACGTGAACTACCTTGCGGTGGCCGTGGCTGACGAGGGCGCGGAGCTTCGCCGTGCGGGCATCAACTCGGGAATTATGGTCATGAATCCTGAGCGCTCTGCCTTCAAGACCATATTTGAGAACCATCTGGAGCCCGAGGTGTATAGCTTTGACCTGTTGGATGAGCTTGTAAGAAAGGCTGAGCACTATGGCATTACGGACTTCCCGATTCATCTGAAGATTGATACGGGAATGCACCGTCTGGGCTTTGCGCCGGAGGATATCCCGGAGCTTGTCAGGCGCCTGAAACGTCAGTCGGCGGTGATTCCGCGCTCTGTGTTCTCGCACTTTGTGGGAAGTGACGGCGCGGAGTTCGACGACTTCACGCATCTGCAGATAGAGCGCTTTGTCAAGGCTACTGATTTGCTGCAGGGGTCTTTCGAGCATCATATTCTGCGCCATATATGTAATTCCGCGGGCATTGAGCGCTTTCCGGAGGTGCATTTCGATATGGTGCGCCTGGGCCTTGGCCTTTATGGCATTGACCCGATTACGAACAAGCCGCTCACGCCGGTATGCACTCTGAAGACCACAATACTTCAGATACGTGAGCTTGAGGCTGGTGAGACAGTGGGCTACAGCAGGAAAGGCGTGCTGACCAGAAAATCGCGCATAGCAGCCATTCCTATAGGCTATGCGGACGGTCTGGACCGCCATCTTGGCAACGGACACGCCTATTGCCTGGTGAACGGACAAAAGGCGTATTATGTGGGCAATATATGTATGGATGTGTGTATGATTGATGTCACCGACATTGACTGCAAGGAGGGTGATTCCGTTGAGATTTTCGGAACGGGCCTGCCTGTAAGTGAGTTGTCCGACATACTGGGCACTATTCCATACGAGATTATATCTACTGTATCTACCCGCGTAAAGAGGGTCTATTTCTCAGAGTAATAACAAATCAATCAGTAATCAGATATGAATCAAGACAATCAGAAAAAGGCTGGTATGAGCAACTACCGCTGGGTGATGTGCGCGATGCTCTTCTTTGCCACTACGGTGAACTATCTTGACCGTCAGGTCCTGTCGCTTACCTATAACGACTTCATAGCTCCGGAGTTCCACTGGGATGACGCCACCTACGGCAACATTACCGGCTGGTTCTCGCTGCTTTACGCCTGTGCCATGCTGTTCATTGGCCGCTTCGTTGACAAGCTGGGCACCAAATGGGGCTATTTCTGCGCTATCGGCGTATGGTCGTTCGGCGCCTGTATCCACGCTCTGTGCGGTACCGGAACACAACTCTGGCTTGGCCTTGAGGGCAAGCAGGCTCTGATTGAGGCAACCGGCAACATAGCGCTGGCGATATCCACCATCAGTATGTGGATGTTCATTGTGGCACGCTTTATCCTGGCGGTGGGTGAGTCGGGAAACTTCCCCGCGGCCAACAAGGTTACGGCAGAGTATTTCCCGAAGAAGGACCGTGCGTTTGCCACAAGTATCTATAACTCGGGAGCGCAGGTAGGCGCTCTGATTGCTCCTCTGTGCATCCCTCTGATTGCGCAGGCCTGGGGATGGGAGATGGCGTTCATTGTGATTGGCGCGCTGGGTTTCATCTGGATGGGATTCTGGTATTTCATGTATGACAAACCTGAGAACAGCAAGCGTGTGAGCGGCGCTGAGCTGGAGTATATACACAGTGACTCCGACGCCGGCGTGCCTGTGGCGGACGCAGGTAAGGAAAAGGAGAAGGTAATCAGCTTCTGGCAATGTCTGAGATTCCGTCAGACCTGGTCATTCGCGGCCGGCAAGTTCTTCAGCGACGGCGTGTGGTGGTTCTTCCTCTTCTGGATGCCTGTCTATATTAGCGCTGTATATGGCTATACCACAGATACTCCTCAGAGCCGTTGGGGCCTGTTCACGGTCTATCTGATCTGTATGCTCTCCATACTTGGCGGATATCTGCCTACGATATTTGTTGAGAAGAAGGGTATGGAGCCGTATGCCGGACGTATGCGTGCGATGCTCATCTTCGCGTTCTTCCCGTTGCTGGCGCTGCTGGCACAGCCTCTTGGCAGCTACTCTTTCTGGTGGCCGGTCATCATCGTTGGTATTGCCGGCGCGGCGCATCAGTCCTGGAGCGCGAACCTATTCTCTACGGTAAGCGATATGTTCCCGCGCAGTACCGTGGCTACCATTACCGGTATTGGCGGTATGGCAGGCGGTCTGAGCTGCTTCATCTTCAACAAGTGCTCAGGTCTGCTGTTCGTGTATGCGTCGGGCACTACTATGGTTGACGGCAAGGCCGTTGAGATGACAAAGGCGCTGCTTGAGGGCGGAGCCACATATCTGCGCGAGCCTCTCACATTCCTGGGATTCGAGGGCAAGCCGGCGGGATACTTCATTATGTTCTGCATATGCGGTGTGTGCTATCTGATTGGATGGCTTATTATGAAACTGCTGGTTCCAAAGTACAAGCCGGTAGGTGAGTGATTTATTTAGTGTGCGTGAACTTACAATATGGATAGCAGACTGACATACAAGGCCGACGATGAGCGCTACGACGGCCGTATGCCCTACAACCGGTGCGGCAAGAGCGGAGTGCGCCTGCCTGCGGTATCGCTGGGGCTTTGGCACAATTTCGGCAGCGTTGATACATTTGAGAACTGTCTGGCAATAGCGCAGTGCGCGTTTGACAACGGCATAACCTGCTTTGACCTGGCCAACAACTACGGCCCGGTCTATGGCTCGGCCGAGGAGACTTTCGGCCGTATTATGGACACCTCGCTCAGACCATACCGTGATGAGCTTTTCATAACCACAAAGGCCGGCTATGATATGTGGCCCGGCCCGTATGGCGAGTGGGGCTCGCGCAAGTATCTTATGAGTAGTCTGGACCAGAGCCTGAGGAGGATGCGTCTGGACTATGTGGACCTGTTCTACTCGCACAGGTACGATCCGGATACTCCGCTGGAGGAGACGCTGCAGGCTCTTGTGGATATTGTGCGTCAGGGAAAGGCTCTGTATGCGGGCGTATCAAATTATCCCTTGGAGACTCTTGACTATGTGTTCGATTACATGCGCGGGCGCGATGTGCCTTGCCTGATATATCAGGGCCGCCTGAATATGCTGGACTGCGGTACTGCAAAGACGGACATACTGAATGCCTGCAAGGATGCCGGGGTGGGCTTCACTGCCTTCTCGCCATTGGCTCAGGGCCTGCTGTCGGACCGTTATCTGGATGGCAAGGTGCCCGAGGACTCCAGAATGGCGCGCAATCTCTTCCTTAAAAGAGATACGCTCACTTCTGAGCTGCTCGGTAAGCTGAGGGCTCTGGACGAGATAGCTATGGACCGTGGCCAGAAGCTCTCGGAGATGGCTCTGGCGTGGCTCCTGCGTAACGAGGGCGTGACATCGGTGCTGATGGGCGCAAGCTCGGTTGACCAGCTTCGCGCCAACCTGAAGTGTGTGGAGAACCTGAGCTTCTCGCAGGCTGAGCTGGATGAGATAGATTGTATTTTAGACAGATAAACAATTAAATAAGAATAGCAATGGCTTCAACAAAACCAACCATCAGAGAGAAAATAGCCTACGCGCTGGGCGATGCGGCTGCCGGAGGAATTACCTGGAAGATAATGTCAATAGCATTTCCGCTCTTTTTTACCAATGTGTTCGGCCTTACGTTTGCCGATGCCGCGGCGCTGATGCTGATAGCGCGTCTGTTTGATGTGGTGACAGACCCGATAATGGGCAGCCTTGCCGACCGCACTCAGTCAAAGTGGGGTACATACCGTCCCTGGCTTATCTTCGGAGCGATTCCTTACGGACTGATATTCGCGCTGCTGCTCTTTACGCCGGACCTGGGTCCTGCAGGTAAGCGCGTCTATGCCTATGTGATGTATCTGCTGATGATGGCTGTCTATACAATGGTGAACGTGCCGTACGGCTCGTTGCTGGGTGTTATGACTGAGGATGACAATGAGAAGAACAGCTTCTCGTCTTACCGCATGGTGGGCGCGTATGCCATGGGATTCATCACGCTGCTCTCTTTCCCGTATCTGCAGAAGATGGTGGGCGGTACCGACGCGCATCAGTATGCGGTGCTTGGCGCCTGCTTCGGAATTCTGGCTGCCGCTATGACTCTGGCCTGCGGACTGCTGACTAAGGAGCGCCTGAGACCTGTGCGCGCGGAGAAGTTCTCGTTCCGCCAGTTCGGCGACCTTTTCACCAACAAGCCTTGGATATACCTTACTCTGGTTGCCATCTGCACCAACTTCTTCAATGGTTTCCGCTATGCCGTGGCAGGCTATATGATATCCTACTGCCTTGGCGGTGATGTCACGGTGGGCGGTCTTATCATCAACTTTACGGTTCTGATGGCCTTTGGCGAGGTTACCTGTATGATCTTCGGAGGCGTGTCGCCAAAGTTCGCCAAGTGGGTGGGCTCAAAGCGCAAGGCGTTTATTGTGGCGTCGGTTATTTGTCTGGTATTCTCGGTGGTGTTCTTCTTCATTCCGATGAATCCCAGGTATATCTGGGTGATGGTTGCCATTGTGGTGCTTACATCGGTAGGCGTGGGTCTCTACTCACCGCTGCTGTGGTCTATGTATTCCGATGTGGCCGACTATGCCACGGAGAAGAACGGTACGTCATCGACAGGACTGATATTCTCGTCGGGTACTATGGCGCAGAAGCTTGGTGGAGCAATATCCGGCTCGCTTATCGCGCTGCTTCTTGGCCTGGCAGGCGCGCGTATGATTCCCGATGAGTTCGGCAATCAGGTGATTGACCCTGCCTCGGTTACTGATTCAGTGCGCACGATGGTGTGGGCGCTCTTCTCGCTGATACCTGCCGCCATCGCGCTCATTATGGGATGGCTGGCATACAGGTTCCCGCTTGAGAAATCATTGAAGGAGGATAAGTAATAAGGTTTGCTATGGCACAGGAATTTGGTCATTATGATGATAAGGCGCGTGAGTATGTGGTTACCAATCCCGTTACTCCGTGGCCGTGGATTAACTATCTTGGCACAGAGGATTTCTTCAGCCTTATATCAAACACCGCAGGCGGATACAGCTTTTACAAGGATGCAAAGTTCCGCCGCATAACCCGCTACCGCTACAATGGCGTGCCGATGGATGACGGCGGGCGCTACTTCTATATAAACGACGGCAAGGATGTGTGGAATCCGGGATGGAAACCTTGTCAGACACCGCTGGACAGCTATGAGTGCCGTCACGGTATGAACTATACGCGCATTACGGGTGCCAGGAACGGCATTGAGGCATCTGTGCTGTTCTTTGTTCCGCTCAAGACGTGGGCTGAGGTGCAGAAGGTTACTCTGACGAACAAATCGGCCGATACAAGGAGCATTAAGCTGTTCTCATTTGCGGAGTGGTGCCTCTGGAACGCATCTACCGATATGGAGAATTTCCAGCGTAACTGGTCAACAGGCGAGGTGGAGATAGACGGCTCGGTCATATATCACAAGACTGAGTACAAGGAGCGCCGCAATCACTACGCGTATTACAGCGTGAATGTGCCGGTGCAGGGCTATGATACGGACCGCGAGTCGTTTATAGGCCTTTATAACCACTTCTCCAATCCGCAGTGCGTGATGGCCGGACGCCCGTCCAACTCACTGGCGCACGGATGGAGTCCGATTGCATCGCACTACATAGAGGTGACGCTGCAGCCGGGTGAGAGCAAGGACTACGTTTTCCTGCTGGGATATGTTGAGAACGCGCAGGAGGAGAAGTTCTGCAAGGAGGATGTTGAGCGCAAGCATCGTGGTGAGCTGATATCGTCGCAGGCGTCGGATGTGACGCTGGTAAATAAGAGACGCGCGCTTGAGACTATTGCCAGGTTCAGCACTGTCCAGGCTGTTGATGCCGCGTTTGACGAGCTTCGCCGTATGTGGGACGGCCTGCTGGACAAGTATGTTGTGAGGAGCGGCGATGAGCGTCTGGACCGTATGGTGAACATCTGGAATCAGTACCAGTGTATGATTACCTTCAACTTCTCGCGCTCGGCATCGTTCTTTGAGAGCGGCATAGGCCGTGGAATGGGTTTCCGCGACTCCAACCAGGATCTGGTGGGCTTTGTGCATCAGGTGCCGGAGCGTGCGCGTCAGCGCATAATTGACATTGCCTCTACGCAGTTCCCGGACGGCGGATGCTATCATCAGTATCAGCCTCTGACAAAGCGCGGCAATAACGATATAGGTGGCGGTTTCAATGATGATCCTATGTGGCTTATCTTCGGAACGGTGGCATATATAAAGGAGAGCGGTGACTTCTCCATCCTTGACGAGATGGTGCCCTGGGATAATGTTCCGGGCTCTGAGGTTACGCTGATGGAGCACCTGCGCATATCTTTCAACCACGTTGTGAGGAATCTGGGCCCGCACGCGCTGCCGCTGATAGGACGCGCTGACTGGAATGACTGTCTTAACCTGAACTGTTTCTCGTGGGATCCTAATGAGAGTTTCCAGACTACGGAGAACAGGACTGAGGGCTCGAAGGCGGAGTCGCTGATGATTGCGGGCCTGTTTGTTCTTTGTGGCCGCGACTATGTGGAGCTTTGCCGCCAGCTGGGCGCTAATGTCGAGGCTGACCGCGCCGAGGGCTGCATCAATGCTATGGTGGAGGCTGTGAAGAGGCACGGCTGGGACGGCGAGTGGTACCTGCGCGCATACGATTACTTTGGCAATAAGATTGGCTCGAAGGAGAACGAGGAGGGCAGGATTTTCATTGAGAGTCAGGGCCTCTGCACAATGGCCGGTATCGGCCTTGAGGAGGGTATGGTGGATAAGGCGCTTGACTCTTGCAAGAGGTATCTTGACTCGGAGAATGGTATGGTGCTGAATAATCCGGCTTTCACCACTTATCATGTGGAGATGGGTGAGATATCGAGCTATCCTGCCGGATACAAGGAGAATGCGGGCATTTTCTGCCACAACAATCCTTGGGTGATAATCGGCGAGACGGTGGCCGGACGCGGCAATGACGCGTGGGAGCATTACACCAAGATTTGTCCAGCTTGGATTAAGGACCAGCAGCTTCATAAGATTGAGCCGTATGTGTATTGTCAGATGGTAGCAGGTAAGGATGCCGCCAAGCCGGGCGAGGGAAAGAACTCGTGGCTGACCGGTACGGCAGCATGGAACTGGTATGCCATAACTCAGTTTATCCTGGGTATCAAGCCTGCATACAACGGTATTGAGGTTGATCCGTGTATAAGCTCTGATATGAGGGGCTTTACTGTGACCCGTCGTTTCCGTGGCGCCACCTACATCATTGAGGTGCGGAATCCCGATGCCCGTCAGAAAGGTCTCAGCAAACTGCTTGTTGACGGCAAGCCTGTAAGCGGCAATCTTGTTCCGATGCAGCCGGCAGGCACTGTGTGCAGGGTGATAGCTGTAATGTAATTGCCTGCGGCTTTTATGTAATACTCTGACTGCGGCATAATAGCAATAAATGATAGGAGCGACCCGTGTGGGCCGCTCCTGGTTTGGTTCGCCCAGCACGAACGTATTCTAACGGGTGTAAGTCCCCAAGCCGCCCTAACAGTGGGAAGGCTACAGCCGAAAGCAAGGGTGTCCATCGTGAGGTGGAATCTGAAGGAAGCCGTAAGCAAATATCTGACCCGAC
>JAZLLE010000075.1:0-24361 GCA_045597985.1 Bacteroidaceae bacterium | reverse complement strand
GTCTGCACTCCTGCAAGGCTTACGGCTTCCAGCCTATCCCCTTGCAGGCAGCCTGTGGCTTGTGCC
The DNA here is from genome assembly GCA_045597985.1 of Bacteroidaceae bacterium. GTDB lineage: Bacteria > Bacteroidota > Bacteroidia > Bacteroidales > Bacteroidaceae > Colenecus. The sequence continues at coordinate 24,295 of JAZLLE010000075.1, read as the reverse complement.
GCCGTCTTCTGCTCTCTTTCTTTCATAAAGTTCCTTTCTACAAACTTATCCAATAAAGTTCGGTCCTTCCCTGCGTGTCGATATTAGGCAGGTACTATGACCTCTGCTGACTCCTCGCAGTTCGTTGTTACTACTTGCCTTTCGGCTCGCCTGCGAGGCCTCTCCAGTTATGGAGGTACTCTTTCCATCTTATGTCTGCCCGATTTACCTTGGATGATTCGGATAGTTATTGGACTTTGGCTTCCATAGCAGTCTTGTCCTCATCCGTAGGCCTTGTATCGGGTTTCTGTCCGTCAGACCAGATGTTTGCCGCCGGCTTCCTTCAGATTCCACCTCGTGATGGACACCCTTGCCCTTGGCTGTAACCTTCCCACTATCAGGGCGGTTTGGGGACTTTCACCCGTTAGAGTACGTTCGTGCTGGACGAACTATGAGCAAAGCCCATTGGAGTCTCCTCCGATGGGCTTTCGTTATTGATTATAATATATTAGTCTGATAGTGTAACGAGACGAACCGCACACGCATAGTAACGCTCTTTTTCCTTTATATCGCATTCACTGGAACTAAATTCCAACAAATAACTGTTGTCATTTTCCGCGCTACTAGAAGAGGACCAGTATAAGCCTTTGGTATTTACATCATATACATGATCCCGGGAATATTGCGGAGTAATAATAAGACCACAGCGATATCCTGCAGCAGGAAGACACACGGCACCGTAAGTCTCCATCTTTCTCCATTCATCACTGGTGTAGGATGTGGTTTTTGCAAAATCCTCAAGTGACATTACATCCGTATTCCAATCATCCGGCAGAAGTACCACACAATTATTCGTACCGCCTACTGTTACGCCAAGCTTGAATTTGTCCTTACGAATCCCGCTATCTCCAAAAAGAAATGCCCACTCGTCTTTTGAAAGCGCGAGACATTTGATATCGTCAAAACCATCCACCGCGAAATTCTCGTCATCGGTAAAGAGATATTCTAATTTTTCACTACTATCCGTAGGCTCTATCATTATAGCGTCACTCACTTTTTCGCACCAAAAGAAGTAAGAGCTGTCATAGTTACCGAATTCGTACTGCTGTTGTTCAACCCTAAGACCGAAATGCTTAGTGTACTGCAAGTTACCTCTTGTAAAACGAACCTTTCTCACTTGACCGCCACCATCATCCGCCACTGTGAACTTTCCGTCAAGCACAAGATTCCATTTAAAGTCTGCGGTAATTTCAAATTCAGAATCAGAAGCGGGAAGACGGATCTGATAGGACTCATCCTCACAAATCACTTTACCATTTTTATCCTTCCATGCTACAAATCCGTACTCATAATTGGGCATTGGCTTCAAAGTAATAAACTCCCCTTCAAAATATGAATATCGTTCCGACATCTTGACTGAGCCCGAGTTCTCTGGACTGACAGTTATTGGTATGGAAACCTCTTTCGCATATCCGATAGTCGCTATGTCATCGCCAGTGATTCCGTCAATGGTGAATGTGTAAACAAGCTCATCTGTCTGGCTCTGATTGGAACAGAACTCGCCATCTTTCATTACGCACTTGAGGTGCTTTCCGGATAATGAATAAGCATTTACAATGACAGCATCGCCATCAACGTAAGCCTCGGTCAGGACATCGTGAGCAATGACATTCTCATCCATCTGGATTGTCACTTTATAATCTCCTACCTCCACCGTATGCCAATCATCTATGCTGACGGTCCCTACTGTAATACCGCTATTGCTAAGGGTTATGGTGATGGTGGACTTCGTCCCCTGCTCCAAAACCACACCATTGTCTCCGGTGAGCGTTACCGACTTCTCCTCGCCGTCTATTGTCAGGGAAAGCGCAACTTCCTGCCTTTCCGAAATATCGTCTGACGGCACAAGCAGGCAATCGTATAGTGTACCGTCCTTCGTTACCGTCTGCTTCCCATCAGGCACACTGAGAGTCACGTATTCGGCCTTGGTCGCAGAAACAGCTCCGCTTACGGCATTCATAGTTCCACTTTCTGCAATCTCCGCTCCCGCAAACTTTATTTGCGTAAGCTTAGCGTCACCGGTGTAGCCGTTGTTCCGTATCGTCAGGACAACCCTTGCCAAGGCGTGGTTCATAGTGATGGATGTCTGCGATGCCGTAGCATCAGTTATCGGACTGGACTGCTTGGAAGCATACATCACATCGTCACCATTAAGCGATGATGACACGGGAATTGCCGTGATGTCAGTATTTGTACTGTTGTATGGATAATAGCCGTACAGATAGCCGGAAGCGCTGCCTACCTTTATTGACGTGACTGCGGTCCACTTCTGCTTTATCTCGTTGTACGAATAGTCCACATTGGCATATGCTGACTCTGACTCACCGTACAAGGTAGTAGCGGACTCATCTTTGAACAGAAAGAGCCCTATGTGACCGTCTTTCGGAAAATCCAGACCATCCACGACAGCTCTAGTCAGTACATTGGCCGGACAGACGGAAACCAGCTCCAGGCTTGCCTCGCCAGAATAGAAGAGACTCTCGCCGGAATTCTCACTCGCGCAGCCTGAAAGCAGTGCGATTGCCACAAAGGCAATTAACTGTGTTTTAATTCTTATATCCATCGTTTTATCTACAACCTAAACATCATTCATCATCACCAAATCCATAGTAAGAATCGGAGCCGTTCCTTATTATTTGCATATTGTTGATTTGCATATATCCGCTAATTGTCAGTGTACAAGGCAAAAATAAGCATTTAAATTGGTTTGCTAAAAAGTATTGAGGGTATTTGACTAAAGAAATAGCATAGTGTTCAGGTTTTGGTGTTTTTTGGTGATTTGTGTGTATTTTTGCAGTCATGAAAAAAAGAAAGATATCATTGATATATAAGGTCCTTGTGGCCTGCATCATCGGAAATCTTTGCGGCCTGTTCTTCCCGGAATGGATAGTGAGACTTTTCGTAACCTTCAACATTGTCTTCTCGCAGTTCATCGGTTTTATGGTACCGCTGATCATAGTCGGGCTTGTTACTCCGGCTATATTCAGAATAGGAAAGTATGCGGGGAAGATGCTGCTTTTCACGGTGGCTTTGGCCTATGTTGCCACAGTGATTGCAGGATTGTTCTCCTTTTCGGCCAGCTCAATCCTCTTTCCTAGGCTGATCGGCTCCTCACCACTGTCGCTTGATGAGGTGGGTTCCAACGATGTGCCGGCTTTCTTTACCCTGTCCATCCCGCCTATGCTGGACATAATGTCCGCGTTGGTCTTCTCGTTCATCACAGGTCTGGTTCTGGCCAGCGTCGACAGGGACTCCCTGCGCAACGTCATATATGATATCGAGGACGTTGTGACCACGACGGTGACGAGAGTTATGATTCCGTTGCTTCCTCTGTATATCTTCGGCATTTTTCTAAAGATGTCCTGGACAGGTGAATCCCTGCCGGTCCTGAAAACTTTCGTATGGGTGATAGTAGTGTTATTTGCGATGACCTTCCTTTGGATAATAGGGGCTTTCATAGTATCAGGAGCCATCGCAGGCAAGAATCCAATAGTTTCGCTGAAACATATGCTGACGGCTTACGCGACAGCACTAGGAACATCCAGTAGCGCGGCTACGATTCCAGTTACGCTTGAATGCGTAAAGAAATGCGGCGTACGGCCCGATATCGCAGGTTTCACGGTTCCACTGTGCGCTACCATCAACATTCCCGGTTCTGTAATAAAAATCACGGCATGCGCGGTGACGATTATGCTCATGCAGGGGCAGACCCCGCTTCCGGGACAGTTTCTAGGCTTTGTCGCCATGCTCGCTATTACAGCGGTAGCGGCACCCGGAGTCCCGGGCGGAGCCATTATGGCAGCCCTTGGTGTCCTGTCGTCAGTTCTTGATTTCGGCGAGACCGAGCAGGCTTTGATGATTGCCCTCTATGTGGTGATGGACAGTTTCGGTACAGCCTGCAACGTCACCTGCGACGGTGCGGTAGCAATGTTGGTCGACAAATTCTTTGGCAACGACAACAATTGAGCGTCAGAATATGGACTCGAAGAATAAGGTATCAAATAACGGCACCCCATCCTGGTGGGTGTCACTGATTCCAGTCATTACGCTTGTGGGCCTTATGGCCCTTGTTATCACATTCTTCGGTGCGGATGCCCTGCTGGGAGGCAGTCAGGTAGCCCTGATCACGTCAATGGGCGTAGCCATTGCAATAGCGATGATTGGCTACGGCTGTCCGTGGGAAAAGCTTGGAGATGCGATAAACGACAATATCAAGAGCATTGGAACGGCAATCCTGATACTGCTTATGATAGGCACTATAGGTGGAAGCTGGATGATCAGCGGCATTGTACCTACATTCATCTGCTACGGATTGAAAATTATCTCTCCGTCAATATTTCTCTTTGCAGTCTGTCTGATCTGCGCCCTGGTGTCGCTGGTCACCGGCAGTTCGTGGACAACAGTCGCCACCATAGGTGTCGCTCTGATCGCGATAGGCAGCGCACAGGGTTATTCTCCTGCCTGGACGGCCGGAGCCATCATTTCGGGGGCATATTTCGGAGACAAGATATCGCCTCTCTCTGATACCACAGTGCTTGCCTCATCGTGCGCGGAAATTCCGCTCTTCACACACATACGATACATGATGATAACTACGGTGCCGTCTTTTGTGATTGCCCTTGTCATTTTTCTGGTGGTGAGCCTCTGCCATGCGTCACAGGCTGCCTGCGAGGCTGACCAGATGGCCAACGTTCTTTCCAGTAAGTTCAATATCACACCTTGGGTATTCGTTGTGCCGGTCCTGACGGGTATTATGATAGCCCGGAAGATGCCTGCACTCCTGACTCTGCTTCTGGCATCACTGATGGCAGGCATACTCGCCCTCATAGCTCAGCCCGGAATCGTTGCGGAGATAGGAGGCGGAAGCACACTCACATTTGAATCGGCATTCAAGGGAATCGTAACGTCGTTTTTCGGTGACACCGGAATAGATTGCGGCAATGCCGGAATGAACGATCTGATAGCCACACATGGCATGAACGGTATGTTGCCCACTATTTTTCTCATCATCTGTGCCGCCTCATTCGGAGGAGTGCTAAAGGGCAGCGGAATGATACAAAGCATCACTGAAAGGCTCACTCGCAGCGTGAGATCACGTACCGGGCTTGTAGCCTCCACAGTAGGAACAGGCGTTTTCTGCAATATGACTATGGGAGACCAGTATCTTTCCATAATCCTGACCTCCAGTCTGTTCAAGAAACTGTACGCAGACCTTGGCTATGAGGGACGTCTGCTGAGCCGCAGCACCGAGGACTCAGCAACGGTCACGTCAGTGCTTATTCCGTGGAACTCCTGTGGCATGACCCAGTCCACGGTGCTCCACGTGCCTACTGTGGAGTATCTGCCATACTGTTTCTTCAACATTCTCTCCCCCTGTATGTCCATACTTGTGGCAGCATTGGGATATAAGATAATATTCCGCAAACAAGCATTAGCGACAGAGCGTTATGAGGAACTATAACGATACAACAATTATCGGCACTGACATAAAGTGCTCCCAAGACCTTCGTGTCTATTTCAAGGACAGGCTCGGCAAGGGGTTTCATTTCCTTGTCCCGTTCCAGCAGTGGTTGCATGAGAATCCCGACAAGACTCTTGGAGATGCATGCGCTGCATACAAGGAGATATCCCATAGGGCAAGAGAAGAGCGACTGCCGATATGGCCTCAGTTCAAGTACAACCAATTCATCAGAGAACAGTTCGACAATGACCCGGCAATGACATTCGAGAAGGCTGTCAATAATTGGAATAACTTGAAAGCAAAATAACAGAATCAGTTACGTATGTGTTATTAAGTCAGAAGTTCCAGACACACATAGTGCCTGGAACTTCTTTTTCACAGCAATGAATCACCCGCCATTCCAATATCATCAAGATTGAGATGCCGCGGATTTGATACCGGCTTATTTGGTGCCATGTGAGAAGAAATACTCTCCAGTATAAGAGCTCTGACCTCTGAAGAAGACGTAGGTGCGCTCATCGCTGGCAATCGCCGCGCTGACTAGCTTCTTGAATTTTTCAAATCCTTGTACCTTAGGCGATTTGGCGAAGTCCGCATTTACTATAATATCCTTTGTACTTTCTTCGGCAGATCCGGTATATAATTCCTTGCCATCAGCATCCTTGAATACGGCGTAAACCTGCATCTTGAACTGATAGCTATATTCCTTACTCTCATCTCCGGAGCCATCCCTATCCTCAACAGCAATTTTATAGGTAAACGGGCAATTGTCGTCTATGTTGTCGATGTTGACATTTTCCTTAACGAATTTATAACCACCGTACACTGCTGCAATATCTCCAGTGAAAGATTCGCCATTGAAATCCTTTCCGCTTACAGTGATTTTAAAATTGTTGAAAATATCTTCTGACATATCACTCCAATTGATGTGGAATTCAATTGTCTGACATACCGGGGCCTCATCGCCCTTTTTCTGTTCCTCCTTGGAGCAGGCTGCGAACGTTAACATGAAAAGGGCCGCAAAAAAAGCAATCTGAATTTTTCTCATAAGATAAAGTTATTAATAATATTTGAGTTACCTAAGGTTTTCTTGTTGTACAAACTAATTCAATATGGAAGCACAACACTTTTCAATGGGCAAAATTAATCAATTTGAACAACACACATAGTTTGTTGAATGAAAAAGTTTACGTTCTTATATAGGAATCGGTAAAGCACAAAAGTCAATTTGCCAATTTACACAAAAAAGCGGGTCAAGGGACCTTCCCCCTGACCCGTTGACTTAGTATTGTTGGTAAGGCTTAGAACATTCCGCCGCCGAAGCCGCCGCCCATAGGCATGCCACCGCCCATGCCGCCGCCCATAGGCATTCCGCCGCCCATGCCGCCGCCGAAGCCGCCCATGCCGGCACCGCCGCCCATCATCATACCACGGCCGGCTGCACGCATGCTCTGACGGGCATCACGGTCACCGAACATAGAGAGACGATAGTTGAAGGTTACAAGGAAGTAGCTGTTGATATTGTTGGTGTATGTATCGGTACGTGAGTATGAAGACATATTACGTCTTACATCGCTACGCTGATGCAGGATATCGTACAGTGCTATTGCCAGTGTGGCCTTGTTCTTGATGAATGAGAACTGTACCTGTGCGTTCCAGATAAGCTCGTTGGTGTTCATCTCCGCTGATGCATAACCACGACGGCTGCTCATGCTGAGGTCTGTGATGATACGTGCCTGATGCCAAGGAAGCAGGAATGATGCTGAAGGACCGTATGAGAAGTCCCAGGTATCCATATTTCTGTCTGGAAGCAGGTTGTTGGTGGAGTGTCGGTAGGTTACGTTACCCATAAGAGTCACCTCTACCCACTCGTCGCGATAAGAGGCGTCAAGTCTCTCACTGCCAGTGACAGTATTGGTTGAGCTCTCCTTGATGTCGCTGAATGAATCGATAGTCTTGCGAATATCAAACAACGGATTGTTTGACTTGAAGGTTGCAGACCAACCCTTCTGGTGCTGGAACTGACCAGATGTTGATGAGCTGAATGTGAAACGCTGGTCTGGCAGTGCGCCATTGAGGTTGAGTGAGAGGGATGAGTTCCAGTTGGAGAAGAATCCATCCATATTCAACGGCTGGCGGATTGACATACGGGTTATCTCGTCAACGGCCGACAACTGGCTGATGTTACGCAAGGTGTTGCTGAAACGCGCGTTCGCAGAGAAGCTGAACATGTTTACAGGATTGTACTTGCTATAGCTGATGTTGAAGTTGTTTGAGAATGTAGGCTTCAGATCAGGATTACCCTTGGATACTGACAGCGGGTTGCTGTTATCGGTGATGTCCATAAGGTCTGTCATTGAAGGCTGGCTTGAACGGCCGTTGTAGCTGATGTTAATCTGCTCCTGACGAGTCCAACGGTAGCGGAAGCTTACTGTAGGAGTCCAGTTGAAGACTGTACGGTCAAGGATGGTGTCCTTTACGTTCATATATGAGTAGTTCATTGCTGAATACTGTGGCAGCAGGCTTGCACCGATGGTGAAGTTATAGTTGTCATCCTGCTTGCGGAACTGCAGCTGGATGGTCTGGTCCAGGTTGTCATAGTAGCTCTTCTGGCTGAGCTGCTCATCTCTATGCAGGGTATCCAGAACATTGCCCAGATCCCAGTAGTCGTCAATACCCCACCCTGGAATAAGGTCTCTAAGGTCATATGTCGAACGGTCGCTGTTGGAGCGGCGGAATGAGACCTGATATGAGGCCTGGATGTATGTCTTGTTCGCGATAGGCTCGGTATATGACACCTGGCCGCTCAGGTTGAGTGACGGTGACGGAGAGTCGGTGTATCTGTTGAGCAGTGACTGTCCGGTGGCGCCTGGTATCATAGTCTGCTGATACTGGTCGTTGCGTGAGAACTGCTTGCTGCTGCCATCTGAATAAGAGTAGTTGGCACGGAAAGAGATGTTTCTGCCGTTCATATTGAAACGGTGAACGAACTGCAGGTTACCGCTTGTTGAGAAGGTCTGGCTCTCGCTCTTGTTGATACTGTTCTGGCTGTTACGTCTTGAATCAATCAAAGAATCAATCATTTCCATTGTAGCATCGGCAATCTCACCGCTCTCAATCTTTGAGTCAAGAAGTTTCTGACGGGCCTGGATTGTGGAATCCTTGTAATTTGCGAAATCCAGTACTACAAGAGGATTGGATACAAATTTGTACGGGTCATAGTCGAATGATGCAGACTGGCTCTTGCTGCTTGAGTTTGACCTTGAGTATGATACCTGCGGTGTGAATACAAGGCTGGTATATTCGTTGGCATTCCACTCGAAACGGAGCTGGCCGTTGATGTTGTCGCTGGTGCTGAGGCTCTCAGAAGTGCTGTTCGAGAATGTGGTCATTCCATAGTTGAAGTTCTCGCTTGAGGTCTTGGAACGGTTGTCTGATGAGTTGTGTGAGTAGTTGACGCTACCACCTATCTCATATTTATAGGAGTCGCTATATACCTCCTCGCCGATGTTGCGCGCGAAGTTAAGACCAAGCTGGCCCGATGTTGACACACCGCCGCCACCGCCGAAGCTACCCATACCACGCATACCGCCGAAGCCGCCTACGCCACCTCCACGGGTGTTACCGTATGATCCCAGAATAGTCATCTGACGGTCCTCTGCAAAACGGTTTACGTTTGCTGATACGGTATAGAGGTTATTGATGTCGTACTCATTCTCCTTGGTAGGACGGCCGTAGCCGGCTGTGATGTTGCCGAACCAACCCTGAGCCATACCCTTCTTAACCTGAAGATCAAGTACTGTCTCCTCCTCGCCGTCGTCGATACCGGTCATACGGGCATTATCGCTCTGCTTGTCGTATGCCTTCACCTTCTGAATCATATCGGCTGTAAGGTTCTGCAGGGCAACGCTTCTGTCGTTGTTGAAGAACTCCTTGCCGTTTACAAGAATTCTGGAGACGCTCTTTCCATTAACGGTGATGTTACCGTCACTTCCAATCTGCACACCAGGCAGACGGCGAACGAGTTCCTCTACGGTAGCACCCTCAGGAAGATGGTAGGCATCGCCATTGAACACTACTGTATCATTTACCATCTGTACCTTTGATACGGCTGCTGTTACGGCAACCTCCTTCAGCATCTGAGCATCGGCCTTGAGTGTTATCTTGCCAAGGTCGGTGGTCTTGCTATTGGCCTTAAGAGTGATGTTCTTCTCTGTTGTTACGTAACCGATGAAGGATACACGGATAACATAGCTTCCAGCACCAAGGCCGGTAATTGAGAATGCGCCGTTCTCCTCACTTGACACACCCGTCACATAAGTTGAATCCGGCAATGCCAGCACCTGTACGTTGGCAGGATAAAGTGGCTCTGCACTGCCGAAATCAAAGAGTGAGCCCTTGATTGTCAGATTACCTTTTGTCTGAGCGGATACCGCCATTGCCATAATCAGCAGCATCACAGACACGATTGAAAATTTCCTCATTGTTGAAATAGTATTTAATTGTTTTTGATTCCTCGTATATAACTAACAAGATTCAGGCCAAAAGTTAAATCTCCCGACCGGAAAACAGCGCGAATTTACAAAAAATGTGGCGTATGAGGCCATCGTTGTCGTTGTTGTTTATTTTACTTACCGATATTGAGATTGAAAGAACGTGAAAAGGTTTAATCAGATATTGATTATTTGTATAAATTCGCGGCAACAAAATAGAATTCTACGTTGAAATGAGGAAAATTTCAGTTATTGCGCTTGCTTGCGCTGTGCTTGCAACAGGTTGCGGCACCAAGAAAACGACAGAAGACACGGCTACATCAGTATATGAGGAGTTTCAGATAAACAGCCATGCGATCGGTGCAGAGCGCACTGTGGGTGTCTATCTGCCCAAGGGCTACAACGACAAAGTCACCTACCCTGTTGTCTATATGGAGGATGGTCTGGTGTTCACCACAGGCAATTACTGCCATCTGATGGACTCACTAATTGACAACAACAAGATAAAGCCCGTAGTTGTGGTCTGCTCATACGAGGACCAGACGCGCATCCCGGGTTTTGACCTTACTATGCGCAATGCCGAGTATCTGGAGACAGTAGCATCGCAGTCACCCGAGCTGAAGGAGATTTTTGACAAGCATCTTGATTACTTTATCAACGAGCTTATTCCTGCCACAGAGAAGAGATACTCAGTATCGGCTGAGCGCGACGGACGCGTCTATTACGGAATATCCAACAGTGCGGATTTCGGACTTACTGTCAGTATGATGCATCCGGAGCTGTTCCACGAATACTGGTGTTTCTCTCCTGTCTGCTCAGACATTTCAAGCCACGGCATGCTCGATACTCCTGTAGCATACAGGATATGCTGGGGCGCAAAGGAAGAGACCGGTATGTCTTTTGACTATTTCCCCAACCTGATACAGTCTATCCGCAAGCGCGGAGGATCCGTCAACAATTGGACATACGCAGGAGGACACGAGCGTCCTGTCTGGGAGAAGGAGTTCATGAAGCTGATGTCCGCAAAATTCTCAAAGTGACATAGGGCCTCTGCTCAATTGCCGGCCAGTCTCAGGACTCTTCCTTGTAGTAGAGTTTGTAGAACTTGCCGTGAGCATCCTCGCCCTGCTCCACCAGGTCGCGGTTGCCGTGTATATAGATGTGGAAGTTCTTGTCAAGCTTGATTACGCTCTTGAACGCACGGGTCTGCTTTTTTACGGCAGTCGGGTTCACATCGAAGCTCTCCTCAAGGTCCAGCTGACGCTCTTCCTGATAGCGCTTGCGATACTCATCGAACTTACCGATGACCTCAGGCTGAGCCATAACCTGCTGCTCGAATGACTGCAGCTCGAATTTCGGTTCTTTCTTGAAGTAATTGAGCGAGCGGTTTAGCATATCAACCTGGTCTGCACGACTCACCTCAAAATCGGTAGGAAGCTGCTCAGCCAGATAGTTTCGGCACATTGTAAGGGCGTTCTCGGTCTGGAAGTAGGCATCCTGGCGGCGGGTAAGATGCAGAAAATCATCAACCCAATACGCAGCCTCGCTGCGATTGGTGTTATCCACAACCATCACATAGTAACCCTGCTCACGCTCGTGGTTTAGTATGAGGCAGCCTTTATCAAGTTTCTTCAGATTAACACCTTGTACCTGACTGATATCGAAGCCATCGGTGTCCGGCTCTACAGTGAGGAATGTATCCTTGTTCTCAATCTTGAACAGGCCTATGGCATCGCACGCCTCAGTACCTGCGCTAAGGCCGCTGAAACGTACCACATAGAAATCTCCGCCTTTTATTTTGGGATGATCGCAATTCTCATACAGATGGGTTGCCAGATCAACAGAGAAATCAAACAGGCGGTCGGGATTATCGAAGATGTCTGACACCACCTTATATACACGGTTCATCTCAAGATCTATGTTATCGTAGAAACGATATCTTTCCTCAGACTTGAAAGCCCCTATGAACCAGTCCGTGAGAAGCAGGTTCATATCCTTGTCCAGTGCGAAAAGTCTCTTTGAGAGCACGAATGGCTCATCGTTGGCTTGATTGCCCACATAGTGCAATGCAAGCGCTGTTATCTGTTGCTCACTCATTTCTGATTATCGGTTTTCTATCTGCCCGCCAGCAAGGTCAAGCAGTTCGTTGGTAATGGCTTGCTGACGTAATTTGTTGTACTGAAGCGTAAGCTCGCCTATCAGGTTGTCGGCATTGTCCGTAGCCGCCTGCATTGCTATTACACGTGCGGCCTGCTCCGAGCAGAAGGAATCCAGCAATGCTGTATAGAGTCTCATTCTGATTACTTGCGGAAATAGCGTGGAGAGAAGTTCGTCGGCCGATGGCTCCAAAATGAAATCCCGGTCCAACCCACTGTCATCCTGCCCGTGAAGGGATACCGGCAGCAACTGCTCCTCTACTATTCTCTGTGTGCCGGCCGTCTTGAAATGAGTATAGCAGAGTATAACCTTGTCAATTGTGTTGTTTGCGAACATCTCCATCAAGTCATCTGCCAGCGATGCGGCATCCTTATACTCACGTCTGGCCAGGATATTGCTGTAGAGGCTGTTATTCCCAACTCCCTGTTTCCGGTAATGCTCGGTCACCTTGAGTCCTATGGTGTATAGCAGAGGGTCAGTGCCATACTCCTGCCTGCACTTGTAGTACAAGCCGCTGGAATGTCTGATAATATTGGCATTGAACCCGCCACACAGGCTGGAGTCTGACGAGACAACAATTATTGCGACACGATGAACAGTACGCTCACAAAGCATCGGGACGCACCTCAAATCAGGCATTGAGGCCAGTCCGTTGAGAATATTGTCCAGTTGCTCCACATATGGCAATGCAGACAGGACAGCCTGCTGTGCCTTGCGGAGCTTCACCGACGAGACCATCTTCATTGCAGATGTGGTCTTGCGGGTGTTACTTACGGATGCTATCCTGGCTTTTATCTCTTTAAGCGACATCTCACTCTGTTATATGCCCAATTCATCAATGGCCTGACTTGCCGCAGCCTTGATAAGCTCGCCTACCTGCTCGCTCATCTGTCCTGATGCCAGAACCGCAATGATATCGTCAGCGTGCTTTGCCTTAATAAGCTGCACGAAATGTTCCTGGAAATCGGTAACCTTATCCAGCGGCACGTTCTTGAGCAGGCCGTTGATACCGCAATACAGCACGGCAATCTGCTCGCCTACCGGCATTGGTGAATACTGCGGCTGCACAAGCAGACGGTTGTTCTTACGGCCACGGTCAAGGGTCATGGCTGTGACAGGATCCATATCGCTGCTGAACTTGGAGAAGGCCTCAAGCTCGCGATACTGTGCCTGCGCTATCTTCAGCGTGCCAGCCACCTTTTTCATAGACTTTATCTGTGCGTTTCCACCAACACGCGATACCGAGATACCAACGTTGACAGCCGGACGGAATCCCTGGTTGAAAAGGCTGGTCTCAAGGTATATCTGACCGTCGGTGATGGAAATCACGTTGGTAGGAATATACGCTGATACGTCGCCAGCCTGTGTCTCGATGATAGGAAGTGCGGTAAGTGAGCCCCCTCCCTTTACATGTCCCTGCAATGATGGCGGCAGGTCATTCATCTTCTCGGCCACATCCTGCTGGCTGATTATCTTGGCAGCACGCTCCAGAAGACGTGAGTGCAGATAGAAGATATCACCAGGATATGCCTCACGGCCGGAAGGACGCCTTAGGATAAGCGATACCTCGCGATATGCCACAGCTTGTTTTGAAAGGTCGTCGTAAACCACAAGGGCGTGACGGCCGGTATCGCGGAAATACTCACCGATGGCAGCACCGGCAAGAGGAGCATAGTACTGCAGGGCGGCGGGATCGGCAGCAGTGGCAGACACTACGATGGTATAGTCCATAGCACCATGCTGCCGCAATGTATTGACAATGGTTGCTACGGTTGAGCCCTTCTGACCTACTGCCACATAGATACAATAGACAGGCTCACCAGCCTCGTAGTTGGCACGCTGGTTGATGATAGTGTCTATGGCGATGGCAGTCTTTCCGGTCTGGCGGTCGCCAATGATGAGCTCACGCTGGCCACGTCCGATAGGAATCATTGCATCGATTGCCCTAAGACCTGTCTGAAGAGGCTGATGTACCGGCTCGCGGAACACCACACCTGGCGCCTTGCGCTCGAGTGGCATCTCAAAGAACGGACCATCAATGTTGCCCTTGCCATCCAGAGACATTCCCAACGGGTTCACGACACGACCGAGCATAGACTCGCTCACGTTAATGGATGCGATACGACCTGTGCGACGCACTTTCATATCCTCCTTGACTTTGTCTGTAGGACCAAGAAGGATGGCGCCCACATTGTCCTCCTCAAGGTTCATCACAATGGCTTTGACACCATTATCGAACTCAACGAGCTCATCAGCCTCGGCATTGTTCAAGCCATATATTCGGGCTACCCCGTCGCTTACCTGAAGGACTGTGCCTATCTCTTCAAACTGAGCTCTGGTGTCTATGCCACGAAGCTGTTCCAGAAGCACCTCAGACACCTCGCTTGCCTTTATTCCGCTTGCCATTATATGATTCTGCTGTTCTTTTCAATCAATTCCTTTTCAATTATCCTCAGCCTGCGTGCCACGCTGGCATCCAGACGATAGTCGTCAACCTGAAGGACAAAACCACCCATCAGCTTTGAGTCAACCCTCTCGCTCCACTCAACGGTACGGTTTGTTTTCTCACTGATAAATTTCTTTAACTCAGTACGTTGAGTATCATTTACCGAAGTAGCTGTAACAAGCTCTACCAGTACAATGTCATACATGTCCCTGTATAGATTGCGATAAGACGATGCTATGAATGGCAAAGCATCGGCCCTGCCCTTCCTGACCACGAGTTTAAGGAAATCCTGAAGTGGGGCACAGGCGGGCTTGCCATCGCAACTCGCCACTGCCGCAGCCAGAAGTCGGCCTTTATCCTCGATGCCTACCGTCGGGTCATTCAATCTGCCCATAATGTCAGGAAGCTGACGGATACAGGCTGCAAGCTGAAGCATTCTGTCATAGACCTCAGCCTGGCAACCTTGCTCCACAGCATACTGCAGGAGCGCCTTTGCATACCTCACAGAGACAGTTCCGCTGCTCATTCTCTCTTCTTTTCGTCAATATCACTCACCAGACGGTCTATCATAGACATCTGGCTCTCGTTATCGGACAGTTCCTTAAGGACCACTTTCTCCGCTATCTGGACCGACATCTCCGCAACCTGATGGCGAAGTCCACGCAAGGCCTCATCGCGCTCATGCTCAATCTGGACACGCGCGTCCTCCACTATCTTGCCGGCAGACTCACGCGCATCGGCCTCAGCCTGACGCACTATGACATCGCGACGCTCCATTGCCTCCTTGATGATACGCGCCTGCTCGGCACGAGTCTCCTTGAGAAGCTCGTCGCACTCTTTCTGAATGCCGGCAAGTTTCTCATTGGCGGCTTTGGCAGCAGACAATGACTTGTCTATATAGTCATTACGCTTATCTACCATACCCGTTATCATAGGGAAACCCCATTTGACAAGGACAAAGAAGACAATGCCGGCTGCAAGAAGCATCCAGATAACAGTTCCTGTCTCCGGAATAAGAAGATCCATCCCTTAAGTTTTTCAGTTATCCGAAGAATATAGCCATCAGACAGGCAATCACTGCGAAAAGGCCTACACCCTCAACCAATGCGCCTATCACAATCATAGAACTACGGATGTCACCGGCAGCCTCTGGCTGACGTGCGATAGACTCCATTGCAGCCTTGCCTATTATACCGAGACCAATACCTGCGCCAACTGCGGCGATTGCTGCTCCTATTGTAGCTCCGAATGTTCCTAAAGACACACCGGCAGCAGCCTGTAATACTGTGAATAACAACATAATTAATATTATTTATTGGTTAAATCATTTTTCTCTTCCCTCACTCTGGACATTCCTATGAACATTGATGAGAGCATTGTGAACACATAAGCCTGAATATATGCCACAAGCAGCTCCAGACAGTTCATAAACACCATAAAACAAATAGACACCAATGACATAGGCGCTCCGATAAACGGTCCCATCCTGGCCGTTATGAATATAACGCAGGTCAATGCTAGAATTATGGAATGCCCTGCGGTCATATTAGCAAACAGACGGACTGTCAGAGAGATAGGCTTGGTAAATAAACCGAAAACCTCTATTATCGGCATAAGTGGCACCGGACACTTCAGACCTAACGGAACATCAGGCCACAGAATCTCCTTCCAGTAATCCCGCGTACCCAACACATTGACAGTAAAGAATGTAACTAATGCCAACGTGAGTGTGACAGCAATGTTTCCGGTGACATTGGCGCCTGCCGGAAAGATAGGAATAAGCCCCATCAGGTTATTAATCAGGATGAAGTAGAACAATGACAGCAACAGAGGCGCGAAGCGTTTGTAGTCCTTGCCCACTGAAGGCTTGATTACATCATCCACAATCATCATTGAGACATATTCAATAAGCCCTACAAAGCCTTTTGGAGGCGAGTCTGACGGCCCGTGCCTTTTGTACCATCCGGCACAATACATAATGATGAAGAGCAACAGAAGGCTGCTTATGATTATACCCAGGGCTACTTTGGTAAGTGACAGGTCAAACGGACGCACCTCTGTACCGTCGGGAGCCTTCTCTACAATCTTTCCCTCCCTTGCTCCGGAAGTGCAAATATAGAAGCCCTCATAGTTATCGCACTCCTTTAGCTTATCAGACATAAAGAAGTGCCAACCAGTGTATTGGCTATGCAGGATAACGGGAAGGTGAATGCTTATTTCCTTCTGTCCAATGGAAATGATGTGCCACTCATACGAGTCCCTGAGATGCTCGAATATCACACCCTTTGCATCTACAGGCTCTTTCTCACCGGCATTTGCCGCCATTGTATATGCGGGCCTGATGCAGAGCATCATAAATGACAATATGAGCAGAATCCTTCTCATTCAGACACTACGGTTTTAGTAGATTTCATTAAAAACACTGTCTCATATACCAGAAGCGCCACATAGAAAATGGCGAATACCGATAAGAAAGGAATGATATAAGTCCTGACAAGGAATATGTACGCCAGTACAAATACCATAAGAAGCAGTAGTCTTACAGGACGGTAAATCATAATGAAGAAGTGAGCAGGCTTGCCTTTTTTCTCAATTCTTTTATTGATATATACCATCACTCCAAGCATCAGAACAAAGAAAACAGGCACAAGAAAGAGCAAAGGAGGATATTGGGCGGGCAAAAGTAGCCTGAAAGTGGCAACCGATATCACAGTAAGCAATGATGTCAGAGCCAGATAATTAATTATGAACCACTTAAAGCCTTTCATAGTTCCAAACAAACTGATATCAAGTTGTTTTCAACCTTGACGAATCCACCTTTTACATCATACCTATCCACCCCATTCGCCGTCTTGCAGGCCACTGTTCCGGCATCGAGAGCCGAAATCAGGGGGGCGTGTCTGTCAAGGACAGTGAAACTGCCAAGCGTTCCAGGAAGCGTGATGCTCAAAGCCTCCCCCTCAAAAAGGACTCCGGTTGGTGTAAGAATTCTGACGTTCAACATAGACATCATCAGGCACCGGCCTCCTCCAAAAGTTTACGACCTTTCTCAATGGCCTCATCTATGGTACCTACATTAAGGAATACCTGCTCGGGAAGATTGTCCACCTCACCGTCAAGTATCATATTGAAACCTCGAATAGTCTCGTCAATGCTTACCATCACGCCCGGAACACCTGTGAACTGCTCGGCCACAGAGAATGGTTGCGACAGGAAGCGCTGTACACGTCTTGCACGGGCCACAACGAGCTTGTCTTCGTCTGACAGCTCATCCATACCAAGAATGGAGATGATATCCTGCAACTCATTATAGCGCTGAAGTATCTGGATAACACGTTGAGCTGTATCGTAATGTTTCTTTCCCACGATATTCGGGTCCAGGATACGCGATGTTGACTCCAGCGGATCAACAGCCGGATAGATGCCCAGCTCGGCAATCTTTCGGCTTAAAACCGTAGTTGCGTCAAGGTGTGAGAATGTTGTGGCAGGAGCTGGGTCAGTCAAGTCATCAGCGGGCACATAAACCGCTTGTACAGAAGTAATTGACCCGTGTATAGTTGAAGTGATTCTCTCCTGCATTTTTCCCATTTCCGAAGCCAGTGTAGGCTGATATCCCACAGCCGATGGCATACGTCCCAAAAGCGCAGACACCTCCGAGCCGGCCTGAGTGAATCGGAAGATGTTGTCTATAAAGAACAGGATATCGCTGTACGCGCCATCACTTCCTGCACCGTCACGGAATGACTCTGCCACGGTAAGGCCGGACAACGCCACAGAGGAACGTGCTCCTGGCGGCTCATTCATCTGTCCATAGACAAGAGTGGCCTGCGACTTGGCAACCTCATCGTAATCAACTTTTGACAGGTCCCACTCGCCTTTCTCCATACTCTCACGGAAAGCGTCACCATACTTTATTACGCCAGACTCTATCATCTCACGCAGAAGGTCATTTCCCTCGCGGGTACGCTCTCCCACTCCCGCAAACACAGAAAAGCCATTGTTCTTCTTGGCAATGTTGTTGATAAGCTCCATAATAAGCACAGTCTTACCTACACCTGCACCACCGAACAAGCCAATCTTTCCACCCTTGCAGTATGGTTCCAGAAGATCAATAACCTTGATACCTGTGAAAAGGACCTCCTCTACAGTGGAGAGTTCCTCAAACTTAGGTGGCTCACGGTGAATCGGGAATGCTCCTTGCATATCAAGAGGTTTCAAATCATCAATAGGATCGCCCGTGACGTTCATCATACGTCCCTTAATCTGCTTTCCTACAGGCATCGTAATTGGAGAGCCTAATGCACGGGCCTCCATTCCACGATGCAAGCCTGTGGTAAGGTCCATAGCCACAGTCCTTACCATATTCTCGCCAATATGCTGTTGCACCTCTACCAGAAGACGACGGCCATCATCGCGCGTAATCTCCAACGCATCGTGGATTGACGGCAGGTCAAGACCAGCACCTTCAAATGCGATATCGATTACCGGACCAATTATCTGAGCCACGTGTCCCTTAATCTCTGACATATCTAATAAAAAACTAACTCAAAAAAATAATATTTCTTAACCGCGGAATCAAATATCCTTACGTTTAAGTACCGACCTTACAAACCAGAGAATCAGCGCGATATACATCGCAAGTGAAAGCCATTCCGCCCACGATGTCTCAACCCAATTAGTCAGTGTAAGGTCCAGTCCGGCAAAGCGCAAGGCAGCGCTTACAACACCCATAAGCGCACCACCTGCAATGAAGCCAGATGCAATAAGGGTACCGTGCTCGGTGCGTGCATTATTGAGCCTTGTGTCTTTTGAGCGGCTCCCAACATACCAGTTGATAAGACCACCTATCACCAATGGAATATTCAGATTGAACGGAATGAACATACCCAAAGCGAAAGCCAATGCAGGCACGTGACAGAAATTCAGAATCAGCGCAATTACGGCACCAGTGGCATAAAGCCACCAGGGAGCACCGGTTCCTGACATCAGCGGGTCAATTACAGCTGCCATGGCATTGGCCTGAGGAGCCACCAGAGCATTGTCACCTACAAAGCCGTAGGTC
The DNA here is from genome assembly GCA_045597985.1 of Bacteroidaceae bacterium. Classification (GTDB taxonomy): domain Bacteria; phylum Bacteroidota; class Bacteroidia; order Bacteroidales; family Bacteroidaceae; genus Colenecus. The sequence continues at coordinate 4,637 of JAZLLE010000075.1, read as the reverse complement.
TTGTTCAGAATGATCAAAACGCCACCGACTGTAAGTGCGGACACCAGTGTGCCAAGGAACTTCCATCCCTGCTGCACTACTGGAGTAGAACCCAGCCAATAGCCTATCTTCAAGTCAGTTATGAATCCACCAGCCATTGACAAAGCTGTGCATACAACGCCACCCATTATCAGAGCAGACACTATTCCGGCTGAGCCTTTCAAACCAACTGCCACCATTATGACTGATGCCAGAATAAGCGTCATCAGAGTCATTCCAGACACAGGATTTGTGCCTACGATGGCAATGGCGTTTGCAGCCACTGTCGTAAACAGGAATGCTATTATGCCTACAACCAGAATACCTACCACAGCGTGAAGCAGATTGAAGTCCATTACGCCGAAATAGAAGAACAGGAATACAGCAATCAAAGCTGCGATAATACCTATTATTACTATCTTCATAGGAAGGTCACGCTGAGTACGTGGAATCTCTACAGTAGCCGCATCCTTGCTTCCTTTAAGCTCGCGTCCGGCAAGGCCTACGGCGCTCGTGATTACCGGCCAAGACTTGATGATGCCAAGGATTCCGGCCATTGCGATACCGCCAATACCGATGTGGCGCGCATAGCTCGTGAAAATCACCTCAGGCTCCATACCTGATACAGATGCTGTTACAGCAGGGTTAAGTGTCTGCAGGAATGTATCGCCAAACAATGGCAGCAGGGGTACGATGATGAACCATACCACAGCAGAGCCTGCCGCGATGATGCAGGCGTACTTGAGTCCAACAATGTATCCTAAACCAAGAACAGCGGCACCGGTATTGATGCTGAACACGAGCTTAGCCTTGGTAGCCAGAGCGGCGCCCCACTTGCATACACGTGTTGAGAACACCTCTGTCCAGGTGCCCAGAGTAGCAACCAGGAAATCGTATATACCACCAATAAGACCAGCCACGATGAGTGGCTTGGCCTGTCCGGCACCCTTTTCGCCGGAGATAAGCACCTGAGTGGTGGCCGTAGCCTCCGGAAAAGGATACTTTCCGTGCATATCCTTCACGAAATACTTGCGGAAAGGTATCAGGAAAAGAATGCCGAGAATACCTCCAAGCAGCGATGCAAGGAACACCTGCATAAAGTTCACTGTCATATCCGGATACTTTGCCTGAAGTATGTACAATGCAGGAAGAGTAAAGATGGCACCTGCTACAATAACGCCCGAACAGGCTCCTATGGACTGAATAATCACATTCTCACCAAGTGCATTCTTGCGCTTTGCCACACTTGACACGCCCACAGCAATAATGGCGATAGGAATAGCAGCCTCAAAGACTTGTCCGACCTTCAGACCCAGATATGCGGCGGCAGCCGAGAACAACACAGCCATAAGGATTCCCCACCCTACAGACCATATATTGGCCTCTGGAAACACCTTCTTGGGCGACATCACAGGCTCGTACTCCTCGCCTTCTCGAAGCTCGCGTCCGGCATTCTCCGGCAACTCAATAGTTTTCTTCTCTTCTTCCATATTCTTATTATTACATTTTCTTTGATTCTGCGAATATACCAAGAATAAAGTAAATTTGCAATCTGATGAGCAGGAACATTAACAAAGAAATATTAAGGCTTGCCATTCCAAGTATTCTAGCCAATATCACCGTACCACTGGTTGGAATGGTGGACATAGCTGTGGCAGGCCATCTTGACGCTAACGCTGCAACGCTGATAGGTGGAATCTCCATCGGCTCTATGCTTTTTGACCTGCTCTACTGGAATTTCGGTTTCCTCAGAGTCAGTACAGGCGGTCTGACAGCACAGGCATACGGCCGCGGCGACAACGGCGAGTGCCGCAGGATTCTGAGCCGCAGTATGGGTCTGTCTCTCTCCATTGCGGCCATACTTATCCTGATACAATGGCTCTTCGTACAATTCGCATTCCTCTTCATTGACTGCACGCCACAGGTCCGCGAGCTGGCATCGCGTTACTTCTACATAAGAATATGGGCAGCCCCCGCCACATTAGGCCTGATGGCAATGAAGGGATGGATGATAGGAATGCAGGACAGCGTAAGCTCAATGTTTCTGGACTTAGTTGTGAACGGTGTGAATATTCTGGCAAGCATAGTGCTGGCGGCGGGAATAGGCAGATGGCACGGACTCGGTTTCCCTGGAATAGCGGCAGGAACCGTGCTGGCACAATATTCCGGACTAGCCGCATCGGTAATAATCATCGCGATAAAATACAAGGATGTGTTCGCAGGACACAGGCTCTCTGAGGCCGGTGTCTCGCTTTGGGACAGCGATACCCGCCGGTTTATGACAATGAACCGCAACCTGTTCATACGCTCAGTCTGTTTCATAGCCATATACATAGGCTACACCGTAATGTCAGCACAATACGGCGACTTGCTACTGGCTTCCGCTTCCATTATGATGAAACTGCTGATGATATTCTCCTACTTTACAGACGGATTCGCATACGCTGCCGAGGCTATGACGGGCAAATACATCGGTGCACGCGACTATGACGGTTTTAAAAGCACCATACTTTGGGTGTTTGTATCATGAGTTTTGCGTCATTTTGTACAATTAACTCTCCAGCGTCGTAGTTCTGGGCTTTGAAGGGCGTCCGCGACGGGGTACGGACTTCTTTCTGGAGGCGTATTTCGGTGTGCAGCCTTCGGGGATCTTGAAGCCGAAGGCCTCGCAGATGTCGAGCTGTCCGCCGACGAACGGTGTGATGAACTTCGCCCTGTTCGTGTGCTCGACACACCGGATGGAGCGCATCTCGTCCAGGACCTCAAGGGTTGACGAGAATTGCTTGTGCAGGTTCGTGGTCTTCCAGATGTGGCGGACGTATGAACTGAGGACAAGTCCCACGAAGAGTACAAAGAGCCGTCCTGTCTTGCCCTCCTCGGACCAGTTCCGCTGGCGGTTGAAGCCCAGCTGGCTTTTCATCTGCTGGAAGTACTTCTCCTGCTCGTCCCTGAGGCCGTACAGGTCCCAGGCCTGCATTGCAGTGAGATCCATCCCCAGAGTGGCTATCGCATAGAAGCCGGAGGTGCGCCTTGCAATCGCGACCTTCTTCTCGTTGAGAGAGAAGCTGCTGATTATCCGGGTGTTGTTGTCATACTCGATGTTGAACCACCTGTACAGGCGTTTTACGGTATTGTCGTCATCAAGCGGCAACTTGTTGTCCAGCATATCCTGCAATGCAGCCTTCTGCATTTCGATTTTGGTCATCTGTGCGGATATGTCAGCCCCCCGTTTGATGGGGTCGAAGTATATGTTGAGCTTATAGCGGTCGGCCTTGTGGACGGCATCACCGTTTCCTCTGACATCGTAGTCGATATCATACTGACGGTAGAACACCTGGGTGTCAATGTCGATGGACATCTGTTCAGGAGCGCCCGCAAAGTCGCCGTATTCCATGATGCGCTTTAGGACGAACTCCTGATTCACCTTGACGCACATCACCATCTTCTGCGAGGCGAGTATGTACCGCTCAAGGTTCTGGACTGACTCATAGCCCCTGTCGGTAAGCAGGGCCACATCGGGGAAGCCCGCGTGCTTGAGGTCGGTCAGCAGTGTCTCCACGCTTCTTGAGTCGGGGATGTTCCCGGGGAATGTCCTGTAATAGACCGGCATGTGGTCATCAAGGGAATAGACCACGACCTCGGATGTCTGGGGGAGCTTGATGCCCTCCTTGTTCTTGCCCCACTTGATGTCCGCAAGGGCATCTCCGTAGGCGGATCTGGTGGTGGAATCAACTGCGCAGACAGCATTGTCCGACAGTCTTGCAGCCCGCAGGCTGAACAGTTTCATCCTCTCCGATTCCGTGATGTTCTGAGTCAGATATGTGATTGCAGCCGGAGACAACTCCTTGCCGTACGGAGTCTTCTCTATCCGCTGCCAACGGGCGACTCGGTTGTAGGAGTATCCGGTGAGAACTGAGAAGTACGCAAGCGTGAGGACACTGTCCACATACTCGGAGTTGCCCTCGAATACCTTGTTCAGGTCATCCCTCAGGCCGGTCTTTGCGGCAACCTGCTCAAGAAGCCAGATGTCTCCGTAGAACCTGTTCCTGTCGGCATCGGTATAAGCAGGCCGGCCTGCAGCCTTTGCTCCGGAGAGCTTGTTCGCCTCGCTCAGATCCCAGTCCTTGGGGAACACAAGCCTTGCGCGCTCCTCGGGACTTGCGAAGATATAACGCTTGCCGGGAATAAACCGATTACCATCTTCGACGGTGCCCCAGTGGAGATTGACATACTTGCGCTTGCCGGTCTTCTCGTCAGTTGTATATGGATGGGTGGATGCGTACATATAGCCTCCGTTGCGATGGATTGATACCTGGTAGATGCTCTCTTCTCTTGTTGGTCTGGACATTGTCGTAATGTTTCTTTGGTTGTACAAATGTACAAATTAAATTTGAAAGAAACAACAGGCAATCCGATTAATTTTCAATTATTTGCGGGAAAATTTGCGATTAATTGTACAAATGGGTTTAAAACTCATGGTATCATAGGCCTGCTCTTTTTTGAGGATGCTCATCGTTTTGAGGTTAAAGGGGAGAAACGTTTCGACAAGGCGGGTATTGTCGCTTTCTGTAAGGAGAAAGGCTTCGGCTTTTTTGACAGTGCGCAGAAAGTATGCCGTC